>ONSO01000006.1 GCA_900320485.1 uncultured Lachnospiraceae bacterium | reverse complement strand
TCGTGTACGCCAAAAATTCCGTGGGGGACGTGGTCCCGGTAGAGCGGACCGCCTACAAGGCTTATCTTGAGCTAAAGGCGGATCTTTGGGAAAACGAGGGGATCGACCTGGATCTGGACAGCGCCTATCGGAGCGTAGAATATCAGCAGGACATTTTGGAGCGCTTTACGGAGAAATACGGGGCGGCCTATGCGGCAAGAACCGTGGCAAAGCCGGGCTATTCCGAGCATCACACGGGACTGGCGCTGGATCTGTATTTCCGGCTGGATGGCGTTGAGGTCTATGAAAATGAAGACCTTGTCCGTTATCCGGAGGTCT
Organism: uncultured Lachnospiraceae bacterium; assembly: GCA_900320485.1. Classification (GTDB taxonomy): domain Bacteria; phylum Bacillota; class Clostridia; order Lachnospirales; family Lachnospiraceae; genus Acetatifactor. Next base: position 38,580 of record ONSO01000006.1, on the reverse strand, counting down.
GGAAGAAGATCCATGCAAGGCTTGCGGAGCATGGGTTTCACCTGCGTTATCCGGGCGGAAAAAACGGCGAGGTGGACTATACGTATGAGCCGTGGCACATACGGTACGTGGGCCTGGAAGCGGCGCGGGAGCTGGCGGCCCAGCCGGGACTGTCCCTGGAAGATTATCTAAAAAGTATAAAAAATTAAAGTAAAACTTTAAAAACTTATTGACAAACTTAAAATACCATGTTATTGTATCCTTGCCGGCAGAAATAGAAAACAGGAACCATGATGATTGCCATCGAAGCGAGGAGGCACGGTATGAAGAATAAAGTAAATAACAAGAAGAAAGTGATCAGGATCAGCCAGTTTATCACGTATTTTATTATCGCATTTTTGTTTTTGCGGGCGGCAGACTTTTTTGAGGTGGTCTTTTCCGATAAGGACAGCTATGAGATACGCTTTGAGGAGCCCGCCGGCGCCTTCAATCAGCAGAAAGTTTTCCGTCTCTATCAGGGAGGGGAATACGTGGATGACGTGGATTACAATCTGTATACGTTAATGGACGTAAACGGGAAAACGGATCTGAAATACTGCGCCCTCATGGAGCAGGCAAAAGAGGTGAGCTATAGCCTGATCTTGTCCGTCATGATGTTTGTCGTCAGTCTCATTGCAAGTGATGCCGCGGGCGGATCTCCCTTTACCCGCATAAATGCAAGGCGCCTTCGGATCATCGGATGGTTGCAGTTTGCCCTTGCCATCGTTCCCGGTTTGATCGTATTTATCATGCACTTTTTCAAATTTTCATATGCAAACCTTTCCATGGACGTAAAGAGCTTTTACATGTTCGTCATCTTTTTTGCCATCATGGTGGTGGCCCAGGTGTTCGACTATGGCGTAAAGCTGCAGGAAGACGTGGATTCCATTGCCTAAAAGCAGATGCAGGCATGGAAAAGGCCGGCGGCAGTGAAGCTGCGGCGCACCGAAAAGTTGGAGGAGAGGCATGATCATTATCAGATTGGACCGCGTGATGGCGGATCGGAAGATATCATTAAATGAATTGGCGGAGAAGGTTGGCGTGACCAACGTAAACCTGTCAAATTTAAAGACGGGAAAGATGAAGGGCATCCGGTTTGAGACGCTGGAAGCGATCTGCAGGGCGCTGGATTGCCAGCCCGGAGACCTTATGGAGTATAAGGAGTAAGCGGCACCTTCGCTATTTTGCCGACGGCTTTCTTTGGCAGAAGTCAAAAATAACTTGCGATTTCACCAATTTTCAGTTATAGTATATGCACGTGCCTAACCAAAGGGCGAATTTTTGCCGAAAACATAAGTGAAGGCTGTGCATAAAGTGACGTGAAGGAGGTGAGATCCATGCATAAATATCTTCGGGCCATTGGCTTTAGCGAGATGAATGACAGGGCAAAGTTTAAGGAAATCCTGACGGATGCCATTATGACGGCGGACCGCCGTGCGTATACCATGAATTCCGAGAACGTGATGCTGGGGGAATTTTGCAAGGATTTCGCCGACGGTCTGGGGATCGCGGTCTGCGGAGAATTCGATGAAGAGGATAAATTTATCTATGAGTATTATTATCCTTACCTGCGCGGCGACGGCATAACGACCAGGGAGGACGTTTCCGTGGAGCGTCACGCGGCGAGGGATTCTTACGCGGGAGTGGTGGAGGACGTTAACATGGGGATCTCCATGATCTTCTACCTTCAGAATATGATCCCTTACGTAAATGCGCAGGTTTCCGGAAGGCTGCCCATTCAGGGGACGACCCTGACCATGTCCGGGCTTTCCCTGGGCGGATCCATATTGTTGCCCATCCACGTGGATGAGGAGCAGAAGGATCAGATCCGCCGTCGCACCATTGCCCGGAATAAGCTCATTGAGGAGGCGAGAAAGGGAAGCGAGGAAGCCATGGAAACCCTGACTTTAGAGGACATGGACACCTATACCTCCATTAATTCCCGGATCCGGCGGGAGGACGTGTTCTCCATCGTGGATACGTTCTTTATGCCCTATGGCATGGAGTGCGACCAGTATTCCGTCATGGGAGAGATCGTGGGCATGCGCCTGGTTACCAACCGCGTCACCGGTGAAAAAATTTATATTTTAACAATTTGCTGTAATGAATTGACATTTGACGTTTGTATCAATATAATAGATTTGTTGGGTGAGCCACAGGTGGGCAGAAGATTTAAGGGAACCATCTGGCTCCAGGGATACGTTAATTTCCCTGACAACATGTAGAGGCGCCTGCGTTTGCCTCCGTCAGTCATAAGGATGTTCCTTTAGTTAAATGGATATAACAGACCCCTCCTAAGGGTCAGTTGAGGGTTCGATTCCCCCAAGGAACGCGTAAGCCGGAAGCGAAAGCTCCCGGCTTTTTTTGCGCGAACAGTGAGGAGAGCGGTTGCCGTGCTTGCACGAGCAACCATTCGACGAACGTCGCGACATCGAGCAGGCGAAACGCCTGCTCAAAGCGCGTGAAAAAAATGAACCTTATGCGATTACGTGAAAATATAGTAGTGAAGGCGATAAACCTTACGTGACGTCACAAAGGAACCGAAGATGAACAAAGCCGATGCTGAGAATTTGATAAAAGAATATGGGAAAAGTCTCTATTCCTTTTGCCTGTACTGTACGCGAAGCAAGGAGGCTGCGGATGAGTTGTATCAGGAGACGTTCCTTGTGGCGCTGGAGAAGGATGAGGTTGCCATGGAGCAGAATGCGAAGTCTTATCTGATCACCATTGCCACAAATCTCTGGAGGAACCGCATGCGGAAAATGGCCTGGCGGAAGCGGATCGCGGAAGTTACGTATCCGGGGGAAGAGGAGCTGGGACAGATTGCCGACGGGGGAGGGTCCGTGGAGGATGAGGTGATCAGAAGGCAGGAGGAGGAACGGGTCCGCGCCTGCGTACTGACGCTTCCCGAAAAGCACAGGATCGTAATTCTCATGTATTACATGGAGGAAATGTCCATCGAGGAGATCGCTCATGCGCTGGCTATTCCGACGGGAACGGTGAAGAGCAGACTAAACAAGGCGAGGAGCACGTTAAAGGAGAAATTGCGATATGGAGAATAAAAAATTTGAGGGGCTGTTAAAGGATTCGCTGACGGCGGGAATTAAGCCGGATGCGGCATTGGATCAGGCGATTCTTGAAAAGTTTGCTTCAGGAGAGGCTTTGGGAGCAAAGAGTAAGATACGTAAGTTTTCCGCGGGGCGTTTTATCCCGAAGGCGGCGGCGATCCTTCTTGCGTTTTTCGTGGCCGGCATTGGTACGACCTATGCGGCGGGCAAGATCATCGAGCAGATGAGGATAACGGAGCACGGAATTTCCGTTGGAAATGAAAATTATATTTCCGATGAAGCGCTTGCACAGCCCTTGGAGAGCGTTTCCGTGGAGAATAAGGGAGAAGAGCAGGGCGGACCGGATGACAAATGGACCCACAAAAGAGTGGAAGTGGTCTCCGGGATTTATGAGCATACGTATTATGACTACCCCGATTACCTGACGGCCGTAAGTGACACGAGATTTCAAAGTATATTCAGCGCCATTCCCGGGGAAGAGCAGAGCGTGTCTTATTGCGTCTCCAACTTGGGGAATGATACCTGGGAGTATTCGCTGGATTCCATTTTCGATTATCAGGAAGGTCGCATATCCGTACATCAGTTCGTGATGGAGGGAAACGTGGCAAAGGATGCGGCATTTAGCATTGCGATGCAAAAGACGGGGAATGTCCGCACGTACGTGAACAGTCAGGGAGCCGAGTATACGCTGGTGGATGATATTGGTTATGCGGAAAAAAACGGGGAAAGTTGTACCATCATGATGCTTTCCTGTAAGGAATTTCAAGGAGACGTTGCATTTTATGGGTTATCAGAGGAGCATATCCAGGGAGTGCTGGATACTTTGACGGTCAAGTTTGAAGACGTCTATGAAGGCGTGGAAGAGTCCTGCGGGGAAGCTGCGGGAGAAGAGAATGCCTCGGTAGACGGCGCAAACAAGTTTACGAAAAGCGGTCCGGAAGAAGAGGCTACGGGTGATGACGTGACGGATTGAAAAATAAAAGGAGAGACGGGAAGATGAAAACAGGGAAAAAGAGATGGGGACTGAGGATCGTGATCGCCGTGATCACCGTTATACTGATCTTGGGAGTAATTTGTGTGATGGGTGCCGTCCGGTACGTATCTCTCGTTCCAAAACTGACCGTGAAGGAGCCGCTGGAGATCCCCTGCGGCGCGCAGATTTCCTGGAAGGAGCTTGTAAGCGTGGAGTGCAAGGGAGACTATTCCGTACGGCTTATGATCACGGACACGAATAGTTCCACGGCAAAGGTTTTAGGAGAAAAGGATCCGGAGCTTTACGTGGGTGAGGAGACCGGCTACGTACGCCTTTCGGTCACGGCAGTGGGGGAAGTTGCGGAACTCGTGCAGGAGGAGGCGATCGTGTACGTAAAGCCGGATGCAAAAGGGGAGGAAGAATGACGGGAAGTCTTTGACGTGGCAAAGGATCAGGCGGATAAGGTGACGTTGATCAAGGGGCAGCAATAAGCTGCTCCTTGTTTTTTGAATTGGCAAGGGCAGAAAAATACGTTTGGAAGATTAAATATGATACAAATTATTAATAACTTATATTTTGCAAAAAACAGAGGCAAAAACATCAAAACTCCATTTCAAGTAAGGAGTTATTTATTTTGTTAAATATGAGAAGATGGCAGAAAAGGATAAAAAAGATCAAGAAATATATTAAATTTACCACTTGTTTGTATATGATATTAGTGCTATGATGTAGAAACGATAAGAACAATAAATAAATGACAACGCGACCTTACCTGAAAAATCGCGAAAAGGAAGGGCTTGCGGATTGCCAAATGGAGGAAGTCATCATGACCGAAAAAGAAATCAGGCAAAAATATCAGAAGAGCTATCATTTACCCCCGAAGATGACCTATGACTGGGTAAAGAAAGAGTGCATCACGAAGGCGCCCATCTGGTGCAGCGTGGATCTGCGCGACGGTAACCAGGCGCTGATCGAGCCCATGGACCTTGAGAGCAAGCTGGCATTTTTCAAGATCTTGGTGGACGTAGGCTTTAAGGAGATCGAAGTTGGATTTCCCGCATCCTCCGATACGGAATATAATTTCATCCGCGCGCTGATCGAGCGCGACATGATCCCTGACGACGTAACGATCCAGGTACTGACTCAGGCGAGAGAGCACATTATCAAGAAGACCTTCGAAGCAGTCAAGGGCGCGCCCCACGCGGTGGTCCACCTTTACAATTCCACTTCCGTGGAACAGCGCGAGCAGGTATTTAAGAAGAGCAAGGAAGAGATCACAAAGATCGCCGTGGACGGCGCAAAGCTCTTAAAGAAGCTTGCAGACGAGACGGACGGCAATTTTACCTTTGAGTACAGCCCCGAGAGCTTCTCCCAGACGGAGGTTGACTTTGCGCTGGAAGTATGTAATGCCGTTCTCGACGTATGGAAGCCTACCAAGGAGCACAAGGCCATCATCAACCTTCCCTCCACGGTACAGGTTGCCATGCCTCACGTATTTGCCTGCCAGATCGAATACATGCATAAAAACCTGAAATACAGAGACGGCGTTGTTCTCAGCGTTCATCCGCATAATGACCGCGGCACCGGCGTCAGCGACGCAGAGTTTGGCGTACTTGCAGGCGCGGACCGCGTAGAGGGAACCCTGTTTGGCAACGGCGAGAGAACCGGTAACGTGGACGTGGTGACCCTTGCCATGAACATGATTACCCACGGCGTGGACAGCGGCCTTGATTTTTCCCATATCATGGATATCCGCGCACAGTATGAGAAGTTTACCGGCATGAAGGTACATGAGAGAACTCCTTACGCGGGAGACCTTGTGTTTACTGCTTTCTCCGGTTCCCATCAGGATGCCATTTCCAAGGGCATGCAGTGGAGACAGGACGGCAAGAGCGGCAAGCGCTGGGACGTTCCTTACCTTCCCATCGATCCCTCGGATCTTGGAAGAGAATACGAGTCCGACGTTATCCGCATCAATTCCGTATCCGGTAAAGGCGGCGTGGCATTTGTGTTAAAACAGCAGTTTGGTTTCTCCCTGCCACTTGCCATGCGTGAGGAGGTCGGCTATCTGATCAAGGGCGTGTCCGACAGAAGACACCAGGAGCTTCAGCCGAAAGAGATCTACCGCATCTTTGATGAAACTTATATCCAGCCCAGAAGCGTGTTTAACATACCGGAGTGCCATTTCCAGCAACAGAAGGGCATTCAGGCGGAGGTAACCATTGAGCAAAGCGGCGCAAAACGCGTGATCCGCACCGGCGGTAACGGACGCCTTGACGCAGTGAGCAACGCCATAAAGACGTATTTTGGCATTACCTATGAGCTTTCCGTATATGAGGAGCATGCCATCTCCAAGGGATCTTCCTCCAAGGCGGCTGCTTACGTCGGCATTCTTTCGGACGGAAAGTTCTACTGGGGCGTTGGCGTGGACGAGGACATCATTAAGGCATCCATTGCTGCGCTTGTTTCTGCCACCAATAAGCTGACGGCAGAACAGCACGTGACCCAGGGAAGGGATGAGCGGACGGTGGAGATCATCAGCTTCATACAGCAGCACTATGCAGACGTAACGCTGGAGAGCCTCTCTGAGTATTGCCATCTTTCCGGTCCCTACCTCTCCAAATTCATCAAGGAGAAGACCGGCAAGACCTTCCAGGACGTAGTTCGGGAGCAGCGCATGAAGAAGGCCCGGATCCTCTTAAAGGAGTCGGAGCAGACGGTGGAAAGCGTTTCCGAGGCCGTTGGATATGAAAACGTGGAGCACTTTAACAGACTGTTCAAAAAGGCTTACGGAATGACTCCCCTGCAGTTCAAAAAACAGAAATAAAGTCGTATTTTAAGAAATAAAAGCCCTTTTACACGTGAAAATCACGTGAAAGGGCTTTATTTTTTTGAAAGAATGGGATAGAATGTTTTTATTCTGGGATTTCCCAAATTAGGAAGGAGACATTTAGCATGTCTAAGCAAGAAAAAAAGAATGCCGCTCCCGGGGAGCAGGCAGAGAAGGTCATTACAAAATATGACTTGAAAATGCAGAAACGAAAAGCAGAAAAGGAAAAGGAAGCGCGGGCGCAGAAAATCTCCACTGCCGTTGGGATAGTGATTCTCCTGGCCCTGTTATGCCTGGTATTATCTTTCCCGATCCGCTCTTATATTTCACTTCACAAGACCTACGTTACGGTGGGGAACGAGAACGTTACCAAGGTGGAATTTGATTACAGCTACTACACCGTGGTAAACAATTACGTTGCCCAATATTCCCAATATTTAAGCATGTTCGGACTGGATCTGTCCAAGGATCTTTCCACGCAGTATTACAGCGGAACCAGGACGTGGAAGGACTTTTTTGAAGAGATGACCATGGACACCCTTCGCAGGAATAAGGCGCTGAAGGCAGACGCCCAGGCAACGGGATTTACCGTCGACGTATCTGCGGAATATGAAGGAATCGTGGCTCAGCAAAAAGCAAATGCCCAGGAAGCCGGAGTCTCCCTGAATAAGTACCTGCGCCAGAATTTTGGTTCCTATGCTACCTCTGCAAGGATCAAGCCTTATCTGGAGGAAGCGCTTTTTGTCAATAAGTACTATGCAAAGCTAAGCAAGGACATGACCCCTTCCGCAGACGAAGTATCGGCAAAATATGCGGAGAATCCCAAGCAGTACGACAGCGTAAACTATCGCATTAAGCAGTTTGACGCACAGCTTCCCACGGAGCCCACGGAACTGGCGGATCCCAAGGATGAGAGCGCCGAGACGGATGCGGATGCAGCTTATACGCCTTCAGAAGCGGAAGTGGAAAAGGCCATGGCAGATGCCAAAGCACTTGCGGACGAGGCGCTTGGCACCGTTAAGACGGACGGCGACGTTGTGGAGGGCATTTTGTATGACTCCGCGAATAACGTGATCAGGGATTGGCTGTTTGATGATGCGAGGAAGGCCGGCGACACTACGGTACTGGAGGATTCCGGTTCTCATTGCTATTATTGCCTGGCTTTTGAAAAGAGATTCCGCGACGAGACGGCAACCGCCAACGTCCGCATCCTTGTTTCCGATACGGAAGAAGAAGCAAACAATATGTTTGCGGCCTGGAAGGATGGCGGCGCCACCGAACCTCATTTCGAAGAGCTTTGCAACACTACGTTTTATGACAAGGCCGTGGCTGAGGGAGGTCTTCTGGAGGGCATCTCCAAGGACGATGACCTTTACGAGGAGCTTCTTGACTGGATCTTTGCAGAAGGCCGCAGCGCCGGAAATTGCGAGGTCGTAACGGTTCCCGACGTGGCAAGCTTTGTGGTTTACTACATAGGCGAGGGACATCCCATCTGGTATAAGACCATTGAATCGAGCCTTCGCAATGATGCGGTAACGGCCTACGTTGAGAAGCTGGAGGAAAATTGCCAGATCTCCGATCTTGACAAGAATCTCAATTACTTAATTCTTGAGGAGCAGGAGAAGGCAGCAGCCGAGAGCGCTGCCGCAGAAAACGCCGCAACGGAGAGTTCAGCGGAGGAAAGCACCGCAGCTGAGAGCTCAGCGGAGGAAAGCACCGCAACGGAGAGCTCAGCGGAGGAAAGCACCGCAACGGAAAGCACGGAAGAATCACAAAATGAATAAGAGTCGTTATAATCCCCCGGTCCAAGGTGGCCGGGGGATTTTTTGTTTCGCCCGGCGGAAAATACTTGCGAAAAGAAAAAAGTTCCCGTATTCTTATGAATAGAGAATAGGATCAGCAAGAAGGAGTCATGCATGGGCAGAATGGAAGAAAAAGTACTGGTTTTAGACATTGACGGCACGTTGACAAATTCGGAAAAGCAGATAACGCCGGCTACGAAGGAGGGCATTCAGGAAATTTTAAGGCGCGGACACAAGGTGATCCTTGCCTCCGGAAGGCCAACGCCCGGCATGCGCCGCTATGAGCAGGAGCTGGAGCTGGAGAAGTATGGCGGATACCTGCTTTCCTTTAATGGCGGGCGCATCGTGGAATGCCGCAGCGGCGAGATCGTGTATCAGCGGCTTTTATCCCCCGGTATCATTCCCAGCTTATACCGCTTTGCAAAGGATCACGGCTGTGGGCTCATTACCTATCTTGGCGATCAGGTGATCTCAGCCTTTGAGCCGGATGAATACGTGGCGCTGGAGGCGAGGATCAATGGCCTGCCCATCCGCGTGGTGGAGAATTTCCCGCAATTTGTGGACTTTGACGTCAATAAATGTCTCATGACGGCGCCGCCGGAAGTGGCCCCGGAATATGAAAAGGAGCTTCGGGAGCGCTATGAGGGAATAGCCGGCGTCTACCGGTCGGAGGCTTTCTTTATCGAGATCATGCCGGAAAACGTGGACAAGGCATCTTCCCTGGACCACATGCTGGAAAGCCTTGGCATGACCAAAGAGAATGCCATCTGCTGCGGCGACGGGTTTAATGACGTTTCCATGATCAGATATGCCGGTCTTGGGGTTGCCATGGGGAATGCCAAGCCGGAGGTCAAGGCGGCTGCGGATTACGTAACGGCCTCTAATGACGAGGACGGGATTGTGGAAGTGATCCGGAAGTTTATACCGTAGAAGAATTGTTTAAGTGGCCGTAGGAGCGAATGCACGGGTCTATGGCATGGAAAAGCGAAGCTTTGAATTTTGTTTGGGAAAGGAAGGCGGTGGTGCGCATGGAAGAAAAGAGGAATCAAGGCGGGGAAAGCAGCGTATCCATCCGGATCCCGGCGGGGGCAATGGAGGTTTTGAAGACGCTAAATGGGGCCGGGTATGAGGCCTACGTGGTAGGCGGGTGCGTTCGGGATTCCATTCTGGGGCGGGAACCCCAGGACTGGGACGTGACGACGTCAGCCAGGCCGGAGGAGGTCAAGGCCCTGTTTCGCCGCACCATTGACACGGGCATTCAGCACGGTACCGTGACGGTGATGGTGGGAAAAGAGGGCTATGAAGTAACCACCTATCGCATAGACGGAAAATATGAGGATAACAGGCATCCCAGCGAGGTCATCTTTACGCCAAGTCTGGAAGAAGATTTAAAACGCCGGGATTTCACCATTAATGCCATGGCCTACAATGACGGGGAAGGACTGGTGGATCTATTTGGCGGCATGGAGGACGTGGAAAAAAAGATGATCCGCTGCGTGGGAGATCCGAAGGCCAGATTTGGGGAAGATGCCCTTCGCATGATGCGGGCCGTGCGTTTTTCCGCCCAGCTGGGATATGAGATCGAAGAGGAGACAAAGCAGGCCATCCGTGACCTTGCGCCGAATCTGAAATACGTCAGCGCGGAGCGGATTCACGCGGAATTGGTAAAGCTCCTTACGTCGGATCATCCGGATTACCTCCGCACGGCATATGAGACGGGAATTACCAGGGTGGTTCTACCGGAGTTTGACGTTTGCATGGAAACGCCGCAGAACCACCCGCACCACTGTTTTAACGTGGGTGAGCACACGCTGGAAGCCATGCGGCAGGTGCCGGCGGACAAGATCCTTAGGCTGACCATGCTCTTTCACGACATAGGTAAGCCTAGGTGCGTCAGCGTGGATGAGCAGGGGATCACCCATTTTCACGGGCATCCCCAGGTCAGCTCCCGGATGACCGGGGAGATCCTCCGGCGCCTGAAATTTGACAATGAGACCATAGACCTGACCTGTAAGCTGGTAAAGTACCATGATTACGGGAACGATCAGGAGCCGGATCTTAGGTTTGTCCGCCGGGCCGTGAACCGGATCGGGGAGGAGGCATTTCCTGCGATCTTTCAGGTTTGGCGCGCCGACGTACTGGCTCAGAGCGAGTATCTCCGGGAGGAAAAGCTGGCACGCATAGACAGCTGGCAGGAGCTCTACGGGAAGATCATGGCAGAGCATCAATGCATTTCCCTTAAGGATCTTGCGCTGAACGGAAAAGACCTGATCAGCCTTGGAATGCAGCCCGGAAAGGCGATCGGCGACTGCCTTCAGACGCTGCTTGAGGAGGTTTTGGACGAGCCGGAACGCAACACAAAAGAATATTTGACGGAGCGGGCAAAGAGCCTGCTTGGTTGAGCATAAAACCGCCCTGCGATTCATAAGCTTAGGTGTGACGATGGAGGAGCCTCACGGAGGGGACGCCCGTTACAGTAAAGGAATCGGAGGGCGGTTTATGAATGACAGGGCTGTCAGTTTGCTGGAACAGTATGAGATAGAAGTGACGGGAACCCGGAAGGGCAGGGGCGCGATCCTTTGTGACACGGACAAGGGCACCCTGATCTTTAAGGAATATACAGGTAATCCGGAGCGCCTTGCGGTGCAGGATCGTCTTCTCCGCACCATTGCCAAGCGGGGCCTGGTGGAGGCGGAAAGCCTGATCCCCACAAAAGAAGGGGCATTTTTTGTAAAAGACGGTGACGGCGTAGCGTATCTGCTGAAGACCTTCCGGGAGGGGCGGGAGTGCAACGTAAAAGATGCGGAGGAGTGTGCCATGGCGGTGAGACTTTTGGCAAAGCTCCACCTGTGCATCCAGGACGGCCTGGAGGAGGGCCCAGCCATGGTCTTGGATGAGGACGGTGCGAAGGAGCAGAAAAACGCCGGCCTTCCGGCCTTTGACGGGGAAGAGAACGGTGCGAAGGAACAGGAAAACGCCGAGCTGCCGGCCTTTGACGGGGAAGAGAACGGTGCGAAGGAGCAGAAAAACGCCGAGCTGCCGGCCTTTGAGGTGGCGGCGGAGTATGAGAAGCGAAATCGCGAGCTTCGCAGGATCCGGAAGTACCTTCTTGGCAGGAGCCAGAAGACCTGGTTTGAAATCTCCCTCCTTGGCTGCTTTGACGCGTTTTATGAGCAGGCAAAGGAGGCGACGGAGGGCTGGCTTTCCTACGAGGCGGCCGCAAAGAGGGAGAACCGCGCTTCCTATTGCCATGGCGATTACCAATATCACAATATCATTTTGGACGCCAAAAACTGGTTTTTGATCAATTTTGAGCGCTGCGTCAGGGATGACCCCGTCAGGGATCTCCATCTGCTGATGCGAAAGCTCTTAGAGAAAAGCAACTGGTCCATTTCCCTGGGGGAGAAGCTTCTTCGTGAGTATGAAAAAGTCAGACCACTGTCAGCCATCAGCAGGATCGACCTGTATTACCGCCTTTCCTATCCGGAGAAGTTCTGGAAGATCGCGAATTTTTATTATAATTCCGGCAAGGCATGGATCCCGGGAAAGAATCTGGAAAAGCTGGAAAAACTGATGGCACAGGAGAAAGAAAAGAAAGAATTCATGGAGGCCGTCTTCCGGGTATGAGGAAGACGGTTTGCGTGGAAAGAAATTCCGCTTTGACGGAGGAAACTTTGCACATATTATGATTGACATAATTATATAAAAGTGATATGATTTCAAGTATGGAGGAAGCTCAAATGCGGAAACTATATACAGATTGTTGAAAAGGAGAAATTGGGAAATGCAAAAATTATCGAAGGAAATGATGAATCAGATTCACGGAGGTGAAACCATGACTTGGACTTGCGGAATATGTAAAGTAACAGAGTCTGTGTCATATTCATTTAATTTGTTTGGGCTTGGAGAATGGGCAGCAAATTACGCTCTGGCAAATAAGATGGCAAAACATAATTCGGATCACTTGGTGGAGGCGAAATTAGGAAGATAATATTCTGTGTAGAAAATATTATAGCTTTAGCTTTTTTACTAAAATGGCTAATAAATGCAAAAGAGTTTTCCTCCTTTTTATTTGAGTATGAGGCGTGAAAGGGTTTCACTAGAAAGGTACTTCATGAAAAGTAGATGGTTGACGTTGATAATGTTTACGGCAGTAATAATGTGCTTGGCTGCCTGCGACAAGGTTGACAATGAAATAAAAAAAACAGATGATCGATATAGTGCCGAAAGAATCCTTCCAAATGATTTTGGTTTTTCCCTAGGATATTCTTTTGAGGATGGATTGTATATTTATCTGGATGGGGCTTGTATTGATGATCCTGAAGTCTCAACAATTTGGCGTTATGACACGGAAAAAAATGAATTGAGTAAAACATCATATCATAGAGACAGGAGCAAGTTTCCCGGAGAAAACATAAAAATGTGCTTTATGGATAGTGGATATATTGGGGATGATGGAAGCTATTCGATATTGACCATGAGTTTTCAGGAAGTTAAAGATGAGAAACATGATTTTTTCAAGTATACATACGATTCGGAAGGGGAATTGTTTCAGGTCACTGATTTAACCGAAGCGTTGCGCGGCTTTTTTGACGGCACCATGGTAGAATATCCCATGAACGTGATCGTGCTTTCGGAAGAAGTTTTGTTTACGTATTCCGAAGATCCATTAATCAGTGATTTAGTTCTTATGTCAGAGAGTGGGAAGGTCATTTTTGACACAAAGCTTGACGGATATGTTTTAGATATTCAGGTACGCGAGGATGGCCGCATACTGGTGCTTGAAAAAGATTATTTTAATAATTTCGTAAATTTGCTGGAGATCAATCGACAGACGGGAAAAAAGAAAGAACTTGTCAAGCAGATCAAAAACACGGATACCTGCCGATTTGCAAGTGGGAATGATCCGGATAAGATATTTTTTTTGACGGATGAAGGACTTTTGCAGTGCGACCATAGTGGAAGGGAGATTTGCGAAATTTTCAGGCTATCGGATATCAACGTGGCAAAGGCCCTGGATGTTAAGGCTATTTTGCAGGTTTCGGATGGTAGCTGGCATGCGCTGATTGATACGGGAGAAAAAACAGATAAAGAATATTTTTATAATTATAATTTTTTTAAAATACAAAAGACGGATAAGGTAATGCGCGAATTGACGCTGGCTCTTACGAATGCAGAACCGTTGCAGATATCCGAATGCAGAGACGCAGCAGTTTTATTTAACAAAGCCCAAGATGCCGTTAGGGTTGTTGTAAAAAATTACGAGTCCGTAGATGAGCTGGCAAAGGAAATTTTAGCAGGGAAGATTCCAGACCTGATAGACATAAGCGATGCATCGATTAGAGGGAGCCTTGAAAAAAAAGGTCTTTTGGAGGATTTGCATGGTTTCTTGACTCGCGACACGGAGCTTTCAAAAGTGGATTTTCTAGATAAAGCTTTGGAGATATATGAAAAAAATGGAGCACTTTGGGCGATACCGGAAAAAGTTTCCATGATGGCTCTAATAGGAAATGAAGACTATCTTGCAGACAGGGAAGGGTGGACGTTTAATGAGTTTAAGGATTTTATTAGTGATTTGCCCGAACCAGTGGCTTCAAGGAAGTACCTTGTGAGAAGTGACTTTCTTCAATATGTTTGTCCGGTACTTCTGCCGCATTTTGTGGATTTTTCTGCAGGAAACTGTAATTTTGAGACGGAAGAGTTTTATGAAATCTTGGAATTTATTAAGAATTGCTCTGATAATAAATATGGAGAAATGGATTTTGAACGCTTTTACGATGAAGTTCGTAGTGGAGAGTTCAGAATGATCATGGCTGGCATTACGGGAATTCAAGATTATGAGTTGCTGATCTCCATGTATTCCCGCAATGGGAAAATTATCGGATTTCCATCTGATGATCGGAACGGAGTGTATGTTGTTCCCGAGGGCTGTGCGATCGCAATTACAACAAAATGTCAGGAAAAGGAAGCTGCATGGGGATTTGTCAAATATTTTCTGACAGGTGAGGAACATGCATCTGGTGCCATTCCTTCCTATGTTCCAAATTACAAGAGCATGATCCAAGAGGCATATGATGAGACGGAAAATCATAAGCCCCAAATGCAGATTGCTTACGGAAATATATATTTAGACATTCCGTATGCAGGCAAAGAGGACATAGAGGCATTTGAAAAGCTTCTTTATAATGGATATGCAGCAAAGGTCGGTGACAAAACGATAGTGCAGATTATTCAGGAAGAAGCGGAGAGCTTTTTCAAGGGACAAGATACCGTACGGCAGGTGGCAGAACGGATTCAGAATCGCGTTCAATTATACTTAAACGAGTAGATGGTGAGGCTTGACGAATGAAAAACATTAAGATGATTAGACAACATGATCATGCGGATTGTGGTGCGGCATGTTTGCTTATGATCAGCCTATATTTTAACAAAAAACATTCGCTCTGTTTTATGAGGGAACTTACGCATACGGATCAAAACGGTACAACGTTTCAGGGAATCTGCGAAGGCGCGGAAAAGATAGGGATTAATGCTGAAGGATATAAAGCCTCAACGGAAGAATTATCTGCATATTTGAAAAAAGAAAAGAAACCTGTAATCGTACACTTTAAGAAAAACCATTATGCCATAGTTTACCGGATGGCAAAGAAAAAAGTATTTTTGGCTGATCCCGGAGAAGGAATGCGGATTATACCGCTCGATAAATTCTCAGAATGTTGGTCCGGGCATATGTTGGTCTTTACGAATCAGGGAAAGGATGTGTTGGAGGAAAAAACAGACAGATCAGCCTTTTTTTGGGATGCGCTCGGCGCATCTTGGAAGGAAGCATTGTGCATGCTCTTTATGTCCGTCCTTACCCTGACAATATCGATCGGCATGTCCTATTTATTTGAAATACTATATGCATTTTATGACTTAAGGATACGCAGATATGTGGGAAAACGCTCAAATCCTTTTACTTATATACTTGCTAATATCGCTGAGAAAGACATATATGCTCTGTTTTTCTTTGTAATTATTGCCGTTACGTGCGCCGCAACTTTACTATATCTGAAAGGAATGGTGAGTGCACGTCTTGCAAAACGCCTGGATGGTTGTTTTATGGCAAAGTATGCAGAAAAGCTTCTTAACGTAGGACCGGGGGAACTTCATAAAAGATCATTTGGAGATTATGCTTCCAGATTGTCAGATTTAATCCAAGTTCGAAGATTGTTTTCGGACATCCCGATATCTATACTTGTAAATTTGTTTTTACTTGTTCCAGGAAGCATCCTTTTAATTCGCATCAGCCCGCCGTTGTTTCTGCTGCTGGCTTTAATGCTTTTCTTATACGTAATTTTGTTTTTTGCCGTTAGTAGACCGAGAAAAGCAATGACGCATAATGCCATGGGTGCAGCCGGTGGAGTGCAATCATATTTCAAGGAATTGATTCAAGGAAGCGAGGCCATAACGACCTATAATCTTGAAAATAGAGTGCATACCCTTCTTATGGAAAAATATAATGATATGACATCCAGAGGCTATAAAGTGAGCCTTGTGGGATATGCTGGCTTGTCGGGAGGATTTTTGATCGAGCAAGTCGGGAACTTGCTTATTCTTTTTACGGGATTTGAATTTGTCCAATCGAATGTGATTTCTTTGGGAGAACTCGTGACTTTTATCATGCTGCTGGAGTTGGTTAGTGACTCTGCAAAACAGCTTGTTTTGACATTATTAGAGGTTCAAGGCTGTCAGGTTTCA
This sequence comes from uncultured Lachnospiraceae bacterium, assembly GCA_900320485.1. Lineage (GTDB taxonomy): Bacteria > Bacillota > Clostridia > Lachnospirales > Lachnospiraceae > Acetatifactor. The sequence goes on along the minus strand of ONSO01000006.1, from coordinate 22,149 downwards.
TTGGAAAGAGTTGAGGATATCTTTTGTGCGAAGGGCAAGGATGAGAATAAAGGGGTAAGCTTAGAGCACGTAAAGGAAATACAATTGAAAGACGTTAGTTTTTCGTATTTTGGAGATTCCTCTCTTTTAAGCAAAATTTCACTTTCCATATCGGGAAAAAAGAAACTTGCGGTTGTGGGGGAGAATGGTACGGGTAAGAGTACGTTGCTAAAAATAATCATGGGTTTGGAAAAGCCGGAAAGCGGTTGTGTCTTATATAATGGATTAAATAGTGAAAACGTAAAAATGAGTGACATATATAATCGTGTGGCATATGTTCCTCAAACGCCGTTTTTATTTGCTGATACACTATATTTTAATGTTACGCTGGGAGAAGAATACTCTGAAGATGATGTCATGAAAGCGTGTATCGCGGCAGGATTGGAGGACTATCTACAAAAGTCTTTGCGGGGGATGGAGTCTTTTATTGATGAAAATGGAGCAAACCTATCTCAAGGACAAATGCAATCCGTTGCATTGGCAAGAGCTTTGATCAGAAAACCGGAGATACTTGTTTTGGATGAGGCAACCAGTCACATGGATCCTGAAAAAGAAAAAATGGTTATGGAAGGTCTGATGCAGCTTCCCATTCCATGTGTTTTTGTTACGCATAACACTATTATGGCGGAAATGGCAGACGTAATCATCAGAATTTAAGCATTATTTAAATATGAGAGATCGTCTTTCCTCTTGACAAAGCCCGTAAAAACGGCTATATTCATGTTTAGGCTCGCTTTCCGACAGGGGGCGCGGCATGACAATACCAACAGGGAGGAGTTCTAACAATGAACAAGGCAGAATTGATCGCAGCGATCGCTGAGAACGCTGAAATTTCCAAGAAGGACGCAGAGAAGGCTCTGAAGGCTTTCACTGACGTTGTTACGGATGAGCTTAAGAAGGGTGAGAAGGTTCAGCTGGTTGGTTTCGGTACTTTCGAAGTTGCTGAGAGAGCAGCAAGAGAGGGCAGAAATCCTGCTACCAACAAGACCATTAAGATTCCCGCTTCCAAGGCACCTAAGTTCAAGGCTGGCAAGGCTTTGAAGGACACCATCAACGCATAAGAAGCGCTGGGCGACGGGCAGAGGATCTTTAGGGTCCCCTGCCCGGTTTTTTTATTGGGAGGAGGCACTATTATGAGGTTAGATAAATATCTAAAGGTTTCCCGGCTGATCAAGCGCCGCACCGTCGCCAACGAGGCCTGTGACGGCGGACGCGTCATGATCAACGACAAGCCGGCAAAGGCATCGACAAACGTTAAGGTGGGGGACGTGATCACCATCGCCTTCGGAAACAAGGAGGTAAAGGTGGAGGTGCTGGACGTGGCGGAGACCGTTCGCAAGGAGAATGCGGCAGAAATGTTTAAGTACGTCTAAGGTCATAACGTCTTCTTTTCCGCGTATAATGTGTTAGGATTGCCAAAAAGGCAGCCGGCGATGGAAAAGGAGGCAAGAAGGATGGAAGAATTGAATTCTCCCGTAAGGATCCATAAAATGACCATGTCGGGCAGAAAAACCTGCATGCTGAGCGGCGTTAAGGACGTATTGTCCTTTGACCTGCATGAGGTTTTACTGGAAACGGAGCAGGGCATGCTCTCCATTAAGGGAGATGACCTGCACGTAAGCAGGCTGACCCTGGAAAAGGGAGAGGTGGACGTGGACGGAAGGCTGGACAGCTTTACCTATACCGACGCGGCGCCCACGGGCCAGCAGAAGGCGGCGTCCCTGATCAGCCGTCTCTTCCGCTAGAGGGCCTGAGCGTGAGCCAGGAGAACCTGTTTATGCTGCGGGCCATGGAAATGGGGATCTTTCTTGCCTTTGTTTATGATCTTTTTCGTCTCTTCCGGCGGGTGATCCCGCACGGAGCCGTCTGGGTAGCGGCGGAAGATCTTCTGTTCTGGTGCTTTTGCGGGGGAGAGACGTTTTGGCTGCTGCACGTGGAGAATAACGGAGTCCTTAGGTGGTTTGCAGTGGCAGCAGCCGTGGCGGGCATCTGGGCATATTTGAGACTGGCCAGTCCGCCGTTCTTAAAATATGGCTCCGCATTTCTGAAAAAGCTGTTGACGAGACTGGATGGATTGCTTAGAATAATAGGCAAAGGGGTGATCTGGCTTGGCAGTAAATTATTCAAATGCACGAAGAAACATATCCTCCGGACGGAGGGGAGCGGGAAAGAAACGAAAGAAAGCGGCTTATCGGAAGCCTCAGCAGAACAAGGTGAGCATGTTTCTGGTGACGGCGGCCGTTTTAGTCATCGTGGCGGTCATCGCCATCAGCGCCGTGGGCCTTCAGAAAAAGATCGATGCTTACGATGCCCGGATCCGGGAGCTTCAGGCGGAGATCCAAAAGGAAGAGGAGAGGGCTCAAAAGCTGGAAGAATTTCGTAAATATACTCAGACCAAGGGTTACGTTGAGGAAGTGGCTCAGGAGAAACTGGGACTGGTTTATGAAGGTGAGATCATTTTTAAGCAGGAGTGACAAGGCTCCTGCTTTTTTTGTCGCAAATTATTAAGGAAAAGGCAACCGAATTTGACAAAAAGAAAGGACAAGGCTTTTTATAATTGCATGTATCAGTTGGAGGACCAAGGGGGCTGGAAGGATGATGCAATTTGAATTCATGGAAGAGAAGAAAAAGCCAAGTCACTTTCGGATGCCGGACGTCTGCGGCGGCAGGCTGTGCGGGTATGCGGAGAGCTTTCGGGAACTGGCAAAAAGCTTTGAGCGGGAGGAACCGCCCAAAGTATTGGATCGCAGAAGCTTTTTTGAGGAGGAAAGGCTTCGGGAGAACTGCAGCGTGATCGCAGGACACTTAAATGAGCTGGCAGACATGATGGAGCAGACGGCGGGAGAGGTTGCGGGTCTTTCGCCGCTGGAGGAAAAGGATTGGAGCAGGCTGTCCCATCTGCTGAAAAAGAAGAGGCTGATCCTGGAAGGGGCCTGTAAGGTTCCCACGGAAAGAGGCGGCCGCATCAGTCTCTGCCTGCGGACGGATCTGGCGACGGGCGTGCAGGCCGAGGAGGCAAGGGAGCCTTTGCGGGAAGTGCTTGGAAAGCAGTTTAGTCTTTCTCTGAATTCTCCGGAGTGGGTGGGGAGGGAGGAAGGCAGCTTTTATTACGTGGAGGAGCCGGTCTACGTGGCATTTACGGGGTTTGCCAGGGTGGTGAAGAGCCGGGAGGAGGTCTCGGGAGATAATTACTCCATTTTGCAGTCGGAAAGGGGAACCGTGACTCTGCTTTTGTCAGACGGAACGGGATCCGGCGAGGGAGCCTCCCGGGGGAGCGGGTTTGTGCTGGACCTTACGGAGAAGCTTCTTGAGACAGGCTATCAGCCGGAGACGGCCCTGCGCATGGTAAACGCCACGGCCGTTACAAAGGGGGAAGAGTTGGGACACCCCACGCTGGATGCCTGCATGCTGGACCTGGAGCGGGGAGATTGCGTTTTCTGTAAAGCCGGAGGCGCCGTTTCCTTCCGGAAGAGGGGAAGGGACGTGGAGGAGATCCCGGGAGGCCAGCTTCCTCTTGGCATTTTTCAGGATTTAGAACCCCAAAAGCGCTATCTGCGCCTTCAGGAGGGAGACAGCATTATATTAATGACGGACGGCGTATTGGAAGCCTTTCGGGACAAGGGTTATGAGGAGGCGCCCCGGAAATATCTGGCGGAGATGGACGAGCTTAGTCCCCGGGAGATGGCCGAAAAACTAATGCAGCTAGCCATTTTTGCCAGCGAGGGGAACATTCGGGATGACATGACGATCCTTGTGGCGACGCTATGGAAGAATCCGTGAGGTTGTTGACTTTTTTACGGGTTTGAGATACATTTAAATATCATGAAAAAGATAGATCAGATCGCGCAAAAAGTCCGAAAATACTGTGAGTCCCAGGGTATGTTGGACCGGGAGGACAAGATTCTTGTGGGAGTGTCGGGAGGGGCAGACTCCGTCTGCCTCTTGTTTTTGTTGCGCGAAATGAGAAAATATTTTCGCCTGCAGCTTAGGGTGGTACACGTAAATCACGGCATCCGGGAGGAAGCGCAGGAAGACGCGGATTTTGTGAAAGGGCTTTGTCATGAAATGAACGTGCCCTTTCTCCAGGAGAACGTGGACGTGCCCGCCTTAGCGAAAAATAAGGGACTTTCCGAGGAAGAAGCCGGGCGCGTTGCCCGATATCAGATTTTTGAAACTTTGGCGAAAAAATGGCAAAAGGACGGCGAGACCATTAAGATCGCCCTGGCCCATCATGCAGGAGACCGGGCGGAGACGCTGCTTTTTCACCTGTTCCGGGGAACTGGCATAAAAGGGATGGGAAGCATTCCTCCCGTGCGGGAAACGCAGGTGCAGGGCGTCCTTGTGATAAGGCCGCTTCTTTGCCTTGAAAGGGAAGAAATTGAATTCTATTTGGGCCGGCTGGGAATATCTTATTGTCAGGACCGCACGAATTCCGAGGAGACCTACGCGAGAAACCGCATCCGTCACCACGTGATCCCGTACGCGGAGAAGGAGATCAGCAGGGGCACCGTCCGCCATCTGAATCAGGCGGCGGAAATGCTGGCGGAGACGGAAAGTTACCTTGCGGAGGAAACGAGGAAGGCCATGGAGGCATGTGTTGTTTCCGGAATGAGCCATGGCGTGAACGCGGAGAAGTTTTTGGAGTTTCCGGAGCTGATCCAAAAGAGGATCCTGATGGAGCTTTTACGTGCTGCCTCTCCAAAACGGCGCGATCTGGAGGCGGTCCACGTACAGGCAGTACTTGGGCTGTTTCGAGGAGAGAGCGGAAAAAGCGTGGACCTGCCCTTTGGGATCCATGCCCGCCGGGAGTATAAATACGTTTATCTGGAAAGAAAAGCCGTAAATGCAGACATGCCCGCGGCCGTTATCTCTGCAGAGAAAGAAGCCCAAAAGGGCATGATCGCCTGCGTGGACCACAGATCCATGGACGACGAGGCGGTAACGGTGGATTTTGGCGGGGAACGGTTTGAATTCCGGAAGTTTTCCTACAAAAAAACCATGGTAATTCCTCAAAAAAACTATACGAAATGGTTTGACTATGATAAAATAAAAGATACTCTTTCCATTCGGACCCGCCATGCAGGGGATTATCTCATGATCAGGGGACCGGAAGGAAAACCGGTCCGTAAGCTCCTGAAGGAATATTTTATTACGGAAAAGGTGCCAAGAACCGAGAGAGACCGGATCGCCCTCCTTGCCATGGGACAGGAGATCTTGTGGATCCCCGGATATCGGATCAGCGAGAGCGTAAAGGTGGATGAAGGAACGAAAAAGATCCTGCAGATCCGGTGCCTTCGGCCTGAGGATCCGGCATAGGCTTGGGGCAAAGGACAAAAGACAAGAAAGAACGTAAAAACGGAGGATAAAAAATATGGCAGAGCACGTCAGTATTTTAAAGTCTGAAGCAGAGGTTGACGCCCGCATTAAGCTGATGGGGGAACAGATCAGCCGGGAGTACGCGGGAAAACAGATCCATCTGATCTGCGTACTGAAGGGCGGGAGCTTTTTCATGTGTGAGCTTGCAAAAAGGATCACCGTGCCAGTGTCCCTGGATTTCATGAGCGTGTCCAGTTACGGAAGCGATACAAAATCCAGCGGCGTCGTGAAGATTGTAAAGGATCTGGATGAATCCATTCAGGGCAAGGACGTTCTCGTGGTGGAGGACATCATTGACAGCGGAAGGACCCTAAGCTACCTCATGGAGATGCTCAGGGACAGAAAACCGGCCAGCTTAAAGCTGTGCACCCTGCTGGATAAGCCGTCACGCAGAGTGGTTTCCGTTGACGTGGATTATACCGGATTTCAGATTCCGGACGAATTTGTGGTGGGTTACGGCCTGGATTATGACCAGAGATACCGCAATCTTCCCTATATCGGCGTGATCAGTTTTGACTAATGGGAGGACAGGGCAGTGCCACAGAGGAAAAGTAGTGGGATCGGAACGTATTTTATTTTTTTAATGATCTTGTTTTTGATCTTATTCGGGATCAGCAGGATCGCCGACAAGGCGCAGGATTATTCCAGGGAGCGGCTCATCAGCGACCTGGAGAGCGGAAAGGTGACACAGGCGGTGATCACTCCCAACAGTGAGACGCCCACGGGTTCCGTGATGGTCTCCTTAAAGGACGGAACCGTCAGAAAGCTTTACGTCACTAACATTCAAGAGGCGGAAGCCTTGATCAGACAGTACAACATAGCGCCGGAAATTTCGGACGTAAAGAGGGAAAGCTGGGTTGTCACAAGGCTTTTACCCCTGTTGATCGTATTGGTTGTCGGATTTTTCCTGTTCATGATCTTCTTTGGACAGGGCAATGAGCAGGTGAATGCCAGCAACAACAAGATGCTGAACTTTGGCAAGAGCCGCGCCAGAATGACGAAGGATGACAAAAAGGTAACCTTCCAGGACGTGGCCGGAATGAAGGAAGAAAAGGAAGAACTGGAAGAGATCGTGGACTTCCTGAAGAATCCTGACAAATACACAAAGCTGGGTGCCAGGATCCCCAAGGGCGTCCTCTTAGAGGGCCCTCCCGGAACCGGTAAAACCCTCCTTGCAAAGGCCGTGGCCGGTGAGGCAGGCGTGCCCTTTTTCAGCATTTCCGGTTCTGATTTCGTGGAAATGTTTGTCGGCGTCGGCGCGGCAAGAGTCCGTGACATGTTTGCCGAGGCAAAGAAGAATTGTCCCTGTATCGTGTTTATCGATGAGATCGACGCCGTGGCAAGAAGAAGGGGAACCGGTCTTGGCGGCGGTCATGACGAGAGAGAACAGACCCTGAACCAGCTCCTTGTAGAGATGGATGGCTTCGGCGAAAATGAGGGGATCATCATTATGGCAGCCACGAACCGCGTGGACATTCTGGATCCCGCGATCCTCCGTCCCGGTCGTTTTGACCGTAAGGTAGCGGTTACCGTTCCTGACGTGGGCGGGCGTGAAGAAATCCTTAAGGTACATTCCAGAAACAAGCACCTGGGAGATGACGTAAACCTTACCCAGATCGCACAGACCACCGCCGGCTTCTCCGGTGCAGACCTGGAGAACCTTTTGAATGAAGCTGCCATCGGCGCGGCAAAGCAGGATAAGGCATTTATTTCCCAGGCTGACGTCAACAAGGCATTTATCAAAGTCGGCATCGGTACGGAGAAGCACAGCCGCATCGTATCCGATAAGGAGAAAAAGATCACGGCCTATCACGAAGCCGGCCATGCCATTCTCTTTCACCTTCTTCCGGACGTGGGCCCCGTTTACACCGTGTCCATCGTCCCCACGGGCCAAGGTGCCGCAGGCTATACCATGCCCCTTCCCGAGAAGGATGAGATGTTCATGACCAAGGGTAAGATGCTTCAGGAGATCATGGTCTCCCTTGGCGGACGCATTGCCGAGGAGATCATTTTTGGCGACGTGACCACCGGCGCTTCCAGCGACATTAAGAAGGCAACGCAGGTAGCCCGCAGAATGGTGACGAGATACGGCATGTCCGACAACATCGGCGTCATCAGCTATGACAATGATGACGACGAAGTCTTCATCGGAAGAGACTTAGCACATACAAAATCCGTGAGCGAGGCTATCACGGCCCAGATCGACAAGGAAGTGAAGGACATTATCGATGACTGCTACGCAAAGGCAAAAGAAATGATCCTGAGCCATGAATACGTGCTCCACGGGTGTGCAAAGCTCCTTCTGGAGAAGGAAAAGATCGGCAGGGAAGAATTCGAAGCACTCTTCCATAAACCGGAAGTATCATTTTAACTAAAAGTTTATTGTGAAAAATTAACAAAAATCAGGACTTGATTTTGTAAACTTTGTGAACTTTGAGGCTATGCAAAAAATGAAGGGGATGCTATTATAATACACGTAACCCCCCAATACATTATAGTTTTTGCTATACCCCATAAGAAAGAAATACCTTCTCTGAAACAGGCAACCCCAAGTTGCCTGTTTCACTTTTAAACAAATTTCAATGAAGCGGCTTTATCCGACGGAGAAGGGCCGCTAAGTCGTTTTGAATCTTTGACTTTTCCTCTGCGTAATGATAAAATATACTTAAAATTGTGAAGCCTAGAAAAAGGAAGCGGTAAAAATGGATTTTCAAAGATCGCGTCGAAAAGATTTTAATCTGCAATATATCGGTACCATGAGGCCGGTGTTTAACTTAAAGGCCTTATTCTCAGATACGACGGAGCATTACGTAACGCCTGCGGAACCGGCAGGATATGATCTTGTGAACATTCGGTTCCGGACTGCCCGGAACAACGTGGATGCAGTCTACCTTGTGGTGAAGGGCCGGAAGAACCTGATGACCAAGGTGGACTGTGTGGATGACTTTGATTATTATGCTTATGATTACCAGCTTGAGAACGAAAAGCTGTCCTATCATTTTGAGATCAGAACCGGTACCCTGGTAGCGTATTATGACGTAAGAGGCCTTTGCCACGAGCCCAATGACTATTACGACATCTCCATTATTCCCGGCTTTAAGACGCCGGACTGGGCCAAGGGCGCCGTCATGTACCAGATCTACGTAGACCGTTTTTGCAACGGGGACCCCTCCAATGACGTATTGACGGGAGAATACGTCTACATCAACGAGCCCGTTCAAAAGATGCAGGACTGGTATCAATACCCTTCCGCCATGGACGTCAGGGAATTTTATGGCGGAGACCTGCAGGGCGTCATCGATAAGATGGACTATCTCAAGAATCTTGGGGTAGAGGTCATCTACTTTAACCCCCTGTTTGTATCTCCCTCCAATCATAAATACGACATTCAGGACTATGATTACATAGACCCCCACTTCGGAAAGCTTGTATCGGATGAAGGGGAGCTTTTGGCGCCGGGCCAGACGGAGAACCGCCTTGCAAGCCGCTACGTGGACCGGGTGACCAATAAGGCGAACCTGGAGGCCAGCAATGCCCTGTTTGCGAGGGTTGTGGAGGAAGCCCATAAGAGAGGCATGAAAGTTATTCTGGATGGCGTTTTCAACCACTGCGGCTCCTTCAACAAATGGCTGGATCGGGAGAGGATCTACGAAAATGCGAAAGGATACGACCCCGGAGCCTACGTAAGCTCTGAGAGCCCCTATCGCAACTACTTTGATTTTAAGGACGAGACGAAATGGCCCTATAATCCAACCTACGATGGCTGGTGGGGGCATGACACGCTTCCCAAGCTGAACTACGAAGGCTCCCGGAAGCTGGAAGAATACATACTGAATATCGGACGGAAATGGGTATCCGCACCTTATAACGCGGATGGCTGGAGATTGGACGTGGCAGCAGACCTTGGCCACAGTCCGGAATATAACCATCATTTCTGGCAGGAGTTCCGCAAAGCCGTGAAGGAAGCCAATCCCGAAGCGCTGATCCTTGCGGAGCATTACGGCTCGACCCGCGACTGGCTTCAGGGCAATGAGTGGGACACCGTCATGAACTACGATGCCTTCATGGAGCCCGTTACCTGGTTCCTTACTGGCATGGAAAAGCACAGCGACGACTTCCGCGAGGATCTCCTTGGCAACGCCGAGGCCTTCTGGGGGGCCATGAGACATCATGGCGCAAACTTCACCATGCCCAGCTGGCAGGTAGCCATGAATGAGCTTTCCAATCATGACCACTCCAGATTTATGACCCGTACAAACCACAAGGTGGGCCGTACCGGGACTCTTGGACCTCAGGCGGCTGAGCAAGGCATCAACAGGGCCGTGTTCATGGAAGGCGTGATGATCCAGATGACCTGGATGGGAGCGCCCACCATCTATTACGGAGATGAGGCCGGACTCTGCGGATTCACCGATCCTGACAATAGAAGAACCTATCCCTGGGGCAGGGAAGACCTTCAGCTGATCAATTTCCATAAGGACCTGATCCACCTCCGCAACGTCAATGATGAGCTACGCCGCGGTTCCATCTGCTTTGTGGATGCGGGATATAATTATCTTGCCTACGGAAGATTTCACAAGGATGGGCATTGCCTCATCTTGATCAATAATTTAGACAGCCCGCAGGAAAAGGACGTGGATGCATGGGTCATCGGAACGCCCAAGGAAGGCCGCATGAGAACCCTGATCCAAACCGGCGAAGGGGGCTATTCCCTCGGAGGACCGGAATATGATCTCCATGCCGGGCGGATCCACCTGTGCCTGCCAAAGACCTCAGCCACCATCTTGAAATTCGACAGACATGCGCCATCTGCCATGGGCGAGGGTCCAAAGGACGTGGAAGTAAAGCCCGAGATCCTGACCCCGGAAGAAGAAATGCGCCGCAAGCGCCGCTTTGTCTATTGACGTTAAAGGCCTGGCGTTCTGCCGCATGTCTGGCAGATTCCGGATTCCGCTGGATTTTTTATGATTTGCCTTGCATTTTATTTTAACTTATGATACAATTTCTTCTTGTCAGACATGGTGCATATTACTTTTTGATCAGTCTCAAGGATGCCATGTTTGTACTTGGATGGGTTCCCGAGTGGCCAAAGGGGACAGACTGTAAATCTGCTGCAAATTGCTTCGGTGGTTCGAATCCACCCCCATCCATTCGCAGGATCTGCGACGTACGACGGAAGCTGGGATTTCTCAATTTCCTTCACAACGCGCTTCATGCGATGCGTTTGCTGGCATGGCGGAATAGGCAGACGCAAGGGACTTAAAATCCCTCGGTGGCAACACCGTGCCGGTTCAAGTCCGGCTGCCAGCAGTATGTTATTTTTGTGAGAAGCCTTGAAATTGTTGAGATTTCAAGGCTTTTTTGTTGATTAAATTTGAAATCTATGCCCCCAAAGCTTTGATGCTGCCGTAATGTTCGCACAATGCTAAACAATGTCTTTGTAATGTTTAACAATGTTCTTGTAATGTTCCGTAATGTTTGGTATACTGTATATAAAGAAATGTTGGAGGCATCTATGAATATAAGAGAATTATATCCTGACGTTATAACGGAAAATATGGAATATGAGTATAAAGCCATGTTGAATCCGGAAAATCCAATAAAATGGGCCAAGACGATTGTTGGATATGCCAATGATCATGGAGGAATCTTGTTTGTAGGCGTGTCGAATGACTGAGAAGCTTTTGGACTTGAGTTGGATGAGATTGACAATACAAAAAATCTAATAGCACGCATAAACGACAGGCACATTTTCCCACACGCAAAGATTCGTTACATGATGAGGAGCGTTGACGCGAATGCGGAGCATTTTGTTTTGGCAGTATATGTTCTAAAGTCAGAATCCGTTGTGAGATATCGAGAAGGTGATTTTAACGAAAAGGTTTTTGTTAAAGGTGATGGAAATGCTACGCCCGCAACACCAGAACAGATCATTTCATTGTCTAAGAGGAAGTATGGTGTGGATAACGAGACAAGTGATATTTACTATAATGAGAACGAATGGACGGAATATGTTAATTTGTGCAAAGAATTTAGAGAAGATTTATCGGCACCGACAATCAAAGAATTACAAAATGAGGAGATTGTTTCCAAAGAGGGATTTGCGAAATCTGGTTTTTTAATGTTCCGTGACGGGTATGACGGTGAAGATACAATGATCTGCTGTCGCCTTTGGCAGGGAAATAAGAAGACGGGATCGGTACTTGATAATGGCAGATATAAAGGGTCTTTGGCAGACGTGTTTCATAAAACGATCGCTTTTATAGAGAGAAATACAAAAACTGGGTGGCGAAAGACGGAAAATGGTGGACGCGAAGTGATTAGGGCATATCCCAAAGAGGCAATCAGAGAGGCATTGGTTAATGCAATAGCGCATAGGGATTATTCTATTGCGGGAACGCAGATAGACATTGATATTTACTGCGACAGAATCGATTTTGTTTCACCTGGATCATGGTTATTACCCAAAAACTATGAAGAATACCCGATTGGTTCAATTCCGTCGATACGAAGAAATACAATAATTGCTGCTTGCTTGGATGTGGCAAATCTTATGGAACGTGGAGGAACGGGTTTCCAAACAATGATAGAAAGTTATGAAGGATGCGAGGAGCGACTTCAACCAGGAGTATTGATCTATCCGGGATTTTTGGATCTCCGTTTATTTGATAAGCTATATGTTGAGGGTGATAAAAAGACGGATAACAAGATGCTTTCAGATAAAGATAAAGTAATTGAAATCTTAAGAACAGAGGGACCTCAATCAGTGAAGGAGCTTCAGCGGTTAATGCAGTTTAATAACAGGGGCACTTTTCTGAAAGAAATCATAAATCCGCTTATCAGTGAAGGGCACATATATCGCGATGGAAACATAAAATCGCCGACGGCATTGATTAGGTTGAAGGGGTAAAATAAATATTGATATAAGTGAAATGATGATTGCGAAATAATAGTGCATAAATTATACACAAGAGGAGGTAGACATGCTGTCTTTTAGTCAATCAATTATTATTAATGTTGGTGAGGATTATATAAATACTTTTTTAAGGCAACAAGGATTAAAACAACCAGAAGAAAAGCAGGGCCGTGATCTCAAGTACTGGATAGATGATTTATTGTGTAATGAGAATATAAAGATTGAAGATTTCGAAAACTTTTTATTTGATGAGTTGTTCTTCGGCAAACGAAAAACCATTAGAGTATATAAACTGGATGGTTGCAGAAATTATAAGTATCCAAGAGACTGGGAAAGTGTATTGAGGGAAAAGTATGGACTGGATAATATAAACTTTATAAATATTATAGAAACCATTCCGAATAAAGACGATACGGATAAAATAGTAGCGTGTCAGAGCGAGGAAAACAATAAAGGAGAACTGACAAGACTTCGTTTGATATTTGGATATGCCATTCAGATGGATTTGAATACTGGATTAATGGATTCAATTGCTTACGTACCGGTAGAAATTGATTTTGAAAAAGAACAAATGACATTAAAGGCATGGACAAGAAATAAGGTTTCGAGAGATGAATACAAAGCAGATAATTTGTTGGAACATACAAAGAGGATGTTAGAAATTAATTTTAATGTATGCGTGAAAGAATATTACAATAAGCATAAAAAAGCTTTGTTTGAAATGAGTAAAGAAATGATAACGGAAGCATACGCCCATTTGCCAAATTATAATATAGTAGATCAACTTGAAAGTCCGCTGGATTATTTTATTAAAAGTACCTTCGCAACATTGAAGTTAGAGAATGTGACAAAGGATGATCAGGGTAACTCAACACTGATTAAAGATGTTATGGATTATAAGGGTGAATTAAGAAATGTTATAGAGGGATTGGTGGTTAGCGATTATTTTTATAAAAGAAAATTTGAAGAAATATGGAAACTTGGTTTAGATGCCATTGTGGCAAGGATAAAATTTAATGATAAGGAAAATGTTCTCACTTCGTTAAGGGGAGAGAATACAGCGGTCCCCATTTTCTGCACAAAAACATTTATGTCAATAAAAAATAGAATGGAGGAAACGGAGCAAATAGAAGCCATATGGATTGCAATGAATAATAGGAAAAATGGAAGACTTAATTTAAAATACGACGCTTCGAATGATGAATATCTTGAATTGTTAATAAGATATGGTATTCGATTTAACGAAGATGATATGAATTTGGCGATGGAGAATTATGAAAAATATGAGTCAAATGTTAATTAGTAAATTACATAACATGATAAAAAGTATGCCAATTAATAATCTGGGAAATCTAACAATTAAGGATTTTATGTCATGGCTTGATATTGATTTAAGAGAAGCAGAAGAATTAGCAGATGAATTGTATGGTGAAAGAGTTTTGGCATATAAATATCGCTATAAATGTGAGTGTGGTGAGATTTGTACTGTATATGAAGAAAAAATGCTAAGAGATGGGGGAACGGTGTGCGCTGTATGTGGTAGCGAGTATAAAGCTGATGAGATAAAAATAAAGGCAAAAAGGATTTTTGATATTAATAAAGAAGATTTGCAGGAATTGAATGAAGAAGCCAATCTTGGTAGTAAGAGTAAACATGTACCCATTTTATTAAGTTCAAAAGAAGGAGTGGAAAAGAAAATGGAAGTTTTTATTGGTAGTTCAAGCGAAGCGAAAAATTACATGGATGATATTGCGGTGATGATTGAAGAGCTTAATCATAAGCCATTATTGTGGAGTGATTCAGGAAAAGGTATTTTCTGCCCTGGGGAAAACACCATAGACGCAATAATAGCGATATCTCAAAGAGTTGATGCGGCTGTTTTTGTGTTTAATGCAGATGATAAGCTTTGGAATGAAAAATCAAATGTCGCAAGTGCTGATTCATTAAGTGTTGTTAGGGATAATGTGCTTTTTGAATATGGTTTGTTTATGGGTAAACTAGGAAAAACGAAAGTGTGTATTATATGTAAAGGAAAACCCAAGATAGCATCTGACTTAAGCGGTATAACTTATGTTGATGGTGATAAAGGAGAAAGATTCGTAAAAAGTAAGTTAAAAGATTGGCTTGAAAATATGTCTTCGAAACAAAAATCACAATACCTAGAAATACATTAGCATAATCAGATTATGTCTTTACAATACTGGTATTGACATATAAATGAAAACTATAATGTATAGGAGTTAATGAATAATGGCAGACTTACATAACATGCTCTGGGAGGAAACTCCCGTTGACATAACGGCGGAGGCAAACTTTATCTGGTCAATCGCTAATAAATTGCGTGGTTCCTACATGCCGGATAAATATGGTGACGTCATCATTCCGATGGTTATCATCAGACGTTTTGAATGCACCCTGGAGCCTACCAAACAAGCTGTGATTGACATGTTCAAGGCGAATCCTTTGTATCCGGAGCAGGCCATGTGTCGCATTTCAGGATATCAGTTTTACAATACTTCGGAATTTTCCCTTAAGGAGCTGTGCAATGACGCAGATCACATTGCATCCAACTTCAAGTCTTATCTTGCAGGTTTTTCCAAGAACGTGCAGGACATTTTGGTCGAACTGAACATGGATGACCACATCAAAAAGATGGATAAGGACGGATGTTTATATTCCGTTGTGCAGGCATTCTCCGAACTGGACCTTAATCCAGCCACCTATGACAGCATCAAGATGGGTTATATTTTTGAAAACCTGATCGGTAGGTTCTATCAGAATGTGGATGCCGGACAGTTCTACACCGGCCGTGACATCATTAAGCTGTGCGTCTCCCTTCTCATTGCCGAAGGATGCGATGACATTTTTGACGATAAGAAGATCCTTACCGTGTGTGATCAGGCCTGCGGTACGGGCGGAATGCTTTCCACGGCTTATACATACCTTAAGCATTATAATCCTTCAGCGGACATTCGCCTTTTTGGGCAGGAATTCCAACCGTCAACGTACGCAATAGGACTTGCGGAAATGCTGATCAAGGGACAGGACGCTAAGAACTTTCGTCATGCTGACACCTTAAAGGAAGATTGCTTTAAGGATGTTCAGATGCGTTTCCTTTTGGAAAATCCCCCCTTTGGAACTCCCTGGTCGGGAAATGATGCAAAGGCTGGACAGGAAGATGCCGTGATCGCGGAGAACGCCAAGGGAAAGGACGGACGATTTGGTGCGGGACTTCCCGGAGGTGGAGATTCCCAGCTTCTTTTCATGCAATCAGCCATTGCAAAGATGGATGACAAGGTTGGACGGGCGGCCATCATCTCCAACGGATCTCCCTTGTTTACGGGTGGAACCGCGTCCGGAGAATCCCAGATCAGACGTTTCCTTTTGGAGAATGACCTGATTGAGGCAATTATTCAGCTCCCTACGGATTCTTTTTACAACACGGGCATAACGACTTACATTTGGGTACTCTCCAAGAATAAGCGTTTTGAAAGAAAGGGAAAGATCCAGCTTATTGACGCTTCTGCAATCTGCCATAAGCTTAGAAAGCCCCTTGGCTGCAAAAAGAATGAGTTTTATCCGGAAGACCGTGCGACCATCACGAAGCTTTACGCGGACTTCATAGAGACGGATACCGTGAAGATCTTTAAAAATACGGAATTCCTATACAGGGAATATGCCGTGATGCAGCCCCTCCAGAGAAGCTATGCCATTACGGAGGAAAGAATTGAGGCCATGCTGCAGAGCGGTGCCCTCTCTTCCTTATGGGATGAGGCTGACGTTTATGCGTTGGAAAATCCGACCGTAAAGGAAGAAAAGGAAAGCAAGAAGAAAAAGTCTGCGGAAGACATTGAGAAGGAAAAGATCAAGAGCCTTCAAAAGAAGTCCAAGGATGAGGCAAAGCTTAAGAAGTATTACGAGACCAAGCCCATGTACGAAGCAATCCTTTCTGCCTTACGGGAAACTGTTTCTGAGAGAAAGTACATGTCTCCTGATGAGTTCCTTCCCATTCTTTCGGGGATTCTGGGGCTCATTACGGAGGATAAAAAGCTTTTGGAGAAGATCATGAACGGCCTTTCCGTCATGGATAAGGATGCCATGATCCAGAAGGATAAGAAGGGTAACGTGCTTTACGACAAGGATTCCAAGGACTCGGAGATCGTAAAGTGGGATGAAAACATTGAGGATTACATGGCAAGGGAAGTCCTTCCGCACATTCCGGATGCTAAATGGTTCTGGGAAGAAGATATGTCAAAGACCAAGCCCGTTATCAGAACGGGTGCGGAAATTCCCTTTACGAGATACTTTTATAAGTATCAGGCTCCAAAGTCCTCGGTGGAACTGGAAAAACAATTTATGGAGCTGGAAGCATCCGTGTCTGAAAGAATAAAGAAGCTGTTTGGAGGGATGTAACATGCCTGAAATGAAGGATAGCGGAATTGAATGGATTGGGGAAATACCGAAAGACTGGGAAATAGAGAAGATTTCTGCATTGTATTCGCTTCGCAATACGAAAGTTAGTGATGAAGATTATCCGCCTTTGTCTGTTACGATGAAAGGAGTATTACCCCAGTTAGAAACGGCAGCAAAAACAAATGATCATGATAATCGTAAACTTGTAAAAAAAGGTGATTTTGCTATTAACAGTCGTTCTGACAGGCGAGGATCCTGCGGGATATCGGAATACGATGGCTCAGTCTCGCTGATAAATACCGTATTAAAACCTCAAGGGAAAATGTCAAATCGCTATTATAATTGGCTGTTCCATACGCCTCTTTTTGCAGACGAGTTTTATAAATGTGGTCATGGAATAGTTGATGATTTATGGACAACGAATTGGCAGGATATGAAAAAGATCACAGTTCCATTTCCAGATTTGTCCATTCAGGAAAGAATTGCCGATTTCCTTGACGCCAAATGCACCGAAATAGACACTCTTTCTACTGATATTCAGTCAGAGATTGATACCCTTCAAGCATATAAGAAGTCTGTTATCACCGAAGCCGTAACAAAGTGGTTAGATAAGAATGCAGAAATAATAGATAGTCGTATCTATTATATGGCTCCGTACAATTCAAAATGGAGATTGAGCAAAATTGGATATGAATGTACAAAATTGTGGCGACCATTCAATTCAGAAGATACGGCTTTATTATGTACCAATAAAGGAAAGGTAGCCATTAGACCTGATGAAATGTCGGGCATAATGGTTAGCCAAGATAATGCAATGCAAGGTATTCATAAAGGTGATATTGCTATTCACGGAATGGATACTTGGCACGGAGCGATAGCACTATCTGATTATGACGGAAAAATAACAAGAGTAGTTCATGTGTGCGACAGTCCTAATGATAATCGTTTCATCGTATATTATCTACAACAGTTGGCATATAACGGGGTATATAAGCTTATATCAAATGGTGTAAGAGGAAATACAAGCGATTTTAGGAGTTGGGATAAAGTTGCCGACATCTATATTGCACTTCCGTCATTAGACGAACAATCAAAGATTTCAGATTATTTGGATAGTGTTTGCGTACAGGTTGAAGATATCATTGCACAGAAGCAAGAACAGCTTGAAGTCCTTGCAGACTATAAGAAATCACTTATCTACGAGTATGTTACCGGAAAAAAAGAAGTTCCTGAATCTTACTAAGGAGGATCCAAATGGCTAAAGGTTACATTTACATTATGACGAATCCTGCACTAAAGGACATGGTGAAGATCGGATATGCAACTGATGTGGAACTTCGTAGACAGCAGCTCTCAACTACGGCCCTGCCTTATGAATATGAAGTGTACGCGACTTATGAAACAAGCGGAAATCTGGAAGATAAGAAACTCCATAAAATGATCGACAATCTCAATCCGGATCTTCGAGTGTCAAAAAACAGGGAGTTTTTTATCATGACGCCACAGGCAGCCTATGATCTTTTGGAAGCCATTTCCCTCATTAGCGGTACGGGGGATAAGCTTAAGAAGGTAAAGGCATCCGACGCAAAACCTCAGGTTGTCAGGAAACCTCCCGTAAACTTTTCGCTTTGTGGAATCCCCATCGGAGCTAAGCTTACTTTTACGGAGGATCCATCCGTGGTTGTTACCGTGGTTGGAGACAGAAAGGTGCAATATCGGGAGGAAATTACGTCTCTTTCTGCAGTTGCGTCAGGTATTATTGGGTATTCGGTAGCGGGACCACAATTCTTCTTATATAACGGGAAGACAATCAGCCAGATTGCTTCCGAAACCCAGTGGAAGGAGTAAGGCTTATGGTGGAAGCAATTCGTAGTCTTGGCTGGTTTTGGTACATAACGGAAGATGCAGCCAAATTGGAAAAACATAAATGCGGAAAATGGATGTACTTTTTTGACGATCAGGAATTTGCAAAGAAGATCTGCGAAAAGGCCATTGAGGAAGGCGTGTGCTGGGAATGTAAGTGCAGCGATTTGGAACTGCAGGGGCCTACCGGAGTCATCTGCTTTTATCTTAACGGGGATGACCTTGCCCATCACAGAAGCGTCATTGAGTTTATGATCCGAAATGACCTGATTCGAAGGACGAAAACCGGAAGGCTGTATAATAACAGCTTTAAGTTTGACGATCAGACAAGGGCTGGGGAATACGGGGCTGATTTTGAGGGAAAGATCAAGCTGGAGGAGTTTGTGAACTTAAACACGGGGGAATGGATACATGAGTAATGTGTTGTCGGAGAAGGAATATCAGAAATACTTTCTTGAACGGTTAAGGGAAAACGGCTATGAAATATGGCCGCAGGAGCATTATGATCGTCTTTATGCGGTGGCGAGACCAGAGCTTTTCCGGTTTCTTAACGCTACGCAACCGGATGCAATGAAGACGCTTTACAAGATTTACAAGGAGGAAACGGAAAACACGATCGTTGCGGCGATCAACGCGGAGGAAACTAAGGCCCGCGGAAGCCGTCTGGACGTCCTTAAGCACGGCATTGAGCTTTCCAACGTGCACCTTGACCTGTTATATTCCAAGCCTGCAACGGACTTTAACAAGGAACTGAATACCCTGTATGAGAAGAACATCTTTTCCGCATCCGAGGAAGTATGGGCTTCCGACAAGGAAAGGATAGACGTGGTGCTTTTCCTAAACGGACTTGCCATCATGGCATTTGAGCTTAAGTGCAATGCCTCCGGACAAAACTACGGCATGGCAATCGAACAGTTTAGGACGGACCGCAATCCAAAGACGAGGCTGTTCCGCTTTAAGGCGGGGGCGCTTGTTTGCTTTGCTATGGATCTGGAGGAGGTTTACATGACCACGAAGCTGGATAACGAGAAAACCTTCTTCCTTCCCTTTAACATGGGAAACGGCGACGGAATTAACGCAGGGGCGGGAAACCCCATCTATAAGGATAAGTACAGTACCTTCTACATGTGGGAGAACGTGCTGAAAAAGGATTCCGTGATTGAGATCATCACGAAGTTCATGTTTATCGAGGTCAAGGAAGAAAAGAACGAAAAGACGGGAAAGTCAAAGGTGAGCGAATCCGTGATCTTTCCAAGGTATCATCAGCTTGACGTGCTTAGGAAGGTGCTTGCTGACGTTTACATAAATCACGCGACGCAAAACTATCTCCTGCAGCATTCCGCCGGATCAGGAAAGACGAAGGAAATTGCATGGCTGGCACACAGGCTTGCGTCCCTGCATGACGAGAATAACAAAATCATCTTCGACAATGTCATCATCTGCACGGACAGGGTTGTCGTGGATCGGCAGTTACAGGACGCCGTTAGGGCTTTGGAGCATAAGTCCGGATTTATCCGCGTGATGGATGATAAGTGTACTTCCGCGGATCTGGGACGGGCAATTACCGGAAATACGAAGATCATCGTGACCACCATCCAGAAATTCCCTTACGTCGTGGGAACGGTCAGCGACATGTCCGACAAGACCTTTGCCGTCATCATTGATGAGGCACATTCTTCAACGGCAGGAAAGAACATGGCTGCCGTGACTTATGTTTTAAGTGAAGGGGACGTTACGACTGAAAATGTTGACATGGAAGACGTCATTGCGGATGAGATTGCAAGAAGCGGCAAGCAGAAGAACGTGTCCATGTTTGCTTTTACCGCAACGCCCAAACCTACGACGCTGCAGCTCTTTGGCAGAAAGAACGTAAAGGGACAGAACGAGGCATTTCATGTCTACTCCATGAAGCAGGCCATTGAGGAAGGCTTTATCCTTGACGTTCTGCAGAATTACATGACCTATAACACCTATTATAAGCTTAATAAGGAGATCGAGGAGGATCCCCTTTGCAAGACCAAGGAAGCAAAGAGACAGATCGCCCGTTTCGTTGACCTGCATGAGACGAACATCGCCCAGAGGATTGAAGTGATCGTGGAACATTTCAGAACGACGGTCATGGACGAGCTTGGAGGACACGCGAAGGCTATGGTCATTACCGCCTCACGTGAGGCTGCCGTGAAGTACAGACAGGCATTTGAGGATTACGTGACAAGGAAGGGCTATAAGAACATCAGGGCACTCGTTGCCTTCTCCGGAAAGGTATCCCTTGACGGAAAGGAATACACGGAGCCTGGAATGAACGGAATTTCGGAAAAGGCGCTTCCTGCGGAATTTGACAAGGATGATTATCAAGTTCTTCTCGTTGCGGATAAGTATCAGACCGGATTTGACCAGAAAAAGCTTTGTGCCATGTACATTTTGAAGAAACTTCACGGGGTTTCAACGGTGCAGACTCTTTCAAGGCTTAACCGCATCTGTCCTCCTTACGAAAAGCAGGCCTTTGTCCTTGATTTCGTGAATGATTATGACAGCGTGATCGGCGACTTTGCAAAGTATTACACCACAACGCTCTTGTCCAATACCGTTACGCCTTCCGCCGTTTATGACATAGAGGCGAAGCTTGACGGATATTACGTGCTTGATCCGCAGGACATGGAGCGCTTCAATGCCCTGCTTTATAAAGATGACGTCACCGCAAAGGACAAAAAGGAAATGGAATACCTTCTCCAAAAGGCGAAAAAAGCCGTGGAATATGGCAGGGAGCCGGAAGAGATTGCCAAGATTGCCCTTACCATCAGGCATTTTGTGCGTTTCTATGAGTTTTTGATACAGGCAACCTGCTTTGAGGATGTGGAGCTACATAAGAAGTATCAGTTTGCAAGCTACCTGCAGGCGTTCCTTAAGATCAATACGGGTGGCAGTGGCTTTGACCTCACGGGAAAGATTGAAGCAAGCGGCTTCGTGCAAAAGAAGGAAGCGGAACATAAAAAGCCGAAGGTGAATCCGAATCCCATCGTAAAACTTCCCACGGCGGAGCAGATCATTCTCTCCCCGCAGAAGGAAGAGAGATTGTCCAAGATTATTGATGAGATCAACAGCAGAACCGGCAAGACCTATGACAATGACGTGGCTGTAAAGGCGATGCTCCAGATTAAGGACATCATGATGAAGTCCGAGCAGCTTCGGGCTAGTGCAAAGAACAACACGGAAAAGGACTTTGAGTTTGCGTATTTTGACAACGTGGATGATGCCTTGATTGAGGGGTTGTCACAGAATCAGGACTTCTTCACCTTGCTTTTGCAAAATGAGGAAATCAAGAAGGAAGTGCTGGGGATTTTTGCGGAAGAGATCTATAAGAGCCTTCGAGACGAGGATAAGAAAAAAAGTACTGTTTATGATTTGAACGAAAATGTGCCCTTGTCGATGGTAGCGGAAGAAACTGTTTTTTGCAAGCCCTTTTTGCAGAAAGTTGCAAAATAAAAATGTAGGTTATTGCAAAACGGTTTTGTAGGTTGTTGCACCTACATTTTGCAGGTTAT
>ONSO01000090.1 GCA_900320485.1 uncultured Lachnospiraceae bacterium | reverse complement strand
CCTGGTCGTTATCGACGAGCAGCATCGCTTTGGCGTGGGCCAGAGGGCGGCCCTGCGACGCAAGGGGGCGGGCGCAGACCTCTTGGCAATGACCGCAACGCCCATTCCCAGGACCCTTGCCATCATACTTTACGGAGATCTGAAGATTTCCGTGATCAAGGAATTGCCGGAAGGACGGCTTCCCATCAAAAATGCCGTGGTTGGCACCGCGTACCGTCCAAAAGCCTACCGGTTTATAGCCGATCAGGTGTCTAAAGGCCGTCAGGCCTACGTTATCTGCCCTCAGGTGGACGAAGGGGAGATGGACAATTTGGAGAACGTGATCCAATACAGCGAAAAGCTGCGCGCAGCCCTTCCTCCCGGCGTTGTGGTTTCCCATCTGCATGGAAAAATGAAACCGGCGGATAAAAATCGCATTATGGAGGATTTTGCGGCAAGAAACATAGACGTACTTGTGTCCACCACCGTGATCGAAGTAGGCATTAACGTTCCCAATTCCACCGTGATGATGGTAGAGAATGCAGAACGTTTCGGACTTGCCCAGCTTCATCAGTTGCGCGGCCGCGTGGGAAGGGGGCAGGAGCAGAGCTATTGCATTTTTGTGAGCACCGATGAATCCAAAGAAACCATGGACCGCCTGCAGATCTTAAGCCACTCCAACGATGGATTTTTTATTGCGTCAGAGGATCTAAGGCTTCGCGGGCCAGGAGATCTTTTTGGCATCCGTCAGTCCGGTGAATTTCGTTTCCGCATCGGCGACATTTACACGGATGCAGAGCTCTTAAAGCAAACGGCTGAAGTTGTGGAAACGCTCCTTCGAAAAGATCCGAAACTAAGTCTCCCGGAACACGAAGCTTTACGCCGGCATTTTGAACAAGAAAGTGCAAATATAGTTGACTTTCGCACCATTTAAGTGTAACATGACCTTAATTACTAAAGTGATGGAGACATGAAAACTATGAGCAAAATTGCAGTTGTCACCGACAGTAACAGCGGAATCACCCAAAGTGAGGCAAAGGAGCTGGGATTATTTGTCCTCCCCATGCCATTTATGATCGGTGATCAGCTTTTTTATGAAGACGTAAACCTGACGCAGGAAGAGTTTTACGTAAAGCTTAGAGACGGCGAAAACATTTCCACCAGCCAGCCTTCCCCTGAAGAAGTATGTAATTTATGGGACTCTTTGCTAAAAGAGTATGACGAGATCGTACACATTCCCATGAGCAGCGGGTTGTCCGGTTCCTGCCAGAGCGCCCTGATGCTGGCTGAGGACTATAACGGAAAGGTTCAGGTCGTGAACAACCAGCGCATTTCCGTCACCCAAAGACAGTCCTGCCTGGATGCCATGGAGCTTGCAAAGCATGGTAAAAATGCGAAAGAGATCAAGGAATTTCTTGAGGCGGATAAGTTTAACAGCAGCATCTACATTATGCTGGATACCTTATATTACCTGAAAAAAGGCGGAAGGATCACGCCTGCGGCTGCCGCCATTGGAACGCTTTTGAAGCTAAAGCCCGTACTTCAGATCCAGGGAGAAAAGCTGGATGCCTTTTCCAAAGCCAGAACCACGGCTCAGGGAAAATCCGTGATGATAAATGCCATTAAAAATGACGTTGAAACGAGATTTGGCGGCATATTGCCTGCCCCCGGCGGCGTGTGGCTCCAGATCGCCCATACACAGAATCCTGAGGCAGCACAGGCACTGAAGGAAGAACTTCTCCAGATCTTTCCCGGCCATAACGTGGTCATTGCCCCTTTGTCCCTCAGCATTTCCTGTCACATCGGCCCCGGCAGCCTTGCCGTTGCCTGCTGCAAAAAAATCACAATATCCTAAACCATTTTCTGAGAGCCGGATTTTTACAAAACCCGGCTCTTTTTATTGCTTCAAATCCCCTAAAAATCGCATTATTTAGTACATTTTCCTTTGCAAACCCACAACATATATGATATAATAGTTGGAAATTGCGAAGCAATTTGCAATCCGAAGCGAAGCAAGGACGAGCCGAAGGGCTCGCAGTTGGAAATTGCGAAGCAATTTGCAATCCGAAGCGAAAGTATCAAAAGGAGTTGTTAAAATGGCAGAAGCGAACAATTACGGCGCCTCCAGCATAACCGTCTTAGAAGGTCTGGAAGCGGTCCGCAAGCGTCCCGGCATGTATATCGGCAGCGTATCCACAAAAGGACTGAACCACCTGATCTATGAGATCCTTGATAATTCCGTGGATGAGCATTTGGCAGGGTACTGCGACCGCATTACCGTAACCCTGGAAGCAGACGGCTCCGCTACCGTTTCTGATAATGGACGAGGCATTCCCGTTGGCATGCATGAAAAAGGCATCAGTGCCGAAAGACTGGTATTTACCACGCTTCATGCCGGCGGTAAATTCGATAATTCTGCCTATAAGACCAGCGGCGGTCTTCATGGCGTAGGTTCCTCCGTGGTAAATGCCCTTTCCACAAGACTATCCGTTAGGGTAAAGGTTGGCGGTGCCATCTATGAGGATACCTATGAGCGCGGCATTCCCACCACGGAGCTTGTGGGCGGATTGCTTCCGGTGATTGGAAAGACAAAGGAAACGGGTACCACCATTTCCTTCCTGCCGGACGACACCATCTTTGACAAAACCCGTTTCAAGGAAGACGAAGTAAAGAGCAGACTTCACGAAACGGCTTACTTAAATCCCGGACTTACCATTGTCTACGAGGACAAGCGTCCCGGAACGGAAGAAAGCATTACTTATCATGAGCCTGAAGGAATTGTCGGCTTCATCAAGGACATGAATAAGTCCAAGGAAACCATTCACGACGTCATTTATTTTTCCGGCGAGAGCGAAGGCATTTCCGTGGAGGTGGCCTTCCAATACGTAAATGAATTCCACGAAAACGTCCTTGGCTTTTGTAATAACATTTATAACTCCGAAGGCGGCACCCACCTGACAGGTTTTAAGACCATGTTTACCACCGTGATCAACAACTATGCCCGGGAGCTTGGCACGCTGAAGGAAAAGGACGTGAACTTTACGGGCGCCGACGTGCGAAACGGCATGACCGCCGTGGTTTCCATTAAGCATCCCGATCCGAGATTTGAAGGCCAGACCAAGACAAAGCTGGATAATCAGGACGCCGCAAAGGTTGTCAGCAAGGTAACGGGCGATGAAGTGGTTCATTACTTCGACAGAAACCTTGAGACCTTAAAGGCCGTCATAGGCTGCGCCGAAAAGGCTGCCAAGATCCGTAAGATGGAGGAGAAGGCAAAGACCAACATGCTGACAAAGCAGAAGTACTCCTTTGATTCCAACGGAAAACTGGCAAACTGTGAATCCAAGGATCCCTCAAAGTGTGAGATTTTTATCGTAGAGGGCGATTCTGCAGGCGGCAGCGCCAAAACGGCCAGAAACCGCATGTATCAGGCAATCCTTCCCATCCGCGGAAAGATTCTGAACGTAGAGAAGGCCAGCATTGACAAGATCCTTGCCAACGCGGAGATCAAGACCATGATCAATGCCTTTGGCTGTGGCTTTTCCGAAGGCTACGGCAACGATTTTGACATTTCCAAGCTTCGCTATGACAAGATCATCATCATGGCCGATGCGGACGTGGACGGAGCGCACATCTCCACGCTGCTCCTTACGTTGTTCTACCGCTTTATGCCTGAGCTGATCTTTGAAGGACACGTATACATTGCCATGCCGCCCCTTTACAAGGCCATGCCCAGCAAGGGCGAGGAACAATATCTTTACGACGACAAGGCATTGGAAAAATACCGCAAGACCCATAAGGGGCCCTTTACCCTGCAGCGTTATAAAGGTCTGGGCGAAATGGATGCCCAGCAGCTCTGGGAGACTACGCTGGATCCCGAAACCCGCATGATGAAGCAGGTGGAGATCGAGGACGCCCGAATGGCCAGCGAGATCACGGAGCTCTTAATGGGTACGGAGGTTCCGCCCAGAAAGGCCTACATTTACGATCACGCAAGAGATGCGGAGCTAGACATATAACGGCCCGGTCAAAAGCCTTACGTAAGTCAAAAACGCGAAAAACAAATACAAAGAACGCAGGAGTCATTCATGAACCAAAACGATCGGATCATCAAAACCGAATATTCCGAGGAGATGCAAAAATCCTTTATCGATTACGCCATGAGCGTCATCATTGCCAGGGCGTTGCCTGATGCAAGAGACGGCCTAAAGCCCGTTCAGCGCCGCACGCTTTATGACATGCACGAGCTAGGCATTCGGTATGACAAGCCTTATCGTAAGAGTGCCCGCATTGTCGGCGATACCATGGGTAAATATCATCCCCACGGTGACAGTTCCATCTATGAAGCCCTTGTCGTCATGAGCCAGGATTTCAAAAAAGGCATGGCACTGATCGACGGTCACGGTAACTTTGGCAACATCGAGGGAGACGGCGCCGCAGCCATGCGTTACACGGAGGCAAGGCTCCAAAAGGTGACCCAGGAAGCCTTTCTGGCCGATCTTGACAAGGACGTGGTTGACTTTATGCCAAACTTTGACGAGACGGAGAAGGAGCCCACGGTACTTCCCGTAAAGATCCCCAACCTTCTTGTCAACGGTTCTGACGGCATTGCGGTCGGCATGGTTACCAGCATTCCGCCGCACAATCTTGTGGAAGTCATCGATGCAACAAAGGCATATCTCAACGATGAAAACATTACTACAAGAGAGCTGATGAAATATATCAAAGGCCCGGATTTTCCCACGGGAGGCATTGTCATTAACCAGGACGAGCTCCTCGACATTTATGAGACGGGAACGGGAAAGATCAAGATCCGCGGCAAGGTGGAATTTGAAAAGACCAAGGGCGGTAAGACCAACGTGGTCATTACGGAGATCCCTTATCCCATGATCGGTGCCAACATAGCAAAGTTCCTTACCGACGTGGCAGCCCTGGCGGAGACCAAAAAGACCTCCGACATCGTAGACATTTCCAACCAAAGCTCTAAAGAAGGCATTCGCATTGTCATTGAGCTTCGGAAGGACGCGGATGCGGAGAACTTTGTAAACATGCTGTATAAAAAGACGCGCCTGGAGGATACCTTTGGCGTGAACATGCTGGCAATTCACGAAGGCCGGCCAGAGACCATGAGCCTTCGTCAGATCATCAAGGCCAGCGTGGATTTCCAGTTCCAGATCGCAACAAGGAAATATACGAATCTCCTGTCCCGCGAGATGGAAAAGAAAGAGATTCAGGAAGGCCTCATCAAAGCCTGCAACGTCATTGACCTCATCATTGAGATCCTGCGTGGCTCCAAGGACAGAGCCATGGCAAAGGCCTGCCTGGTAGAAGGTAAGATCGACGGCATCCGTTTTCGTTCCAAGGAATCCAAGATCATGGCAACCCAGCTTATGTTTACGGAGAAGCAGGCAAACGCCATTTTGGAAATGCGTCTTTATAAATTGATCGGTCTGGAGATCGAAGCCCTGATCGCCGAACATGAAGAGACCCTTGCCAACATTTACCGCTATGAGGATATTCTTGACCGCAGGGATTCCATGGCGCAGGTGATCATCAGTGAGCTGGAAGGCTTTAAGAAGGAATATGGCAGAAAGCGCCGCACCGTGATCGAGAATGGTCAGGAGGCCGTATACAAGGAAAAAGAGATTGAGGAAACCGACGTATACTTCCTCATGGACCGTTTTGGATATGCCAAGACCATTGACGTTGCCACCTATGAGAGAAATAAAGAGGCTGCTGATTCGGAGTTTAAGTTTGCATTCTCCTGTAAAAATCTTGGAAAGGTATGCATGTTTACCAATACCGGACAAATGCACACGGTAAAGGTCATGGACGTGCCTGCGGGAAAGCTTCGCGACAAAGGCATTCCCATCGACAACGTCAGCAATTATGATTCCAAGTCGGAGTCCATCGTATTTATGGCACCGCAGTCAGACTTAAATCTCCGTCAGCTGATATTTGTGACAAAGCAGAGCATGATGAAGATCGTGGACGGCGGAGAGTTTGACGTAAGAAGCCGTACCGTTGCCGCCACGAAACTGTCCGACGGGGACGAGGTTGTCAGCGTTGTAACTTTGACGGATCAAAGAAACATTGTCCTTCAGACAAAGGATGGTTATTTCCTGCGATTTCCCGTGGAGCAGATCCCGGAAAAGAAAAAAAACGCCGTTGGCGTGCGAGGCATGAAGCTGGGCGACAAGGACGCGGTGGAAGAAGTGTACTATACGAAAAATGCCGTGGAATCCACCATTGAGTATCGCGGCAAGACCTTACTCTTGAACTCCCTAAAACTGGGATCCCGGGATTCCAAGGGCGTCAAGATAAGAGTTTAGCTTTTAATGGAGAAAAAAACATGAGAGTGATCGCCGGTACGGCCCGGAGTCTGCCATTAAAGACTCCCACCAGGCAGGGAACCCGTCCCACCACGGACAGGATCAAGGAAACCCTGTTTAACATTCTTCAAAATGAAGTTCCGGGAAGCGTATTTATGGATCTTTATGCAGGAAGCGGCGGCATCGGCATAGAAGCCCTGAGTCGCGGCGCCAAAAAGACTTATTTTGCCGAAAATGCCCCGGAGGCCATAAGCTGCATTACTCAGAATCTTTTGTTTACAAAGTTTGCCGACCGGGCAACGGTACTGAAGCAGGACGCCGTGGCAGCCCTTAGTTCCGTTCACGAGAAACACGTTGACGTCATCTTTCTTGACCCGCCTTATGGTGAAGGCCAGGATCGCCGCGTACTTGCGGCACTTGGCTCCATGCCTTACGTCGACGAGGAAACCCTAATCATTGCGGAGGAAGAATTACGTGCTGATTTTTCCTATGCGGAGGAATTAGGGTTTGACATAGTCCGCGAAAAGAAGTATAAAACAAATAAGCACGTTTTTTTGAGAAAAAAAGCGTAATACTTGATCGGAGGCGGGGAAAATGATAAGAGCCGTATATCCCGGAAGCTTTGATCCAATGACTTATGGGCATCTGGACGTGATCAAAAGAGCTTCCTCCATGTTTGACGAATTAATCGTCAGTGTTTTGAACAATAAAGAAAAAAGTCCGTTGTTTTCTGTAGAGGAACGTGTTAATATATTAAAGGAAGCCACCAAGGATCTGCCAAACGTTAAGATCGACAGCTTTAGCGGCCTCCTCATTAATTATGCGGCAAGTAAGGACATTCACGTTGCCGTCCGCGGACTGCGCGCGGTAACGGACTTTGAATATGAATTACAGCTTGCTCAGACAAATCGCCAGCTTTCCCACGAAGCGCTGGATACCGTCTTTCTGACGACCAGCCTGGAGTATGCGTACCTGAGTTCCTCCAGCGTGAAGGAGATTGCTTTTTTTGGCGGGGACGTTACACCCTGCGTTCCTGATTTTGTGGCAGAGCTGATCAAAGAAAAATTTAAGGGAAGGGCGTAAGGAGCTATGAACAGCATCAATAAAATCGAACAGATCATTACTGACATTGAAAACTACCTTGCAAACAGCAAACCGAGGATGTTCTCCAGCTCGGAAGTGATCGTTAACCGCGAAGAGATGGAAGAGTTGCTGAAAGAGCTTCGCCGTAAAACTCCCGATGAGATCAAGCAGTATCAGAAGATCATCTCCAACAAGGATGCCATCCTTGCTGATGCCGCTGAGCGTGCCGAGGCCATGAAGGCTGATGCGGAACAGCAGGCCAGGGCTCTTTTGGAGCAGGCGGCGGTGGAACATAACCAGATGATCAGCGAGCATGAGATCATGTTAAGGGCTCACGCAAGGGCTGATGAGTTTGTAAACATGGCCGTTAACAAGGCGCAGGGCATTATCGACAATGCTACGCTGGAAGCCAATAACCTGAAGGATGCCGCGAACAGCTACATGGCTGACGTTGATACCGACGAAGCTTACGAAGGCGACACGGAAGTTATCTCCGACGGTTACTTCCACGAATCCGAATTCCGTTCGGCGCCGTACTTCGATCTGCAGATCGACGGCATCACACTGCTTGACACAGCATTCTAATCATACAGATAAACAGTGCTCGGAGAACCCCGGAATACCGGGGTTCTCCGACTTGCTATCTATACCAGGCTGCAGATGCGCAGTCTGCAGCAAAAGGAGTTGATCTATTTGGAGAACAGAGTTGCGGCTGTATCGATGCAGGGAATCTCAAAGTCCTTCGGCACGATCCAGGCGAACTACAATGTAGATCTTAATATTTACCGCGGCGAGATCCTGTCACTCCTTGGTGAGAACGGCAGCGGCAAGACGACGCTGATGAATATGCTTGCGGGGATTTATTACCCCGACGAAGGGCAGATCTTCATCGACGGCAAACCGGCTGCCATCCACTCCCCGAAGGAGGCTTTTTCGTATGGCATCGGCATGATCCATCAGCATTTTAAACTGGTGGATGTTTTCACCGCTGCTGAGAACATCGTGCTCGGCACGATTGCGAAGGGCAAGCTGGATATGGCGAAGGCGACGGCGAAGATCCGCACGATCTGCGAAACGTACGGGTTTGATGTCGATCCCGAGCAGAAGATCTATAACATGTCCGTCTCGCAGAAGCAGACGGTTGAGATCGTCAAAGTGCTGTACCGCGGGGCTGATATCCTGATCCTGGATGAGCCGACGGCGGTCCTGACGCCGCAGGAGACGGACAAACTGTTCGCGGTCCTGCGCAATATGCGCAACGACGGCAAGGCGGTCGTCATCATCACGCACAAACTCCACGAGGTTGAGGCGATCTCGGACCGCGTGGCGATCCTGCGCAAGGGGCAGTTCATCGGCGAACTCATCACGAAGAACACCGACGCCCAGGAGATGACCAACATGATGGTCGGCCACGAAGTCAAGCTCAACATCGACCGGCCCGAACCGGTCGACCCGCGTCCGAAGATCGAAGTGGACGGCCTGACCGTCCGCAGCAGCGACGGCATTCTGAAACTGGACGATGTTTCCTTCACCGCCAACGCCGGGGAGATCCTCGGTATCGCCGGCATTTCCGGCAGCGGTCAGAAGGAACTGCTCGAGGCGATTGCAGGTCTGCAGGGCGTGGAGTCCGGCACGATCCGCTATGTCAACGACGACGGCAGCCGCGAGGAACTGGTGGGCAAGGACCCACTGGAGATCGCGGCGATGGGCGTTTCCTTATCCTTCGTCCCGGAAGACAGACTCGGCATGGGTCTTGTCGGCAGCATGGACCTGACGGACAACATGATGCTCCGTTCGTTCCGGCGCGGCAAATCCCTGTTCACGGACAGAAAGACCCCGCGCGAGCTGGCGGAGAAGGTCGTTGACGAACTCGAAGTCAGCACCCCGAGCGTCAATACACCGGTGCGGCGTCTGTCCGGCGGCAACGTCCAGAAAGTCCTGGTCGGCCGTGAGATCGCAAGCGCTCCGACAGTCCTGCTGTCGGCGTACGTTGTGCGCGGCCTCGATATTAACTCTTCGTATATGATCTATGACCTGATCAACCGGCAGAAGAAGAACGGCGTGGCCGTCATCTATGTCGGTGAAGATCTGGACGTCCTGCTCGAACTGTGCGACCGGATCCTGGTGCTCTGCGGCGGCAAGGTCAGCGGCGTGCTGGACGGCAAGACGGCAGAGAAGCGGCAGGTCGGTCTGCTTATGACACAGCTGGGAGGAGGTGAGCCGGTTGAACAATAGCATCAAAGAGCCGTTCCTCCACATCACCAAGCGCAAGGAGATGGCCTGGCAGAAGGCATGGGCGATCCGCGGCGGGATGATCCTGCTGGCGCTCGTCATCTGTGCTGTTATCACGGCAAGTACGACGGAGCTTTCCCCGCTCGCTGTCTACGGCACCATGTTCAAGGGGGCGCTCGGCAGTGCCCGCAAGGTATGGGTCCTCGGCAAAGAGCTGGCGATCCTGCTGGCGATCGCGCTGGCGCTGACTCCCGCATTCCGTATGAAGTTCTGGAACCTCGGCGGCGAAGGGCAGGTCCTGGTCGGGGCGCTGGCAACGGCGGCCTGCATGATCTACCTCGGCAAGACGCTTCCCAATGCGATTCTCATCCCTGTGATGTTCATCGCGGCGGTGGCGGCCGGTGCGCTCTGGGCCATGATCCCGGCGTACTTCAAGGCGAAGTGGAACACCAACGAGACCCTCTTCACGCTGATGATGAACTACGTCGCCACGCAGATCGTGGCCTACTTCGTCATCGTGTGGGAGAACCCCAAGGGCTCTGGCAAGATCGGCATGATCAACCAGAGCACGCAGGCGGGCTGGCTGCCCACCATCGGCGGCTCAAAGTTCCTGCTCAACATCATCGTCGTGGCCGTCATCACCGTGCTCATGTACATCTACATGCGCTACAGCAAGCACGGCTACGAGCTGGCCGTGGTTGGCGAGAGCGTTGACACCGCGCGCTACGCGGGCATCAACACCGGCCGCGTCATCGTCCGCACCATGCTGCTTTCCGGCGCTGTTTGCGGCATCGCGGGATTCCTGCTGGTAGCTGGCACCAACCACACGCTCACGACCACGGTCTCCGGCGGGCTGGGCTTCACGGGCGTCATGGTGGCGTGGCTGGCCAAGTTCAACCCCTTCGGCATGATT
>ONSO01000233.1 GCA_900320485.1 uncultured Lachnospiraceae bacterium | reverse complement strand
GCGGGAATCTGTTTATGGTGGGAGACGAGGACCAAAGCATATATGGGTTTAGGGCGGCTTATCCTGAGGCGCTCCTTGCCTTTGAAAAAGACCATCCGGGAGCAAAGGTGCTTGTCATGGACAGGAACTTCCGGTCCAATCCCGAGGTCGTAGCCCTGGCAGACCGGCTGATTGCTCACAATCGGGAAAGACATGAAAAACACATGGTGGCAACCAGAAAGTCTGCCTCCAGAGTAAACTTTGCGGCAGTCAGGAATCGTCAGGCGCAGTACGGATACCTGATAAAAGTTGCGGAAGGGTGCGAGAGAAAAACGGCAGTCTTGTACCGCGACAACGAAAGTGCCCTGCCGCTCATTGACATACTGGAGCGCAGGGGCATCCCTTATCGCATTAGAAACGCTGACTTTTCCTTCTTTACCAGTCGTGTGGTAACCGATGTGATGAATGTGTTGCGCTTGGCGCTGGATCCCCATGACGGGGAACTTTTTCAGAAGACCTACTTTAAGCTGCAGGCATACCTTAAAAAAGATCAGGCGCTCCAAATGCTGCAGACCAGCAGGATCGGCGGCATGACGGTCTGGGAGGCTGCTGAGGAGATCCCTGGCATAAACGCAAAGACACTGGGACGATGCCGTGCCATAGCAACAAACCTTCGGCTGATGCTCTCAGAACCACCCGCGAAAGCGCTCTTTCGTCTGGAAAATCCCATGGGGTATGGGGAATATCTGGAAAGAAACGGTCTTGATGCAGGGAAGCTCTTTCTTCTTAAAATGCTCGCGATGCAGGAAGACACCGTGTCGGGATTCCTTATGCGACTGGAAAAACTCTGGCAGATCCTTCGGGAAAAGGAGTATGATACCGATTGCAACTTCATCCTGTCCACGATCCATTCATCAAAGGGGCTGGAATATGACCGCGTGATCCTGATGGACCTGATCGACGGCGTGTTCCCTGCTTTCTCGGAAGACGGCATCATTTCGGAGGAGGAAAGGCGACTATTTTATGTGGGGCTCACCAGGGCTGTGAACGATTTGACATTACTATGCTGTGAAAGGGAAAGGTCAAGCTTTCTTGCTGAAATAAAACCATCTTTCATCGTCCCAAAAGGGCAGGGCGGTCGAAGGCAAAGGCCGGCGCCGGCCAAACCAGACTTTAATTACCTGTATTCCAAAAAGGAACCACCGGTCAAGGTTTCTGTTCACGAGGGCGATGCCGTCATCCATAAAAAATACGGCAGGGGAACCGTGATCGGCGTAAGGGAAGCGGAGGACGGGAGTGCGGAAAGAATCCTGGTCAGGCTTCAGGATGGTGAGGAGAAACTTTTTACGCCCCATGCCTTTCAAGGTGCGATGAGGGTTGTCGAAAACACTGAGGAATAGATATCGATGGATGATACAAAAGATGCAATCACATATTTAGAAAAGCTCTTTGAGAAGGATGCGGATGGTCATGGAACGGATCACGCCCTTCGGGTGCTGGGTAATGCGATGCGGATCGCCGAAAGAGAGAAGTGCGACCTGCAGGTGGTGAAGCTGGCAGCGCTCCTTCATGATGCGGATGACCACAAGCTGTTCCAAACAAAAAACAACGAAAACGCCAGGAAGTACCTTGCGGAGCACGGCGTGGATGAGGAAAAGACGGAAAGGATCATTGAGGCGATCAACTCCGTATCTTTCTCAAAAAATGGATCAAATAAACCCAAAACCGTGGAGGGAAGGATCGTGCAGGACGCCGATCGTCTTGACGCCATGGGCGCCGTTGGCGTGGCAAGGACCTTCGCATACGGCGGAAGCCGGGGAAGGAGCCTTCAGGAATCCATCGCCCACTTTCACGAAAAACTCCTTTTGCTCTATGGACTCATGAACACGGAAACCGGAAGGCTCCTTGCCAGGGAAAGGCATGAATTCCTGTTAACCTTTCTGAAGGAATGGGAAAGGGAAACAACTGCGGTAACACCGGGAAAGCCATGTTTTATCCCGGCCATCGACCAAGATGCGGCAATCCTTGCCCTGAAAAAGCGGGAGAAGGATCTTGTGAAGTATCAGTGGATCATGGAGAAGTTCGCCGCAGGCGATTGCGGTGCGGAATTTCGACGGAAATACTGCGGTTTTTACCGCGTAAGGCGCGACCAGGCATGGCAGAGGGAATATTTCGGGCTCATGGACAGATATGCAAAGAGGAAAGGTGTTGCCTTTGGAGAGATCCTGCTTCGGCTTTGGCAAAAAACCGGGCGCCTGGAGTGTTCGTTTGCCAGCAAAATGCTGGCAACACTTGACGATTCCATGCCAATCTGGGATGGCAGGGTACTGTCGGCGCTCTCTCTGAAACTTACAGGGAAAACGCCGGAGGAGAAGCTTTCCAATGCCGTCTTATTGTACGAACGCATCGTTTCATGGTACGGGGAGTTCCAAAAGACGGAGCAGGCTTTTGAAATGGTCCGCCGATTTGATGAGACATTTCCCGGGCTTTCGGAAATCAGCAGCGTAAAGAAAATTGACTTTTTCCTCTGGGCAGGAAAAGGGTGACAAAAATGGGTAATAAGAAAGATTATTTTTTCCGCCCCTAAGGAACCCGGCGGGTGCCACGGAAAATGCTACCGGAAAGACTGGCAAAGGGAGTTAAGAATTCAATTCCACTTTGTTCATGGAAGACAAGAAAAGGAAATGGATGTAATGGAAGATAATGAAAAAATTTTGGTCATCCCTGATGTTCACCTGCGGGGATGGATGTTTGAGGAAGCTGACAGGCTCATGGAGGAAAACGGAATCACGCAGGCGGTGTGTCTGGGAGATCTGGTGGATGACTGGGACCAGCAGCTAAACCGCGCCGCATACGAGTCCGTGTTTGAGAAGGTATTTTGGTTTGACGAAAAGCATCCCAATACCCTTTGGTGCTACGGAAATCATGACCTGTCCTATATGTGGCACAAGCTGGAATCCGGATATTCTCCTTATCAGGAAGAGCTGGTGGGGAAAAGCATTTTGGAGATGAGAAAGAGGATGAATGAGCGCCTTATGTATGCCCATTCCATCGGAAAGTGTCTCTTTACGCATGCGGGCGTCACCTGGGAGTTTCTTGACGACCTGCGTTTCAAAGGATTTAACATAAGGGGCATCCGTTGCATTGAGGACGTGCGGGACATTGTAAACCAGTGCATGGAAGGGGAACTATGGCGGGACGCCTCCCCGATATGGGCAAGGCCTACCTTTGAGGGAAACTTCAGGATTTTTGGGGAATACGGAGTCTTGCAGGTTACGGGACACACGCCCGTCGGAATGAATTATTTAAACCGGGAGAAGACGATCCTGTTTTGCGATAATTTTTCCACCTATCAAAACGGAAAGCCCATCGGACCGGAAAAATTTCCTGTGGTGACGGCAAGAGGGGAATGGGTGGATGACTTGTGGACGAAGGGCAGCTGCTAAATTGGAATTCGGGCGGCACAAAATAAAGAAACTGGA
>ONSO01000283.1 GCA_900320485.1 uncultured Lachnospiraceae bacterium | reverse complement strand
CACATTTCTTTGAAGATCCTTTCCATAGGTGCTTACATATGCGTCCAGGGAATTACCGCCCGATCCAAAGTCAAGCCGCTCTTGCGGTTTATCCGTGACCCTGATCCTTCCGGATGAGATTCCTTCTCTGATGACACGGCCTAAAGCCTCTTCCGTAAGAGTTAGACGCAGGAGCCGAAGCTCCCTTATGCCATGCGGTTTGCCGTGGATCCATAACTCCTTGATGCCTTCCGATGCCTCAAGATAGCTTTTCCCGACCGCTACGCACCTTTTGTCCGTCAGCTCCCTCATGAGATAGGGAGTCCACTCCCTAAGAATGGGGAGGTTATACTCCCTCATGAGAACGCCGTAAAAGTCCTCCTCGATCTCCTCCCTGGATGACAGGATCAGCGTCTTTCCAAGATCCCTGCTTGTTACGGTTCCCACGTTGCATCGATCCCTTTGAAACTTAAAATCCGTATAGCTTGCGTCATAGCTACCGTTTACGCTGACCGTGGCAATGCCACTACCGTTTTCGATTCCGGTCACCGTCAGGTATTGGCGCCTTGTCGAGTCTTCTGAAACGATGCTTGCGCAAACGCTCCGCACGGCCACGCCGGACCGGTCAAACACTTCTGCCGCAACTAGATTTCCCGCGGCGTCCCGGATGATCCAGGACAGATACACCTCCATAATTCCGTTTGATGCCTTTAACATATCCTCCTCCGTTCTAGCTCAGGTTCGTGATTCGTCCGTCTGCCTCAATCACGTTGTAAGTCACCTGTGCTCTTCTCGTTACGACGATCTGCTCCGGCCCGTCGTCTTTTTCCGGCATGACGCGCCTGCTCTCGTCAATCATCTTGACAACGCCACGTTCTAAATGCATTGTTCCCGCATCCTCATCACCGCACCGTCCCGTACCGGCTCCGCAGATGCCAAGCAGATACATGGATCCCTTGTTTGGATGGATGGGTGGACGCCCCATAACGGCCCCCTTCCACTTTTCCGCTGAGATCCGCGCGCCCACAGTCTGTCGGTGGTTCCTTACGATTTCTCCGGAAATGCGGCTCTCGTCATTCATGGCGAGCAAGGCTTCCCCTGCTGGAAACTCCGCAGTCGTAAAACTTACCACTTGAGAGGCGCTGCCCGCGGGAACGGGGATCCTATCCCCGTCGTAGTCAAACGGCAGCTCTGGCAAATCTTCCTCCACAAGGTACTGAGAAAGGAGTTCATCCCTTTGCGTTCCGGTGAGGTTTGCGTTCGCGCTTCGCTTTACAGCCATGATGACCACCTGGTGGAACTTTTGATACTCCCTTTCCTGAAACCGGTACACTTGAAGCACCTCATACCTGTTGAACAGTTTCAGGAAAAGTTTTGGCGTTGTGAACTGCCCGTAGGGAATGACATAAAGCAAAACGCCGCCCGTCTTAAGAAGCGGGGTAAACCTTTCAAGAAATTTTTCTTCATACCTTGCGCCGTCCTCTGCCGCCATATACGGTGGATTGGAAAAGATAAAGGAAAAGGACTTCTGGGAGATGATCACATCCCTCACGAAGTCCCCTTCTATCACCTGTTCCATTAAGGGATCGCTCCCCGCCGTCCTTACGGCCTCTTTCGACAGGTCAACGCCAAACAGCTTCTTCCCGTCTCCTTCCTCTTTCCCGCAGGCGGATTTCAGCGCCTTACCATCCCCGATGGACGGGTCAAGGCAGGTTGCTTCTTCCTCCTTTGGAAATTCCAGAAACCTATACATCGCTTTGCAATGGGCAGGGTCCGTGTAATACGCACCTGCTTTTGCATGATTTGCTAGGCTCCTAGAAAACCGGGATTCCCGGCTTTCCTCTCCGATCATAAAAACCTCCTTTCGCGGCTTAGCCGCATGTAACATGATTGAAACCGGCCTGCAGGCACAAAAAAAGGACCATTGATTTCTCAATGATCCTAAATGTCTGCAACCCTGTAAAAACTCCCTTTCTTCCAACGATGGCCTCGATGAGAGGATTTAAAAACGCCACGACTGCTGCCGATAAGAAAACCCACGCAGAGCCCACTAAGGAAAGAAAGATGATCCCATGGCTTCATTATACGGCATGTTGGCAGCGTTTTCAACCATTATTTTTAGTCTAGGACCTCATGTGATTTCTACGCACCCTCCACCGCTACTCCTCGTAATGATATTTACACGCATATATGATGAGGTTGCCCTTGTCATCCACATTGTAGACTAACCGGTGTTCATCCGTGATGCGTCTGCTACATGCCTTTCTATACTTAAGCGGC
>ONSO01000047.1 GCA_900320485.1 uncultured Lachnospiraceae bacterium | reverse complement strand
GAAATCCGATGCCCGGTAAACATTCTGAAGCGGCCTGTTCACGTGATCATCCACCGCCAAGTACTTTACGTGCCGGAACACGTACAGCATGGTGAGGAAAGTCGGGATCATAAGGATGAACAGGACGATCAGAATCCACAAGATGATCCTTTTTTTTCTGTTACTATAATCAGTAATGACGCCTTTTTTCATAATTCCTCCCGTTTCTAACTAGTAAGAAGCGCTTTCTTGCGCTCGATCATTTCGTCAATCTTGTCAATATAGAGGGCCACGTCCTTAATACTGTCACTTCGTTCAATTCTTCCGTCCGGAAATACGCGCTTGCTGATACAACCTGCACCGAGGGCCACAATGGTCTGGACCTCTTCCATGATCAGGATGTTGTAGATGCCAAATTTTCCCGGCAGGGCATATCCCACGTTTTCAAAATTTCCGGACATGTTCTTTTGCCGGTAGAGATAATAGGGTTCCATGCCAAGGAGCTTTGCGCCCTGCGCCGCGATCTTCATGGTTTCGTCGGTGTTGCACAACTCTTCCATGCCATGTTCCCGGATCCACGCTCCAAGCTTTGAAGCCCGCTTCACCGCAAGGGAATGCACCGTAAGGCTGTCCGGCTTCAGGGCCGTCACCGCGTCAATGGTGGCCTGTACGTCCTGCGCCGTCTCTCCCGGAAGCCCCAGGATGAGGTCCATGTTGATATTGTCAAAGCCCACTTCCCGGGCCAGGCGGTATGCCTCAAGCACCTGCTCCACGCTGGCCTTCCTTCCGATCACGTCAAGGGTATCCTGCTTCATGGTCTGAGGATTTACGGAAATGCGGCCTACGCCGTACTTTTTCAGCACAAGGAGCTTGTCCCTTGTAATGCTGTCCGCCCTTCCCGCTTCCACCGTAAATTCCTTTACGCCGGAAAAATCAAAATACTTTTTTAAGCTGGACAAGAGCCTCTCCAGTTGATCCGGCTCCAGCGTGGTTGGCGTACCGCCTCCCACGTACACCGTGTCAAGGATCTTGTCTCCGTAAATCTTCGATACGTACTCCATCTCCCGGATCAGGCAATCCACGTAAGCGTCTACCTTCTTGCGGTAAGCCGCAATGGGAAAGGAGGTAAAGGAACAGTACAGACAGGTTGTGGGGCAAAAAGGAATCCCCACGTACAGGCTGTAACCGCCCTGATAATGAATGTGGCTGAGGAGCTGCCGCTCCCGCCTTGCAATGTCAATGCTAAGAAGCGCCTTCTCGTCACTGACAAAATATTTCTTCTTCAGGTGGCTTAGGATCTCTTCGTCACCCTTTCCTTCCTCCAGAAGTCCAAAAGCGATCTTCGTGGGACGGATCCCCGTCAGGTTTCCCCAGGGAAGGCTTTTTCCCACGTGACTTTCCAGCGTCTTATAGAGAAAGGTCTTAAATCCGGCCTTGTAACCTTCAAAATGCTCCGGATCGTCAGTAGCCTCAGACTGCCATTCATACGTGGCACCAAAGCTCTCCGGCGTTTTCCCCTCCGCCTCCAGGATCATCCGCCCGCCGGTTTCATACAGCTCAATGCGGATCTCTTCCACGGTTAACTCGCCCGGAAGATCCTCAGAATCCTTTTTTGATTCCAGCTCCTTTTGTACCTCGCGGTACTCCTGCCAAAGACTGATGCTCTCCTGCGTAAGAACCTTTACCTGTCTGTCGGGATAAAAGGCCTTAACGATGGAATTTACGTCATACTCAAAGCCGGAAAAACCCAATTTAACAAATAAGTATTTCCTACACACAGAATGGATTGTTCTCCTTTTCGTAACCAATGGTGGTCGCCCCGCCATGTCCCGGATAAACCTTTACGTCATCCGGCAGACAAAACAGTTTTTCCCTGATGGAACGGATCAGCGTACTCATGCTTCCCGTGGGAAGATCCGTCCGGCCCACGCTGTCCTGAAAAAGGGTATCTCCGCTAATGAGAAGCCCATCCTCTTCCAGATAGTAACAGCATCCGCCCGCCGTATGCCCCGGGGTTGCGATCACCTTCAGCGTAATGCCCGCAATGGTAAGCTCCTGACCGTCCTTTAAGAATTCATCGGCAGAGACGGTGCAGGCGCGGCCTGCCGATTCCGACACGTTCAGCCTCGCGCTCTCAAGAAGCGGTTTCTCCGCATCCAGGGCATATACCTTAATGGGCTCCAGGCCCTTTTCGGCCCGTTCCCTGTTCACTGCGCCCTTCAGGGCAGACACGCCCCATATGTGATCAAAATGGCCATGAGTCAAAAGTATGCCTTCCACCTTCAGGTCATTCTTAAATAGATTCGCATAGATCGCAGTTCCCTGATCTGCAGGATCGATCACGATGCACGAACCGTCTCCCTCCCGGTATAGAAAATAGGTATTGGTACTGGCAACCCCCAGCACCATGCGCCCGATCTTAACGCTTCCCACGTAATCCTCCTTAGCTGACGCCCTTTGCTGCCCCGGTCACTTTGCCGTAGCTTCCTGCGCCGCCTTTTAGCCGATGCTGCGCTCAATGTCAATGACGCTCTCGATGGAGTGCAGCCTTTCCATGATGTTGGTCAGGGCGTCCCTGCCGCTGACTTCAAAGCCAAGCTGCATGGTGACAAGGCCCTGACGGTTTGTCCTTGTATTCAGGGATAAAATGCTGATGTTCTTTTCCGTAAACACTTTGGAAATATCCGAAAGAAGTCCGCTTCTGTCCCTGGCGTAAAGATTGATCTCGCAGACGTAGGAGCCGTTTGTCTGATCGTCGCCGCCCTCCCAGTCTGCCTCCATCAGTCTTGTTCTCTCATTTTCAGGGAGATTGATAATGTTCACGCAGTCCGTCCTGTGAATGCTGATGCCGCGTCCCCTGGTCACAAAGCCTACGATCTCGTCTCCGGGTACGGGGGAACAGCACTTGGAAAAACGGACGGAAAGATCCGCGATGCCGCGGACCAAAATGCCGCCCTTGGACCTTACGTGGACGGGTTTTCCCGCATTTCCCTGATTATTCTCGGAAATGGCCGCCAGGATCTCTTCATTGGTCAGTTCTTTCCTGTGATCCCGGTCATAGTATTCCTGAAGACGGCCGATGATCTGGCCTTCCTTTAATGCCCCGTGGCCAATGGCTGCCAATACGCTGTCCCAATCCCGGAAGCCATACTTATGCATGATGGCGTCCATGTACTCCGTGGACATAAGGCTTGCCATGTTAATGCCCTTATTCTTACAGTAAGCGTTCAGAAGCTCCTTGCCCTTAGAAACGTTCTCTTCCTTGCCCTGGCTCTTGAACCATTGGTTGATCTTGTTCTTTGCCTGAGTACTCTTGACAACGCTCAGCCAGTCACGGCTGGGGCCCTTGGAGTTGCCGGAGGTAATAATCTCGATGCGGTCTCCGTTCTTGATCTGATAATCAATGGTCACAAGCTTTCCGTTGACCCTTGCACCCACCATCTTATTTCCCACGGCGGAATGAATGCTGTAAGCAAAGTCGATGGGCGTGGAACCGGCCGGCAGGTTCTTTACCTCACCGGTAGGGGTAAAGCAGTATACCTGATCCGAAAACAGATCCAGGTCATTCTTCAGCAGGTTCATAAACTCACGGTTGTCAGACATGTCCTGCTGCCACTCCAGGATCTGGCGAAGCCAGACCAGCTTCTCCTCCTCCTGCGTCTCCACCTTCTTGCCGTCGGAGGCCTCTTTATATTTCCAATGGGCGGCGATACCATACTCAGCCGCCTTATGCATTTCAAACGTACGGATCTGGATCTCAAAGGGCTGACCGCTGGTTCCGATCAGCGTCGTATGCAGGGACTGATACATGTTTGCCTTCGGAATGGCAATGTAATCCTTAAATCTCCCGGGAACGGGCTTATAATGGGCATGGATCTCACCCAGGGCCGCGTAACAATCCTTCACCGTGTCGACAATGATCCTGACCGCAAACAGGTCGTAAATCTGGTCCAGGGTCTTGTTCTGATTCTTCATCTTCTTGTAGATGCTGAAGAAGTGCTTCACGCGCCCGTCCACCTTTGCCTTGATGCCGGCGGCGTCGATGATCACCTTCACCTCATCCACGATCCCCTGAATGTACTGCTCCCGGACGCTGCGCTTCATGGCGATCTGGTTTACCAGATCCCTGTACGCCTCAGGCTCCAAATATTTTAAGGACAAGTCGTCCAATTCGATCTTGATCTTGCTGATGCCCAACCTCTGGGCAATGGGACTGTAGATCTCCAGCGTCTCCCTTGCAATGCGCTGCTGGCTCTCCGGCTTTTGATGCTGGAGGGTGCGCATGTTGTGAAGGCGGTCCGCCAATTTGATCAGGATCACGCGAATGTCCTTGGCCATGGCCAGGAACATCTTCCTGAGATTTTCCGCCTGCATTTCCAGCTTCGCTTCCGACTGGTCCACGCCGGCGCTTAAGGGGATCTTTTCCAGCTTGGTCACGCCGTCCACCAAAAGAGCCACGTCAGCGCCAAACTCTCTCTCCAGATCCTCCTGCGTCAGATCAGTATCCTCCACCACGTCGTGCAAAAGTCCGGCGATGATGGTTTCCTTATCCATTTCCAGCTCTGCCAGGATAATGGCAACGTTCAGCGGATGGATAATGTAGGGTTCTCCGGATTTTCTCACCTGCCCCTGATGGGCGATCTTTGCCGTCTCATATGCCTTGGCTATGGCCGTTACGTCGTCGCTGGGATGGTATGTTTTGACACGCGAAATAAGCTCCTGATACAAATGCTCGGGAGTTTCAAATTCCTGGGGTTTCGCCAGCATTCCATCATTATATTTGACGTCGTTTTTTTCTTCCGCCATAGCTCATCCATCCCTGTGACAACTTTTTCGTTTCAGGCTTTCCGCCTCAAACGTTTCCGCGATCTCCCGTCTTACTTTCCGGGATAGGTAATGGCTGCATCCAGCCGATAGTTTGCGATCTTTTCCCTGCCCTTTAGGCCGGCCAGTTCAATGAGTACCACAACGCCAACCACGACACCGCCAAGGCTCTCAATGAGCTTGATCATGGCTTCGGTGGTTCCGCCGGTAGCGATCAGGTCATCAACGATCAGTACCTTCTGTCCGGGCTTTATGCTGTCCTTGTGCATCTCAATGGTAGCCTTGCCGTATTCCAGGTCGTAGTCAATGCTCACCGTTTCGCAG
Organism: uncultured Lachnospiraceae bacterium; assembly: GCA_900320485.1. Classification (GTDB taxonomy): domain Bacteria; phylum Bacillota; class Clostridia; order Lachnospirales; family Lachnospiraceae; genus Acetatifactor. Next base: position 14,500 of record ONSO01000047.1, on the reverse strand, counting down.
GGAAGCTTTCCCTTCTTGCGGATCAGAACAAAGGGCTTATGCATGTTATAGGCAATGGGGGTTCCAAAAATGAATCCTCTGGACTCCGGACCCACAACCACGTCAATGTCAAGATCCTTTACCAAATCCTGCATGGTACTGATGGCAAGATGAAGGCCATCCGCATCCTGTAATACGCTGGTAACGTCGCGAAAAATGATCCCTTTCTCCGGGAAATCCGGAATTGACCTTACGTACTCTTCCAGTTTTTTCATGGCTCCTCCTTAGGGCTTGTAATTAAGAACGAGCCTCCCCCCTAAGGGAAAAGCTCCATTCCATGTTTTTTATTCTTATTTTTTGCCACAGCATTTCTTATATTTCTTTCCGGAACCACAGGGGCAGGGATCGTTGGGGTAGATCTTAGCGCCCTTGATCACGGTAGTGGAAGACTTCTGCTCCTTGTAGAGGCGCTTTCTCGTCTCCTCATCAAAGATATCCTTCCAAGCTTCCAGGTTGTAGAGCCAGTCAGCCTCTGCAGCCACCATGTTCTTGTAAAGGAGAGCCTTGTCAAATCCAAGGTTCACTTCCGTATCCTCTTCCATCTCTTCGATGGGGTTTTTCTCGATCAGGCTGTCGTTAATGCCATCCAAAAAGCCGGTCATGGTCATCACGTCTACGCCATACTTTTCAGCCAGTTCCTTTACGGTGCCCTTTACAACTTCGTCGGGATTCTTTAATAGCTCGGCATAGATGGCCTGCTCTCTCTTAAAATATACTCCCCAAAGTCTCTGAAGCTCGTCCTTGCCAAGCTTCTCGTTGTATGCCACGCTACGCCATTTTTCCAAAAGTGCCATAATTATTTACCATCCTTACTGTTTACAAGCCATCAGCCTGCATTATTCCTGTTAACTTATAATAGTATATAACAAAAGTGCCCTTAAATCAATAAAAACTTGCAGATTCCCTTGCGAGCGTTCCACCATTTGGTATATACTACTCTTCGAGGTGACGCACTTGAAGAGAAAACTTATGGCTTGCAAAGCCTTGATCATTTTAACCAGTCTAAGCTTATCCGGTTGCCATGACGCTCCTGCGGACGTGCAGCCCTTGCAGGCCATGCCCATTTTCGAAGAATCGGACACTGCCCCAAGCGACGGTATTTCGCCTGCGTCCGGTTCTCAGGATGCCTTTGAAAATGCGTTTTCATCTGCGCCGGGCTCTAAGGGCGCCCCTGGCAGCACTTCTTCACCTTCGCCAGACTCTCAGGGCGCCTTTGGCGAAACGGAAAACGACCGGGAATCTGACGGAAAGGAATCCAAAATGCCCAGCCTGAAAGCACTTTTGCAAACCGCGCTCCTTCCCGTGGGCCAGACCGCCTACGTATGGGGCGGCGGCTGGAACGAGGAAGACACGGGCGCCGGCGAGGAGGCCCGAACCCTTGGCGTAAGCCCCGGTTGGAAGGAATTTGCGGACCGGATCCCCGCTTCCTATGATCATAAGCAATACCGCTACCAGATCCATGACGGCCTGGACTGTTCAGGCTACGTGGGCTGGGTGATCTATAACGCTCTGGAAACGGAAAACGGCCGGGACGGCTATGTCTATTCATCCACGGATGCGGCGTCAATCTATGCTTCCCTGGGCTTCGGGGAATATCTGCCAAAGGAACAGGTTACGGATTGGCGCCCCGGCGACGTGGCCAGCATGAGCGGTCACGTATGGCTCTGTCTCGGTACCTGCGGGGACGGAAGCGTCCTTTTGGTTCATTCCAGCCCTCCGGGTGTCCGGATCTGCGGTACCCTGCAAAGCGGCAAGTCATCCGATGCCACTTTGCTGGCCGAGGAACTTATGAGGGAGCACTATCCCGACTGGTACGAACGTTTTCCCGATTGCAGCGTAAAAGAATCCTATTTAACAAGTGCGGGACAGATGCGCTGGAATGAGGAGACTCTCCCTGATGCCAAAGCAATGCAGGCTTTGACTGCAGAAGAGCTTTCACGGCTCCTCTTTCCGTAGGCTAACTTAAGAAAGGAATATCCATCATGCCAAACGAAAAAAATCATAAAACGGAATCCAATAAAAATGCCGCGAAAAGTCGCGGCAAAATGACGGGGAAGCGGATTGCCGCCCTCCTTTGCGCCATTCTCCTGGTCGCCCTTTATATCGTGACGCTCCTTGTCGCCATCTTCGACCGAAGTTCCTCCGGCAGATGGTTTTTCGCCTGCATGATCGCCACCATATTCCTTCCCATTCTGACCTGGATCTATATCTGGATGTACGGGCTGCTTACGCAAAAGCATACCATTGCTTCCTTTGACGTCCGTGAATCCTCCAAGGAGAATGCCAAAGACGAAGATTCGCAGGAGTAAATAAACGTGCCAACAAGAACCGTCCCCGGTGGCATGGTCAACGTGCCAACGAGAACCGTCCCCGGTGGCATGCGCATATTGGACGGTTTTAGGCCTTAAGGTAATCCATGATGGCATTCCAGGCCTGCTCCTTTGATTCAAAAACAATGCCTCGGATTCCCAAGGCCTCGCCGGCCTGAACGTTGGCGGGGGAATCATCAATAAAAAGGCATTCCTCCGGTGCCAAACCATAACGCCTAAGCAAAAGCTGATAGATGGCCGGATCCGGCTTGATCACCTTGTCCATCCAAGAGAGGATTCCGCCGTCCATCTCCTCCCGGAAGATCAAGGCTTTCTCACACTCCCTTTCTATTTTCTCTGAAAAATTTGAAAGAAAGTAGACAGACCTGCCCTGCTTTTTTAGGTTTCTCACCCAATCCACCGCATAATCCCGGATGGTCACAATGTCCGTCATGTCATCAAATGCGGCGTGAAACTCCTTTTCCAGCTCCGGCGCATTCTTCACAAAGCCAGCCATCACCTGTTCAAAGGTCCAAACGCCCCGGTCAAGCTCCAGCCAAACGGGACTCAGGACGGAGGCTTTCGCAATGCGGTCCAGTACTTCTCCCGAAAATCCCTTATCCTCCAGAAATTCCTTCCAACGGAAATCCGTTAATACGTTTCCAATGTCAAATATGACGTTCCTGATCATTTTCCATTCCTTTCCCCGATACGCCAAACGGCCACGTCTCTTTTGAGCGCGGCCGTTTCCGTTGCTTTTTACCCCGTGGCCTCAGGCCTTCTTTAAGGGGCTTTCCCTGTAGATAATGTCCTGTCTTCTGGGGCCATTGCTGATCATGGTAATGGGGTACCCGATCTGCTTTTCGATAAATTCAATATAATTCCTGCAATTTTCCGGAAGATCCTCATATTTCGTAATGCCGCGGATGTCACACTTCCAGCCGGGCAGCGTCTTGAGGACGGGCTTTGCCTTCTCCAAAAGATGGGTCACGGGGAAGTCCGTAGTCACCTTGCCGTCAACGTCATATCCTACGCAAACGGGGATCTCATCCAGATATCCAAGGACGTCAAGCACCGTGAAGGCTACGTCCGTGGTTCCCTGAAGGCGGCAGCCGTATTTGGATGCCACGCAGTCAAACCATCCCATTCTCCGGGGTCTTCCGGTGGTAGCGCCATATTCGCCGCCGTCACCGCCCCTGCGGCGAAGCTCATCTGCCTCATCACCAAAGATCTCGGAAACAAAGGCACCCGCGCCTACTGCGGAAGAATATGCCTTACATACGGTCACCACCTGCTGAATCTCATAAGGCGGAAGTCCTGCACCGATGGCTCCATAGGCTGCCAGGGTGGAGGAGCTGGTCACCATGGGATAAATACCGTGATCAGGATCCTTCAAGGTTCCAAGCTGGCCCTCTAAAAGAATGGTCTTGCCATCCTTCAGTGCCTGATTCAGGAACGCGGACACGTCGCAGACGTAAGGTGCGATCATCTCACGATACTCATGGAGCGTTGCAAGAAGCTCCTCGGGATCGATCTCCGGCTTATTGTATAAGTGCTTTAACAAAACGTTCTTTACCGCAACAACGCTTCTTACCTTCTCTGCCAGGCCTTCCTCATCAAAGAGTTCGTTCACCTGAAAACCGATCTTGGCGTACTTATCGGAATAAAAGGGGGCAATGCCGGATTTGGTGGAACCAAAGGATTTTCCGCCAAGGCGCTCCTCCTCATACTGATCAAAGAGGATATGATAAGGCATCACGATCTGGGCCCTGTCAGACACCAAAATCTTAGGCATGGGCACGTTCCGCTCCACGATGGACTGAATCTCCTTGAAGAGAATAGGAATGTTAAGTGCCACGCCATTGCCAATGACGCTGGTGGTGTGGCCGTAAAAGACGCCGGACGGCAGCGTGTGCAGTGCGAACTTGCCATAGCAGTTTACAATGGTGTGGCCGGCATTGGCGCCGCCCTGAAAGCGCACGATAATGTCCGCCTTCTCTGCCATCATGTCCGTGATCTTACCTTTTCCTTCGTCTCCCCAGTTAGCTCCTACGACTGCTTTAACCATTTACGTTCATCCTTTCTTTCTGCCTGCATTCCCGTGGTCTTTTCACGGGACGCGCGTATCTATCGCTTGCTCCGCATCAGGTCCGTGCCGTTATTCCCGGCCGTCCCAGCAATACGTGCAAAGCTTGTTTTCGTCAATGCCCACGGACTTGATCATGTCATCAAGCCTGTGGAAGTGCAACGTGGTGAAATTCAGCTGTTTTCCAATGCGGCTTACCATGTCATTGTACTCGTCCGTATTGGGATCCACGTATTTCTTCAGATCGATCTTCATTCCCTCCTGCTCCATCTCTTTTAAGACGCGTCTGGAAATGAGATCCATTTCGGACGTGGAACGGGAGAAATTCAAATACTTACAGCCAAACAAAAGCGGAGGACATGCGGGACGAATGTGAACCTCCTTTGCGCCGCTTTGATACAAAAATTCCGTTGTCTCGCGAAGCTGCGTGCCTCTGACGATGGAGTCATCAATGAGAAGCAGGCTCTTTCCCTGGATCAGGTCATGTACCGGGATCAGCTTCATCTTTGCGATGAGGTTTCTCTGGGTCTGGATCGTCGGCATAAAGGATCTCGGCCACGTAGGCGTGTACTTGATAAAGGGTCTCGAGAAGGGAATGCCGGATTCATTGGCATAACCAATGGCATGTGCCGTTCCTGAATCAGGAACGCCTGCCACAATGTCAGGTTTTACGTGATCCCTGCCCGCGTCTCTCTTTGCCAGGGCAGCGCCACAGTTATAGCGCATCTGCTCCACGCTGATCCCCTCATAGGATGAGGAAGGATATCCGTAATAGATCCAGAGGAAGGTACAGATCTTCATGTCCTTTCCGGGGTTTACCAGCGTTTTCACGCCCTCAGGCGTCACCACGCAGATCTCGCCCGGTCCTAATTCCTTACAGTCTTCATATCCAAGGTTCAGATAGGCAAAGCTCTCAAAGGATATACAATGGGCATCCTTCTTTTTACCAATGACCACGGGGGTTCTTCCAAGCTTGTCCCTGGCGGCATATATGCCAAGGGGCGTCAGAATCATGAGGCTCATGGAACCGTCAATGACTTCCTGGGCATACTTAATGCCTTCCACAAAATTGTCCTTCTGGTTGATGAGGGCTGCCACCAGCTCCGTGGCATTGATCTCGCCGCTGCTCATCTCCATAAAGTGGGACAATCCGTTGTCAAAGATCTGCTTTGTCAGCTCCTCGGCATTGTTGATCTTACCAACGGTGGTTATGGCATAGGTGCCATGGTGGGATCTCATGAGAAGGGGCTGGGGCTCGTAATCGGAAATACATCCGATCCCCAGGTTTCCTTCCATGGAATTTACGTCGTGATCAAATTTCGTACGAAAGGGTGCGTTTTCGATGTTGTGGATCGCCCTGTCAAAGCCCTTCTTGCCATATACTACCATGCCCGCACGGCGCGTGCCGAGGTGGGAATGATAGTCCGTGCCAAAGAATAAGTCAAAGGTGCAATCCTCTTTCGCTGCTACTCCAAAAAAACCGCCCATGTATTTTCTCCTTGTATAATAATTTCCGTAAACCAAATAATTCTCACTTTGTCAACGAGAAATTCTCTTTAAAACACAAAATCATTTAATATTTCAGGGACCCTGGCTTCAATCCATTAAACGTTGATCTCAGCCTTGACTCCAAGCAGGTCGGCGTTGGCGTCAAGAATGGGACGGATGACGTTTTTGAGGAAGGTGTCAACCTGTAATACGCTGCGTCCTACGTAACGGGCAGGATCCATGCACTTCTGAAGGTCTTCCAGGGAAAGGCCGAAGGCGGGATCTGCCGCAATAAGCTCGAGGAGATTGTTTTCCTTGCCCTCCACCTTTACGTTGCGTCCCGCTTCCATGGAAAGCTCACGGATGCGCTCGTGAAGCTCCTGACGGTTACCGCCGTTCTTTACCGCATCCATCATGATGTTCTCCGTTGCCATGAAAGGAAGCTCGCTGCGAAGTCTCTTCTCGATCACCTTGGGATATACCACAAGACCATCCACCACGTTCAGACAAAGATCCAGAATGCCGTCGATGGCAAGGAAGCCTTCAGGAATGGAAAGTCTCTTGTTTGCAGAGTCATCCAGAGTTCGCTCAAACCACTGAGTTGCGGAGGTAATGGCGGGATTTAAGGCATCCACCATCACGTATCTGGACAGGGAAGCGATACGCTCGCTTCTCATGGGATTTCTCTTGTAGGCCATGGCGGAGGAACCGATCTGATTCTTCTCGAAGGGCTCTTCCACCTCCTTTAAGTGCTGAAGAAGACGAATGTCATTGCTCATCTTGTGAGCGCTGGCCGCAATGCCCGCAAGGACGTTGGCAACTCTCGTGTCCACCTTTCTGGAATAGGTCTGGCCGGATACGGGATAGCACTCTTTAAAGCCCATCTTCGCGGCGATCATGGGATCGATCTTATCGATGGTCTCCTGATCTCCGTTAAAGAGTTCCAGGAAGGATGCCTGCGTACCGGTGGTTCCCTTGGAGCCAAGCAGCTTCATGGTAGAAAGCACGTGATCCAGGTCCTCTAAATCCAGGGAAAACTCCTGAAGCCAAAGGGTTGCACGCTTTCCGACGGTGGTAGGCTGTGCAGGCTGGAAATGAGTAAATGCCAGAGTGGGCTGCGCCTTATACTTCTCGGCAAAATCCGCCAGCTCCTTCATGACGTTGATCAGCTTTTTGCGAACCAGCTTCAGAGCCTCGGTCATTACGATTATGTCCGTATTGTCCCCCACGTAGCAGGAGGTTGCGCCAAGGTGGATAATGCCTGCTGCCTTGGGGCACTGCTGTCCATATGCATAAACGTGGCTCATAACGTCATGACGGACCACCTTCTCGCGGGCCTTTGCCACGTCATAATTAATGTCCTCCGCATGGGCCTTCAGCTCGTCGATCTGCTCCTGCGTGATCACGGGCTTCCCATCCTGAGACAGGCCAAGCTCCATCTCGGTCTCCGCCAGGGCGATCCAAAGCTTTCTCCAGGTTCTGAATTTCATGTCAGGGGAAAAGATAAACTGCATTTCCTTGCTGGCATATCTTTCTGATAACGGACTCTGATATCTGTCAGTACTCACGTGAATTCTCCTTTCAGGTTCCGGGGTTTTGCCCCGCTATTTAAAAGTGGCAAAGCCCAAGGTGCTCACGCCGTTGTAAGCATATCCCTTGGGCCAAACGTTCTTATGCTAATTTTTTGCCGGTCAGAAGCTCATATCCCTGAAGATACTTGTCAATGGTCTTCTGCACGATCTCTTCTGGCAAGGTCCAGTCATGCTCATGGGACTTCAGCCAGTCTCTTGCGAACTGCTTGTCGAAGGAGGGCTGTGCGTGACCGGGCTCGTAGCCTTCCGCAGGCCAGAATCTGGAGCTGTCGGGAGTCAGCATCTCATCGCCCAATACGATGTTGCCATCCTCATCCAGGCCGAACTCAAACTTCGTGTCTGCGATGATAATGCCTCTGGTAAGGGCATAATCCGCGCACTTTTTATATAAAGCGATGGTATAATCCCGGAGCTTTGCAGCGTACTCCTCTCCCTTGCCGGGGAAGCGTTTCTCCAAATACTCCACGCTGGCTTCATAGGAGATGTTCTCGTCATGGTCTCCGATCTCTGCCTTGGTGGAAGGGGTATAGATGGGCTCAGGAAGCTTATCGGATTCCTTCAGACCCTCGGGAAGTCTGATGCCGCAAACGGTGCCGTCCTTTACGTAGCTTGCCCAGCCGCTTCCGGTAATGTATCCGCGGACAATGCACTCCACGGGCAACATGTTCAGCTTCTTACACATCATGCTGTTTCCGTCAAACTTCGGCTGCTGAAAGAATTCGGGCATGTCCTTTACGTCAACGGAGATCATGTGGTTGGGAATGATGTCCTTCGTCATGTCAAACCAAAACTTTGACATCTGCGTAAGCACGGTTCCCTTCTTTGTCACAATGTTGTGAAGGATCACGTCGAAACAGCTGATGCGATCCGTCGCCACCATGATCAGGCTGTCGCCATTGTCATAGATCTCGCGCACTTTTCCCTCTTTAATGGGTTTTAGCTCCTGCATCTTTTTTTACCTCGCTCTCTTTACAAACTTTTACCACCTTATAAGATAAACACGTTTGTCAAAAATTTTCAATAGAAAAATTCCAAAAATTTTGCCGAAAATCTCCGGGTCTTTTGTTTCAAAAAGTACAAAATCATTCCATGGCACTGAACCTGTAGGCTTCCTTCAAAGTCTCACAAAGCCTCTTGCCTTCCTCCTGATACCGTCTTTCATCGCCGGAAAGCTTTGCAAGTTCCCTCTCCCGGAGCATCAGTTTCTCTGGTTGCAGCCGGAATTCCCTCTGAAGTTCCTCCATGCGCCGCTCCAGCTCCATGGTCAGCTCATAATGTTCCATCTCCCCGGAGGCGAAGCTTACGTACTGGCTCTCCGGAAGCTCTAACCGCTTCGTTGCAAGGAAGCAAAAATACTCTTCTTCCTTCCCCCCAAGCCTGTATGCAGCAAGGAAGCTGTCTCCCGCCTGACCGTAGAGCATAAGCCTTGTATAGGCCACGCCCTTATTGTGGTAGATGGCAGCCTTCAGTTCCTCCCCCGGCACGGCCATGCCCTTCTCTCCGTATTCCTCCCATTTCAGGAGAAGATTCTCATATCCGCGGATGGCAGCCACGTACTTTTTCTTTTTGACAAGAAAATCAATCTGCTCTTTTCTCTTCTCCAATCCCGAAAGCCCCGCACCGCGCTTTAGGATCTGTTCCACCTGCCGGATGGTTTCCGCGTCGTACAGTCCCACGTACTGCAGGATGGTCGACACGTAGATGCTAAGTGACCCCTGTCTGTGTACCATGGGGTACAGGAAATCTGCCAGTTCTCCCAATCCGCACTGCTCCCGGAGCCATTTTAGCAATGCGTCGCTCATGATGGAGCCATCGATCAAAAAGGCATTCTCCCTGATCGCGTAACAGAGCTCTTCCACGCAATACACCCGCATCTCCAGCCCCTGGATCTCATATGGAACCGCTGCATAATTACCTACGCAAAGATATGCCTGCATGTTTCCCTCCTACCCAAGAAGTACGTCCTTGTCCCACGTTTTATTCTCCGCGGGCCTGAATTCTCCAAATCCCAGATCCTCAAAATGAGCGTGCATCAGGTTTTCCTCCTTCATGCTCAGCGTCATCTTCACCCTGGTGACGTCCCCCGGAAAATCCTCCAATTCAACGGCCGCAACGGTTTTTCCGCCGCCCACAAGGCTGGTAACGACAAACTCCGCCTCACCCTCGCCCCGCAGATAAAACTCCATGCCGGCAGTTGCCTTTTTCCAGTCCGTGCCCGCGTCCAAAAGCGCCAGATAGGACTCACTCCCTTGCCTGCGGACGTTCATTCCCACGTTGCACTTTAATTTGTCATCCCCCAAAAAGACGTATTCCCTGCTGACGCCGCTGGGCCGGATCTGCTCCAGCATTCCATAGCATGCGCCCTTGCAGAATAAGTTGTTTTCCCCCGCAAGCTTCAGGAACGCCTGGTCCAAAACCTGATTCCCTATGTCTGCCTGCGCCGACAGGGACTCTCTGGAAGGGAATTCCTCCTCTTCCCTGTGAATAAAGGTTACCACAGGCTTTGTTTTCTTATTGCATTCCATCCGGTAAACGGACATTTTGTTTCCGCGATAGTCAAAGAGAATGGAAGGCTCCTTCCAAAGATCCCCCTGCTGGTGGATCAGATACTGATAATAGCTCTCCTGCCTTGACTGATAGGCTACGTGCTCTGTCTTAAGCCGCAGGTTTGCCGTCACCTTATCCAGCACCGCGCTCACGGTCTCATCCATCCGGTCGCAGGTGATCATCAGCGCCTCCATCTTTTCCGTTCCCGCCACGCCGGAGAGCATTCCAAGCGTTCTCTTAAAAAACAAAGTGAGCAGGGCCACGGGATCATAGGTTCCCTCTTCAATCTGCAAAGGCTCCCCTTCCAGCGAGATCCGGAGTAAGTTCTCAATGAGGATCCCCTGATTCTCCTTGGCATACTCTATGGCTTCCTTGCCATAGTACCACTGATTCACGCCTACCTTCTTACACAGCACCGTCGGAATGCTAAAAGACTCTGCACCCGCCACGGAAGATACCGTTTCCACCTGATCCCCCGCCGCATTGCAATAGCTGATCTGGGCATAGTCCCATCCGAGGTCATACCCTACGATCAACTTTTGGTTCCCGCCAATTCTCAGCATTTCCATGCCTCCTACGTTACTTTATTGCAGAACAAAGAGGTTCTCTCCGCAATACTCCTTGAAATAATACTGTTCCAGGGCCTCGTCCATGGCGCCATCGTCATGCATTCCGTGGCAGGTGGCCACGTCATTGACAATGCCGTACTTCGTGCCTGCCGCTTCCGGATCCGTTTCCGGGCACTGCACCTTGCCGCTTACGGTCATGGTCTCCTCTCCGTCCGTCTCCTCCGTCACGTAATACTCCAGCACCTCTCCAAAGAAGAGCACAAACTCCCTGCAGCAGATCCCCCAGAATACGTCACGCATGTTCTCCGCAAGGTATTCCTTGGCGGATTCACCTTCCTCATGGATCACGTAATGGATCCGCACCTTGTTGCCGGGCCTTGTCCGGTATTCCACGATCACCTTGTCCGCCAGCTCTCCGAGAAGATGTCTTTGATTCCGAAGCTTGCGGTAAAAATCAAAATGCATTCTCTCTGCCATCATCTCCCGGAGGAAGGCATCCAGCGTGCCGTCCACTTCCCTGGTAACCTCCGCAGGATTCTCCGCATAGTATTTCAGGAACGCCAGCTTACAGATCTTTGGCAGGTTCCCGCCCGCCTTGTAATCATCCTGCAGGATCCGGAATAAAATGCCGTCCGCCGGTTTTTCCCGCACAAAATATTCAAAGCATCCCCTGATCACGTAAGCCCTTGTCACGTTGGTCTCTCCGGCGGCGGCATAATAACGTTCAAAGATTTCACTGCGTTCCGACACATAGCCGCCGGTAAAGGTAAGCTGGATCAGGATCCGCTCCTCTAAAGCCGTCACGTCCAGTTCATTTTCCAGCATGGCCTTGCGAAGGTCCCGAAGCTCCTTGAGGGTCCCTTCCCCATACTGGCTTAAGTATTCCAGAATGGCTGCGCTTGCCTTCCCGCGGAGGAAAAGATACGTGGCTGCCGCCGTTACGGCGCTCTCCTGCCCGCATCCGTTCAGGATCACGTTCCCCACAAGCCTTGCCAGGGTATTTGCATCAAGGAAGTACGGCCCATATTCCCTGATCCACGCAAAGGGCAGGGCATAATTGCCGCGGAGCACCGCATATTTTGCCACCTCCATGCGTTCCGCCTGGGTAAGCTCCATGCCCTCAAAGCATCCCAAGACCTCATCCATCTTTTCCGGTCTGTCGGTTTCAAAATAAAGCCGCATAAGGCGCAGGGCGATCTGCTTCTTTCTTTCCCGCTCCAGCCCTCCAAAGGCAAGAAGCGAAAGTGCCCTTTCCGCAACCTCATCCTCCCAGGTCTCCTCATCCCAGTGCCGGTTTACAAGCCAAAGATCAAACTCAGGCTCCTTAAGCTCCCGGTCCAGCAGATACGGCATCAGGGAATCCGGCTTCATATAATGCTCCAGCTCCTTTTCAGCATCCGCAAAGCGGTTCCCAAAGGCATCCTCAAATATAATGACAGTCTCCTCCCCGTAAACGGGAACGCAGGTTTCCCCGCCGGAAAGAGGACATTCCCGTCCCTGACTGCTCCCCTTTGCATAAAGGATGACCTTCTTCATGCGCACGTCCTTTGCCTTGATCCTCGTGGAAAACAGGATCCGCAAAACGGCCCGGGGATCATGATCCTTTATGGTCTGGGGCGTAAGCATCTTCTCATACAGCCTTGCGAGATGACGGTTGATCCTTCCCTTGTCGATCTGCTGCGCCACAAAATCCCGGCACTTCAGCACGTATTTCTCGTAAACGTCCTCGAAGAGAACCTTGTTGTCCAAAACGTAATCATACAAAAAGGCGCTGCGCTCGTAGTCAAGCTTATTCTGGTAGGAAAAGTAAAGAACTGCCGCCTTGGGCAGGCCCTTGCGTTCCTGCGGATCCAGGGATGCCATAAAGGATTCGTAAAGATTGGTGATGCGGAGCTGCTGCTCCACGCCCTTTTCAAACCAGGGCAGGGCGCGTTTTCCCAAAATGCCGCCCCGGACAAAGGCTTCACAGATAAACCTCACGATCCGGTCATCCTTGCGCTTTTTATAAAGCTTTTCCAAAATCCTGCAAAGAATGGGAGAATACTCCTTCTCCTTTTCCATCAGCTCCATAAAGCGCTCCGCCAGATCCGGGCTGAAGAAATCCTTGCGGATGCCATAGCAGAGCACCTGTCTCTCAAAAGCTCCCAGCTTTCTAAGCGTTGCAGGATTGCTCAGATAGATCTGCAGGGCCTCCAGATAGATCACAAAGCTCCTGCACCCCATCTCATACTGTCTCTCCAAAAAACGCAGCTTTTCCGAAGGGATGGCGGAAAGATCCGCCGAAAGATATAAAAGGAGCCAGGCGATCCGCCAGGAATCCGGATTTCTGTCATAGATGGCCTCCACCTCATCCGTCACTTCCAGGATCTGCTCCTCTTCCCTGCTGATCAGCGTGGTCAGATACAGGTAATAGGCCCAAAGCTCTTCTTTCCACGGGTCCCAGCGATCCATCAGGTCTGCAGCATGAGACAGCATCCATTTTGCCTCATTCTGGCGGTCCCGGGTGATCAGGATCTGTGCCTTAAACAGACAGGGCATGGGATCCTTTGCATCCGATGCCATCAGCTTTTCTACCAGCTCGTCCGTCTGATCCAGCCAGCTTTGCAGGCCGATCCTGCGGGTTCTGAAGAGCTCATACTTGCGCATGATGGCAACGATGGCATCCTCCCGGGCAATTCTTGACACGGCAAGGCTTCCCGCAATGCCCACCTTCACGTTTACTTCCACTTCAAAGCTCCGGAAGGAATTATAAAACACGATCTTGCCGTGATGATTTCCCTCCCGCAGTCTTGCGGCATCCACGTAAAAGGAAAATTTGGAAACGTTCCCCTCAAAGTCTTCCTCCAGGAGAACTTCCTTTTCCGCATGGAGAAAAGCGCCGTCACAGTCCACGTTCAGCGCCACGTACCCCCAGCCGCTTTTCATCAGGGTGATCTCCTGCTCCAGAAGCTGATACTCTCCCTCCGCCTGAGACGTTTCAATGGTCAGGGTGGCAACGGATGGCGTAAACTCCACGGGCTGTTTTCTCCCCGCGGCGATCAAAAAAGCCTCCACGTTCTGCTCCTGCCCGTAAATGGCGGAAAGTCCCCGATATGCCGGGATCAGCGAAGGATCGTTTTCCGAAAGGATTTCTTCAAAGGAGTCTGAATAAAAGAAGTTCACGGCTTCCCGCCAGTTTTCCTCAGCAAGCCGTACAAAACGATTCAGATTCGGCACGGGGCCGATGGTGCTGTCCGCGCGCTGCTTCGACAGATTCACGACGTAAGGAAGGGAGTACTCTCCCACGTTGCTGATCACCCTAAACGCACCCTTTACCGTTTCCCCGGGTTCCATGCCCTCACCGTGAAAGACGTAATCGATCCGGCTCTCCGTTCCTGCAAAATCCGGCGTCAGGCACTCCATGCGGTAATCCGTTGAAAGCACCCTGCCCGTAACAAATGCAGCGCCCTCCCCCTTAACGTCAAAACTCCCCGCAAGTTCTTCTCCCGGGAAAGCGGTGCATTCCAGCGTAGCCTGTGAAAAATCAAGTGAGCCCGTCTCACTGCCATAATTCCCGTTTAGAATTTCGTCAATGACCTCTCTCATCTTACGCGTCCTCATTTCATTCCGGATTGCAACTGCGTGCCCTTCGGCTCGTCCTCGCTTCGCAATTTCCAACTATTATACCAAAAAATGGTGCTGCGGACAATGGAATTTCTTTATTCCGGCCCTTATTCCAAGTTAAGTCGGTTCTTCACCACGAAATTGGAGGTAAACAGCAGTGCCAGGGAAAATAACAGCATAATGCCAAGGGTTACAAAGTTCTTTCCGTTGGTCAGGCCCATGGCGTATTCAAGGCCTGCCTCATCCCTCTTCGAAAGGGCATAGAAC
>ONSO01000009.1 GCA_900320485.1 uncultured Lachnospiraceae bacterium | reverse complement strand
ATTACGAAGGAGGCGTTGTTGGATCACCTGCAAAATCGGGTGAAACTGTACTACAGCGAAACGGAGCAAAAATGAGTGACGAGGTTTATTGGCATTTGCCAGGGCTTTGCTATTTGGGGCTGTTAAATCACATATTTATTTTAGCGATGGAACGACATCCTGAGGCATTTCGGGAAGGTTATAAAATTGGTTCAGTTTACGGAACCTTTCCCGGGGCGATTTGGAATGGAGGGAGAACCATGATCGGTTCTTCCTCGGCTAAGGAAATTCGCCAGATTATTTCAGCGTACAATTCAAAGGGCATTCCCGTCAGATTTACATGGACGAATTCATTACTCACGGAGGAACACGTCCATGACACATACTGCAACTTGATCATGCGCCTTGCGGACAATGGGATGAATCAGGTTTTGGTGAACAGTCCGATTTTGGAGGATTATCTAAAAAAGACATGGAGCCATTACAAAATCATTTCATCCACGACGAAGAGGATTCTGATGCTTGATAACCTATTTCAGGAGCTTGAGAAGGATTATTATTTGGTTGTTTTGGATTATGATCTGAATCGAAATGAAAAGGTACTAAAGGCGATTCAGCCGCAGGCGGACAGGATTGAGATCCTAGTGAATGAAATCTGCCAACCAGGATGCAAATATCGTACCCAGCATTATCTTGAAATGTCCAGGCATCAGTTGGAGTTTGACGGTGACGTAAATTTCCCGTGCCCTAATCATTCGGACGATAAGAGGACATTTGCCGAATGCATGAAGCGCCCAGCGTTTATGAGAGTAGAAGAAGTGGAGCAATACATAAAGCGCGGTTTTCGGAATTTTAAGATCGTTGGCCGCGGTCTGCCTAAACAATTTGTTCTGGACTCATATGTTTATTTTATGGTGAAGGAGGGGCTTCAGGATTTTATACGAGGGTTCGTTATAAATGCATTAAGACAGATGAATGCGAAGACAATATAAATATTTAATGATTTGATCTATAATTTCTCTTCCATTTTCGAAAATCTGTATTATAATAAAAATATCGAACATACATTCGAAAGTGGAGGAGAAATGAGAAGGCGTTCTGCTGGCGCAGAAGCATAGTTTCTGGATTATGGATACTGTCAATAGTTTTTCGCAAATTCAGTTTTATACTTAACCGCCTTTTTGCTTTAAGGTTTTTTGAAGTAACACATTGACTTTTTATGATATGCTTGATAAAATACTCATAAGTAGACTACTTATGAGTATAAAGGAAGCAAAAAATGATTGGACGAGAAAACGAGTTAAATATCTTGAATTCGCTGTATGAAAGCAACAAGTTTGAATATCTTGTGATGTATGGAAGACGCAGGGTGGGAAAAACCACTCTTTTACTGGAATTTGCCAAGGGGAAAAATTCCATTTTTTTCCCTGCACAGGAGAAAAATGATTCGCTGAATCTCCAAGACTTTTCAAAAATGGTGCAGATGGTACTTGATGGTGCATATATAGCATCATTTGAAGGCTGGAAAGATGCATTTGAATATGTGGACAGGAAAGTTGATGAAAGGACGGTGCTGATCATTGACGAATTTCCGTTTATTGCGGAAGAGAATCCAACTATAAAATCCATCCTGCAGCATGCAATAGATCACTTGTGGAAAAACAATAAAAATATTTTTTTGATACTTTGCGGGTCATCGGTAAGTTTTATGGAATCCGACATCATGGGAAATAAGAGTCCGCTTCATGAAAGACAGACGTCAAGCATGGAGGTACTTCCTTTTGATTATTATGAGAGCAGCCTGTTTTTTCCAAAATACTCTCCCACGCAGAAACTGATCGCATATGGCATTCTGGGAGGAGTGCCCAGGTATCTGGAAGCGTTTGATGATCAGGATTCGATAGAGAAAAACATAGCGAAGGCAATCATTCGTAAAGGTGCTTATCTGAACGAAGAACCATCCAATCTCTTGAAGGCGGAGCTTCGGGAGCCGAATGTGTATAACAGCATTTTGAGTGCGATAGCCAACGGGCGAAATAAGGTATCGGAAATATCTGATTATCTGCATGAGGAAAAAAGCAAGGTGTCAAAGTATCTTGTGGTTCTTCAGACAATGCGACTTGTTGAAAAGATCGTTCCGTGTGGGGAAGATGCGAGCGGTCGCAAGGGTATCTATAGGTTAACGGACAACTTTTTTCGTTTTTGGTTTCGATATGAGTTTACGAATAATGCATATTACGAAATGCTAGGTGCCAGCGCAGCATCGGAAGAGATCATGAGCGGAATATCTGATTACATGGGAGAAGCATTTGAGGGAATATGCAAGGAGTATTTTATTCGTCAGGCAAAACAAGGGAAATTGCCTTTTGTTCCTTATAAGATTGGAAAGTGGTGGGGGAACAATCCTTGCATTAAGGCTGAGGATGACGTTGACATTCTTATGATAGACAAAACGGGGAAGAAGGGCATGTTCGTGGAATGCAAGTTCAGAAATTCGAAAATGCCTCACAAAGAGTACGAAGATCTACAGAATGCGATGTTGGCTTTTCCGCACATTGAGGAGAAGTACATGTATTTTGTCAGCAAGTCAGGGTATGAAGACTCCGTAATAAGGCATGCAGCGGAAGACGGAGCAATATTGCTTGGACTGGAAAATTTGTTTGAAAATTAGGAATTGCTGAATAATATGCTTGTATTATGCAGGTTGGTAATGGCTAAAATTTTATAGATATCGACTAGTAAAATAGAAATTTAGAATTGGTTGGGGGTGCATAGGTGCAAAAGTGCACCCACGGAAAATGCACCCACGGCAAATCGAAATGCACCCACGCCGGGGCACGATATGTGCTTAGACTGCTTTCATATTATGTTGAGATGCAGCGTAAGCTTAATGAGAATGGCATCAGCGAGAAATAATATGGAAAATGAATATGGCTAAAGAAAATGAAATTGTATTATTTGAAACGGAAGATGAAAAAGTAAGATTAACTGAAACTTCGCAGTTTTATAACTGCGAAGTTTCAGTTAATAAGAAAAAGCTTTATGACATTTTGTTTGGCACTGATTATGGTTATTGGAGTTTCAACCACCAGCTATGCAGAGGTGTGCCTTGATGTACGAGATTATGGTGATCATCAATACAATCACAGATGCTATGATGTATTAACACAAAGGACGCGTACGGTAAAATCTGAGATAACATATCACGTACAAGATCCTTTAGGACATGATATGCTTGCGGTTGAGACAACTTATGAAATCTATGAAGTTTACACAAGAACATGGGTTTGTATCTGCGGAAAAGAAAAAAACCCTAAAGAAACATTTTCAGTGACATATCAAACGAAAGAAACACGTTATTCATATATATAATGGATTCACCATTTGACAGATAGTTTATATAGTGTTTTTTAATACATGCTGACAAAGTCAGTTGAAGAATTTGGGAGTAATCGACTGTATCTAAAAATTGATGGAGGGAAGTAATGCTATGCTATTTAGAAAATCATCGTTACTATTATGTTTGATCCTCTTTTTCATGCTGTCAGCATGTACTCATCCAGATCTGAAAAAGGAGAAAATCAGAGAGACTGACTGCCGGTATGGCTTCTTTTCTCATGAAAAGAAGTCAGTGCCATTTGAAGCGGAAGATGGTTATCGGTTTCTTCCAGAAGGGTTTGCAATTACCGAGCGCTCCGTGTTTTATGCTTTAGAATCGAATTCCACAACTTCACATTATTCTCTTATTTCTGCTGACAAGGATCTGAATAATAAGAGGATTGTTTTCGAGTCAGATGATCAATGCATAGAATCTGTAGTCAGATATAAAAATAAAGAGATCGGAGAAGAAATCTGTGTGTTGCTTTCCGATAATGAAAAATATTACATAAAAGAATATAACATGGAAGGCGATGCCATAAATGAGACTGCTGTTACCAGATCCGACTTAAAATCGGATCTGGTAAACAGAATTTGTCGACTGTCAAATGGCGAGTACTTATTGTATGGAGGAAATGTAATAAATTATATTGATATAAATGGAAATTTTGTTATGGGAAGCGAGTATGCTAAGGTATGTATTTCAAGCATTGAATGTGGCAATGATAATGTTTATGTTAGCTATTATGACAACAAAAAATGCTATTTAGCTGAAATGGACATAAAAACCTTATCTTTCAGTAATGGCATATCTACCGACGGCAATGGCACCCCTCTTATCGTTACGGAGGACGGAAAAATTCTAACAATAGCGAAAGGCAAAATTCTATCCATTGCACCAGATAGTGGAGAGACGGAGAACTTATTTGACTTAGGTGGATTCATCGGAATGGAGCAGGACAAAATTTTGACAATGTGGGAGAAACAGGATGAATTTTGGTTCGTTTTATGGCCGAGGGAGAGCGCAATAAATAACATGCCGCAGGTTTCGTCTTTTACGAAAAAATCTGAAGAAACTGAAACAGAAGCTCAAAAGGATTCAGATAAAGATGAATATGGAAGGACAATTGTACGGCTATATGATCCCTATGGAACTGCAGAGATTTCGATTGGATATCTGATTAAGGAATACAATCAGTTCAACGAGCGTTACCAGGTCGAAGTTATCAGCGAACCCAGCGATCCTTCACTGCTGATCGCCTCTTCTGATGCCCCTGACTTAATTTTCCTAAGTGACATAGCAGGGCTTAGAAAATTTTATGAGCAAGGATTTTTGGAAGATTTGGTGCCCTATTTGGAAGAATCAGAGAATCTTTCCGAGAAAGAGATTCAAAAGTATGTTTTTCGATTGTTTGGTGGAAATGATGGGGAACTATTTGGTGTCACAAATGCCTGCGGAATTCAGGTGATTGCTGGAAAACGATCACAGATCGGTGACAAACAAACATGGACGGTAGATGAATTTCTTTCGTGGCTGGAAGCGGATCCGGAAATTTTCGGAACGGCGCAACTTAACCAAATGAATATGTTTGACTATTGCTTCTTTGGAAATCTGAATAAATATGTGGATTTTGAAAAGGGGGAGGCAAAATTTGAGCAAGATGATTTTAAAATGCTTGTGCAGCGAATTAAAAACTTAAAATTCAAACAAAAGGAGTTCCCGATTACCGGCTTGGATGCGGATAATGATGACAGGCTGTTAATTACGATGGGTACGCAAACTCTGAAATGGATCGCAAGGACAAGGTTTCAGGTGGGAGATGAAATCACGGTCATGAGTTATCCGAATGACGAAGGCAACTTTGTTTCAATTCTCTCGTCATGGGATAATCTGGCAATTCTGTCAAAAGGAAGGCAGAAGGATGGAGCATATGATTTTATAGAGTTTTTCTTGCTGAGGGATGAGAAGACATCTGCATATCAGGAGGCCGTGCATGAGTCTTGTGGAGGTTTATGCTATTCGGTAAACAGAATGTTTGAACATGAAAAGAATCTTGTGCTAGGTGAATATGAGGAGAAGGTTCATGTTACGGATGGACCAGGGGGACCTGAAATTAATTCTTATATTGAAAAATATGAGGTTACCCAGAAAGATATAGACCTTATACAACAAATGTTGGATGTTGGAACTGTTGAGAGTGCTGAGGCAACAAAGTGCAGATTCATAGTCTATAGCGAGATTGATTCCTATATAAATGGCGACAGGGATCTTGAAACTGTATGTAAAACAATTCAGAGCAGAGTACAGTTAATGTTAGACGAAGGAAAATAAGTCTACAAACGAACAAGCTTTATGTGGGTAAATTTTTGGCTACCAATTCGGTACATATTTATATGGTGCATAGAAAAGTGCGACTTAAGTTTGGTGGAATACAATAAGCTGTTAGTTTTCAGCAGACAAGACAGATGGGTATAAATTGTGTGTCGAAAAAAGCAGAAGGTATCATTAGGTTGGCATAAATAAGACTTATCAATGGAGGACCAGGACCACTTCTCATTCTGAGGGGTGGTTTTCTATTGCATAAGATGAACAAAGATGCGCAGAAAAAGGGCTTCTGAAAGAATTTTTGGTCAAGTTTTGGTCAAACCGGCAAATTTAGACTTTCTTAATACTTTGATAACCCTTATTTTATTGGATTTTTATGATTTTATTAGCACTCACCTCTTGACAGTGCTAATAATAAGTGTTATAACACAAGTAGAACAAAGGAAGAGGAAAAAGATTTGAGGTGACCGAGAGGAACCAAGGATTGAATAACTCTTCCGATGCTCGGTAACAATAAAGGACAAAGTTATAAAAAGGAGGAATGACCTATGTTGTACCCGAGTATTTTTAATGAAAACTTATTTGATGACCTGATGGACTTTGATTTTCCCGTATTCAAAGGATTTGGAGACGTGGACAAGAAGCTTTACGGAAAGCATGCAGCGCAGGTGATGAAGACCGACGTGCACGAGCACGAGGATAAATATGAGGTGGACATCGATCTGCCGGGCTTTAAGAAGGATGAGATCACGCTGAATCTGGAGAATGGTTATCTGACCGTTGCGGCAGCAAAGGGTTTGGATAAGGATGAGAAGGATAAGGCAGGAAAACTCATCAGGCAAGAGCGCTATGCAGGTTCCATGCAGAGGAGCTTCTATGTTGGTGAAAACGTCACGGAGGAGGACGTGAAGGCGAAATTCGAGGATGGCGTTCTGAAGCTGACCGTGCCTAAAAAGGAAGCACCCAAGGTTCCTGAGAAGAAGACCATCATGATCGAGGGATAAGACCGCAGGTGCGAAAAGGCTGGATGCACTATTGCAAAATAAGTAAAAAGGGCCGACCGGAATATTCCGGCCGGCCTTTTTTTATGAAAAAATTTAGGGACAAACGATGATCAAAGACCAATTTGAATGGCGGGTGTGTTCGCAAATATTGACAGAAAAGTGCAATGATGTTAGGATTTGAATGATTATAGGCTTTTTTGGACGGCATTTGTCCCAAAGGCAGTTTCTGGAGGAAAAGAAGCATGAATGCATATTTGCAGGTTGGAGTGGGATTGATCCCGGGCGTGATCGTCGTGTTAGGCCTTCTGATCAAAAGAAAGGCTTTTCACTTTCGCGGGATATTCCTTACCCTTCTTCTGACGGCCGCCTGCGTGACCGCCATTACTTTTGGCGTTAAGGATCAGGCACAGTCGCCGGGCAGGAAGGCGGGAAATCTCACGCAGGAGAAGATGATCACTTTTGCCAATGCCCTTGGGCAGAGCGGGGCGTATGATGCGGCGGAAGAAGTACTGGATCAGTACGGTGAACAGTATGGATATGATGAGGAGTGTCGGCTTCTGAATGCAAGACTTGCGTTCTGGCAGGAGGAGTATGATAAGGCTGCCGCACTTTATCAGTATCTTGCCGAGAAAACGGAGCTGATCGCATCTACGGCTGCCGAGGTTGTCTATGCTGCGGAGCAGGCGCGGGACAATTCTTCTGACCTTGCGATGATGGCTTATTTGCGTCATATCGGTGAAAAGCCGGAGGATTACGGCTACGACGAGGAGCAGTATCAGTCCGGGACGGAGAAAAAGGGCCTTTCCCTGGAGGAAGTTCTTAAGAAGATCAAGTCGGCCATGGAGGATGCCTACCCCGACATGGAGGAGGTTTCGGATTACGTAAGGGCCGTGCGGGAGGTGTCCAAGGCTTCCGAGGCAGGCGGATCGGTGCAGGCGGAAAAGAAAGACCAAAGCAGCCGTGAGGAGGATGACGAAGAGGACGGCGGGGAGGATCGGAACGACCCCGTGCAGATCTTCCGTAAGTATAAGCACGTTTTTGAGGAGATGGAGGAGAATGCGCCGGAATACATGCAGCTTGAGTGCGTCAATAAGGCATGGATCAAGGCAAACGTGTTCTCCGGCAATTATTCCTCTTTGGCAGAGCATTTGAGTACGGATTCTTCTTATCACGAGCTCATGATAGCCGCAGAGCTTTACATGAGTAAACTGGTGAAGAAAACGCGTTTTTCCGAGGATTTTCAGGCCATGGACAAGGAGCTGGCGCAGGAAGTAAAGGAGAGAATGCGTGAAATCCTTGAAAAAAACGGCGAAGAACTGAGCTTAGCACAGCGCAAGGCATTAAAGGCGAGGATCGATGCTTTTACAAATCAGTTAAAGGAGCCCGTTCTTGGAAAGATCAAGATCCTTTTGATGCAGGCGCTTGAGGAGGAGGCCGGACCGGATGAGACAAAGGTTTATCTTGAGCTGGCAAAGATCGAGAATTATTTTGGCGATGAGGTTACCACGGATTCTTATTTCAGTAAGGCGATTTACAGCTCTCAGGAAAATAAGGACGATTCCTACGTGGCAGGCATGACGCAGATCATCTCCGTCATCAACGGGGATTCGGAGAGCGACGGGGAGAAGATCAAGAATGTTTCGGAATACGTGAACACCGTGCTGGACCACTCTTTGACGGTCAACGTAGAGAAGATCATTTCCCCGCAGTATCAGCCTGCAACGCCTGACAATAATGGCTCCGGCAAGCGGGATTCCGATGAGGAAGAGGAGGAAGCCGGAGAGGAAGATGACACGTTAGGCTCCAAGGATTTTACACAGACGGCCGTGGATTTTGTGAGCCGCGCAAAGAGTGCCGTGACCATCGGGCGGATCGATACGTCCGGGTTTGAGGAGATCACGGCCCGCGTACAGATCGACAGTAAATACGGGGTTGGCCCCGACGAGATCAAGCCGCTTCTGGAAATCTATGACTGTGGGGCACAGATCACGGACTTTACCATTGAGAAGGTAGAATATACCCAGTCCAAGATCCTTTTGCTCTGCGACGTTTCGGGAAGCATGAGTAATGCCATGGGAGACCTGAAGGACGCCGTGATCGCCTTTGCGCAGGATAAGGACGAGCGTGAGGACATTGCCGTTGTTACGTTTAATAATGCCATCGGCAGCTCCGCGGGTTTTGGAACGAGCAAGGATGATCTCATTACGTTTGCTCAGGGCTTGCGGGCCGGCGGCGGTACGGAAATGTTTAACTCGGCAGTCATTTGTCTTGACCAGTTCCAGGCGACGCAGGGCGTGAACAACGTCATGATCGTCATGACGGACGGCCAGGACAACACCAAGCAGGGTATTGAGGCCATTCGCAGCAGATTATGTCTTCCCGCGCAGGATAAGAACGTGCTGATCTATACCATGGGTCTTGGCAACAGCGTGGACACGGAGTATCTGACCAACATAGCGCAGTACGGAAACGGCTCGTTTGTCTATGTTTCCGACAGTTCAAGCCTTGCGGGATTTTATGACATGCTGCATTCCCAGTTAAGCAGTCAGTATGAGATCAAGTACCGTGCGGTAGATACCCTGACCATGACGGGCCGTACTTTGGAGGTATCTCTTCCCGAAGAGAAGGTACGGGACGTGAAGTACTATTCCCTGCCGGGCGCGGAAGAGGCAGGGCAGGACGGCAGCGGTCTGAAGGCAGAGCAGGAGCTTCGTATTTCCGGCCTGAACCCGAGACGCATTTACAAGGGCATGAAGGACGTGACCGTGCAGCTGAAGGGTAGCGGATTTAACAAGGACCAGAAGCTTACGATCACCTTAAACGGCGTCATCGATTATAATCTGGAAACAAGCTTTGTGGATTCGGAAACCTATGACGTTACCATTCCCTACAGCGTGGCCGTTGGATCCTATAACGTTGACATATCCCTGAACGGGAAGAAGCTTGTTCTGGCAAACGGGTTTGCAGTCGTGGAGCCGGGAAGTGAAAAGAAGACCGTCTTTGGACCTTACGTTTTCACCTCCACGGAACGTATTGACGAGGGAACGAATAAGGTCCGCTTAAGGGGTGACGTCACGCTGAACGGCTGGCTTCACTTTAAGCAGGATCTGGTTTTGGACGGTGATCTTGAAAACTCCAGTGAGATCAGGGTAAGTGATAATGGCGGTTCTTACGTGGAGTATTACAAGGGCACGGCGGAAGGCATCGGAAAGATCCTGGCGGACAAGGGTATTTCCCTAGACGTGCCGAAGCTGAATAACTTTAAGCTTTACAATGACATAGCCGTTTCGGGAGATTATGAGAAGTACCGGGTGGATGACATTGTCACGGCGCCCCTTATGATCTATCAGCTGGTAAATCTGGATGCACCGACGCTTCAGCTTAGGCCGAGCAGCATCGGAATCTTTTATAAGACAGGTACTACGCTCTTCCCGATGCAGGACCAGATTTTGGATGCGGCGGGCGTTGGAGATGATTTCTTCAAGTTCTCCTTTAACGGCAGCGCGAGCCTGACGGCAAAGAACGTGGGCGTTGTGTTTGAGGCAGAGGTAGGAAGCCCGAAATCGTCAGAAAAGAGCATGTGCTTCTTCAAAGTGCCCGTACAATTCTCCGGCGGAATCAAGGCTAAGGCAAATTCCATTAAAGGGGAATACAGCGCGGAGGTAAGCGTTGATCTGGACTTTATCGGCGGAAAGGAAGCGGGCTTTAGTGCGGAGGTTGGCTGGAAGAATAACCTGATCCCGGATTCCGGAAAGATCCAGATCAAGACGCCCAAAGGCATTACCATTCCCACGACGGTGCCCATTGTGATCAATAATTTTGGTTTCCAGGTTTCGGATATTGGGGATGCCATGGAGGCTCATGACTGGACGCGCCTTACCTTTACGGGTTCGGCGGAACTCTCCTGCTTAAAGACAAGTGAATACATACCTGCCCTGGTAGAGTATATAGGAGACATTAGCCTGTTAAAGATGCCGGATACCAAGGCCAGCCTTCGCCCGAACCCCTTCCGGGTGGAAGCGGAGGCAGAGCTGAAGCTGCTTGAGGAGATCACGCTGGCAAAGGCAAAGGCACAGTTTGGTAATTTCGAATACACCAATGATCTCCTGGGACTCGATGGCGTTGACGTAAAGGGACTGAATGCGGAACTGACCCTGGGCATTATGTGGGAAGGAATGGATAAGCGCATGTCTCTTGATTTCTCCGGAACCGGAAAGGTTTCCGCCCACTCCAGATTCGCGGGAGTCGGATTTAACGGCGTTGCGGCTTATGACTTCAAGTGGTGGCTCTTCCACGCCGGTGACAGACAGCAGGGAGATTACGCGCTGGGAATTTATACCAGACATGACGGCCGGAGAGAGCTTGTCTTTGTCTACAACAATAACCTCGGAAACCGTAACTCGCGTGGCTACTATTTCATCGACGATAACGGAAAAATGGGTAACGAAAAAGGATCATTTAACAGGTAGGGCGTGAAATGACAAGGAAAATCAGAATTCAGTTATTGGCAGTTGTATTATTATTTATGATCTTGGTGAGCGGAGGAAGGGTGCATGCGGAGACGACAACCTCCGCCATCACGACCCTCTCCAGGCAGCAGGACCTGACGGTGAACTTTACGTTTGACGTAAAGACCGTGGACGTGGTATTTATTTCTCCCTCGGGAGAGAGGAAGGCCAAAGGCGACGAGGGCGTGGAATTCGCGGAGGGTGAGAAATGGGCTACCTACCGCATTCATGACGCGCAGGCCGGCACCTGGCAGGTGGAATATGACTTTGGGGAGAATGCTTCCATCGATTATTCCGTCATCAAGGATGATTACGGTCTCTGGATCCAGAGCTTTGATCTGGGTGCCATGACGGAAAGCGACAGGATACCCGTAGTATTTCAGGCAGACAGTGAGTACGTCTCCGGATATAATTACGAAATCTTTGCCGTCAGCGGCGAGGAGCAGGGAGACGATAAGAAGATCAGTGATGGCTATGCCAATGCAAATGAGTCTTGCGAGGTAAACTTAAGGCTCAACGATCTGTCCAGCGGGACGTATACGCTTCGTTTGGAGATTTACGGCTATGACGGTGACGTGGAGCTGTTTGACGCGGCAACGTCGAAAACCTTTAACTATCAGAATCCGAATGAGCCCCAGGCCGTGGAGGATTTCCGCATGGTGATCGATCAGGAGCACCTGACCTGTACCGTGGATTGGTCGGAGTATCTCCAGTGGTATCACAGAGGGTATCGCTTGACGGCGATCCAGGACGGGGAGGTTCTGATCACCAAGGAATATGACAGGGACGTGCATGCGGATGAGATTTATTATACTGCCGGCACGAAGGTGCTTGAGATTGTTCTTTCCGCCAGGGATGACCGGATCTGGTCTGCGGAAAAGCGAAAGACCGTTACGCTGGGCGAAGAGTATTTGACGAAGGCGACCAGAGAGGTTTCCTCTTCCGCCCAGATCCTGATCCAATATTCGAAAAAAGGCGAGGGAGAGCTCTTTGTGCGCATCAACGATGAGGAGGGAACCTATCGCGTCAGTGGTGAAGGGGAGATCGCTTTCCCCGCGCAGGATGGCTGGAACACCGTCTATGCGAGGATGGATTCCGGTGACCTTATCAGTTACGTCATCGATGATCAGCTGTATTATGACGCGATCCCGCCCCGCATTACTCTCTTTGAGAAGCTTGACGGTAAGCACTTTACGACGGAGGAAGTGACTCTCATCGGTAAGGTTGAGGGCGCTGAGGTACTTCTTGTAAATGGCGAGGAGGTAACGATCGGAGAGCAGGGAGATTTTTCCCATGCCTTTGCCTTAAGTGTTGGTGAAAACGTGGCAGAGCTGGTGGCACGGGACGTAAACGGCAATGAAGCGAAATCCGTTCTCACGCTGTATCGCGGTGAGGCCGGCAGCAAAACGTACGTGGACCATAAGGCTGGCAAGGAGCCTTTCTGGAAGCGTTATCTTCCTTTGCTTTTGGCCGCCGGGGCAAGCATTGTCAGCATCATTTTAGCCCTGATCTTCCTGAAAAAGAAGGAGAAAGGGAAGAGCCGCCTTATCGGAAACCTGATTTTCTGGGACGTGGCAGTACTTGTCTGCGAGGGAGTGATCGCAGGGCTTTACCTGCGGCAATACTTCTTTGGCAGATCCATGGAGTTCTTTGAGTTGGCGGAGAGATCCGGCGCGGAAGCTGCGCAGGAGATGGCGAAGGAGAGTTCCCTCTTCAAAGCTCTGCTGATCGGCGGAGGCGTACTGGCGATCAGCGTACTTGTCACCGTGATCTGCGGCGTGATCAGGAAAAAGCTTGCGAACAAAAAAGAAGCAAAGGTTGAGAACCCGGAAGCGTAATCTTACGGAAGCTCCGAGCGAAGTGCCGCCTTGTAGAGAAGGAGCGTCAGGGCGCCGATCAGCAGCATGGCAGCCAGGGTAGCCGGGAATGCCAGGCTTTCCGGAAGAAGGCAAAGGGCCATGCCGGGGATCAGGGCAATAAACAGTCCAAGCATGCTAAGGCCCGTGGCGGCGCTTTGTTTTACGACTTCGACTTCCGTTTCCCAGTTGAACTTTGGAAGCTTCAGGTTAAGAAACAGACCGTAAACCACGGAAAACAGGATCAGTTCCGCAGGCACCAGAAGAAGGGACAGGCGCTCCAAGATCCCGGCAGGCACGGTAAAGAGCAGGATCAGCTCCGTAAGAACGTAAAAAGGAGCGCAAAAGAGCAGGTTAAAGGCCAGTTTTGCGTGAAGGATCTCTTTTTTAGTCAGGGGAAGTACCTTCATCATCCACCAGTTTTTTCCTTCCATGGAAACGGAGGATGCCGAAATGCTCATTATGGCAAAGATCATCCCTAACAGGAAGGGAATGCCGTTTTGAAAACGCAACGTTACGGGGATCTCCCCGGCGCCTGCTAAGAGGCCGGCGGGATCAAAAAAGCCCAGGGACACCGCAAACAAAATGGCCATTATGGGGCCGACAATTGTATTACTTACGTAGATGCCGGAGGAGAAATACCTTTCGGCTTCTTTTTTTATCAGGGCAGTCATCACGGACTTTGCCTGCAGGGAAGAAAGGTGATATTCCCGCGAGGCGCCCGTGGCATAGAGCCTTGCCGTAATGGAAAAGAAGCCCTTGCTGATGAAAAGCAAGGTAAGCGTCATAAGGAGCAGGGAGGCCAGGCCGTAGAACAAAAGACCCGGCAGGTTTTTGCCTGACGCCACGTCCGTCCATGCACGAAAGAGCGGGAGAGAGGTTTCCATTTTCTGAAAGGTCTCCAAAATCGCTTCGGACAGATTTCCCGTCATTTTCCCGAAGGATGGCGAGCTAAGCGTCCCCAGTAAAAACATTACGATAACCGTTATCACTGCCAGAAGGGTCTCCGTAAGTACTTTGTGACGATTTCTTGCGATGATGGCGGAAAAGAGCATGCCGATCCAGGCGGCAAGGGTCGTTGGCAGGATGGGCAGCAGAAATATGGCAAGAAACATGGCCATAAAACCTGAAAATGCCGGCCGCTCAAAGATTCCAAAGATCACAAGGCAGGGAAGAAGAATGAGCAGCGTGACGATCAGCCCTTCCGCGTAGGAGCGCAGCAACCTTGCGAACACAATGGGCGCGGGCTTTACGGGAAGGGACGCAAGGAGATCCAGATCCTTCTCGCGCCATATCACGGACTTTGCCTTAAAGGCCGCAAAAAACAAGGCAATGAGGCTGGCAAACAGGCCGAAAACGGACGGAACGTAGCGCCCTGCGTGCAATGTGATAAGAGCGTAAGAGGATGCTCCAACATAGCAGGCGAGGACAATGGCGACAAAGACATAGGCTGCCAAAAGGGCCATTCGTCTTTTTTTGTCTGCAGGGTCCTTTACGTGTTTTAGTATGTTGAAATCAAAGAGATTCATAAGTTCTAATCTTGCAAATGCACTCCAGTGTTTCATGGTCTGCTCCTTTTATTTGCTTTGTGGCCCGTTATTTTGATGAACCGGATGGTCCTGAGGTTACTGTTTCCATGAAGAGATCCTCTAAGGAGACGCCATCCTTTAGAACGTCCTGCATCAGGCCGTCGGCGATGATCTGACCTTCCCTGACTATGGCAACCTTGTTACAGAGCTTTTCCGCCACGTCCAGAACGTGGGTGGAGAAGAAGATGGCGCCGCCCCGTGCCGTCAGCTCCCGCATGCTTTCCTTTAGCAGGAAGGCAGCCTTGGGATCCAGGCCCACGAAGGGTTCGTCCATGATGAGAAGCCTGGGATCATGCAAAAAAGCGGAGATCAAAACAAGCTTTTGTTTCATGCCGTGGGAGTAGGAGGAGATGAGATTTCCGAGGGAAGCGGTGATCTCAAAGCGCTCAGCGTGCAGGGCGATGCGGCTTTCCCTGTCGGCCGCAGACACGCCGTATACGTCTGCGATGAAATTCAGGTATTGGATCCCCGTCATAAACTCATATATGTCCGGGTTGTCGGGGACGTAGGCGAAGTTTTTTTTCGCCTCCAGGGGGGCTTTTTTCAGGTCCACCCCATTAATGAAAACCTCGCCCTGATCAAAATCATGGATTCCGGTGATGGCCTTTAGAAGCGTTGTCTTGCCGGCGCCATTATGACCAATAAAGGCATAAACGTCGCCTTTTTCCACGTGGAGAGAGACGCCGGTTATGCCTTTTGTCGTGCCTTTATATATTTTTTTGAGATCACGGATCACTAACATGTTCTGACTCTCCTTTACGGCAAAAGAATGTATTGTCTGTATTACCTGTAGCAATACAAACATACTACATACGCAAGGCTTTGTCAAGAGAGTCACGTAAGATTATTGATTTTTCAGGAAATGTTTGCGCTGAAGGAGCGTCAGCAGGAAGGCTACAAGGAATCCCACAACCATGGACAGAAGGAACAAGGCAAAGCCCTGTCCCACAAAAGCCACGCAGGTCACAAAGCTGGGGAAGGCAAAGGAGGTACAGTGGGCGCCGGAAAATCCGGCAAGTCCGCCTCCGATGGCACCTCCGATGCAGGCGGAGAGCATGGCCCTGGGATAGGGAACCGTAACGCCAAACAGGGATGGCTCCGTAACGCCAAGGGCGCAGGAGAGGGCTGCCTGATAAGAGACGGAGCGTTGTTCCTTGCTTTTTGTGATGAAAGCCATGGCAAGGGAGGCGCCGCATTGGCCGTAGACTGCACCGCCAAGAAGGGGCATGATCACGTCGTAGCCGTTCATGGCAATGGCGGTGATGCTTACGGGGACAATGCTCCAGTGTGCGCCGAGAACGACCATGGGCTGGATAAAGAAGCCCATAAAGGCGCCGGCGGCGATGGGACTGAAGTCATAAAGCACGTAAAAGAGCTTTGTAAGGAAGCCGCCGATCCATCCGCCGATGGGACCAAAGAGAAGGAAGGTCAGGGGAAGTACGATCAGGCAACAGACAAGGGGCTTTACGAAGCCGCGGATGGATTCCGGGATAAATCTGTCGCAGGGCTTTTCCACAAAGTGAAGAAGGCCGATGGCAAGGAGTACGGGGATCACGCTGGAATGGTAGATCGCGGGGGGAACGTTAAGTCCAAGGAAATTCAGTCCCTGACCATTTTCCAAAACCGCGA
The DNA here is from genome assembly GCA_900320485.1 of uncultured Lachnospiraceae bacterium. Taxonomy (GTDB): domain Bacteria; phylum Bacillota; class Clostridia; order Lachnospirales; family Lachnospiraceae; genus Acetatifactor. The sequence continues at coordinate 18,851 of ONSO01000009.1, read as the reverse complement.
TCACGTCCGGATAGAGCATGGCCACGGGAATGAGCAGGGAGATGAAGGGATCCGTCTTCCACTGCTTTGAGGCGGTCATGGCAAGAAAGAATGGCAGGAAGAAAAAGAATCCGTCGGAAACGGCATAAAATATCACGTAGACGCCGCTCTCTGCGGAGATCACGTGGAAGTTTGCCAGCAGGATGATGACGCTTTTCAGGATGCTGGCGGCAGTCAGATAATTGATGATGGGGAGAAACAGTCCCGTGATCTGGCTGATAATGACTTTGTAAAACTTAGGTTTCTTTTCCGTTGCATTTTCCGTTACGTTCATTTCGAATTTGTCCTTTCAGGGAAAGCATAATAGGCATTCACCAATGTTTTATAGCCCAGGCTTTTCAGATCCTGGTATCTGGCATTAAAGCGGGATTTGCCGTGGGTGCCCGTGATCAGGTACCTAAGGCACTCCTGCGCATAAAGATCAATGGCGTGAAGGCTTTCCGTGGTGTTGATGGTAGAAAAATACCAGTAGCTCCAGGTTAAGTCGCTGTCCGCAGAGCTCTCCAAAAGCTTCCGGTGAAAGATGCGTGCAAATGCCTTTGCCGCTTTCTCTCCCGGCAGGCCGTTCCGGTTCTTCCAGCGCTGCAGGGCACGGGTTTTCCGGCGCATTTTTTGTTTCATTTTCGTCAGGGAGGCAGGCGCCACGTCGATTCGTCCGTCCTTCAGGAAAAAGCCGAGGAAGACAAAGCCTTCCTCCGGTGAACGCAGCTCCTCCTTGGAAGGATTTACCGTAAGGCCTTTCTCCGAAAGGAAGGCGCGGAGCTTTTCCGCCAGGGCAAGAACTTCTTCCCGGGTATCGCCAAAAAGGATCACGTCGTCGCTGTATCTGGCATAGGGAATGCCTTGGTCATAAAACCACCTGTCCATGTCCCGCAGATAGAGATTGGCGTAAAAGGAAGCAAGGGGTGTCCCCGCCATGATTCCCTTTTGCTCCTTCAGGTGCTGAAGGTTTCCTTCAGAATCTGAGGTCAGGACAAGAGGCTCGGTAAGCAGGGCTCTTAGGAAGGAGAACAGGGCGGGATCGTCCTTTGTCACTGCTTCCAGATCCGGCAGAAGCCTTTCTATTGGGATGGAATTAAAGTAATTGCTTACGTCCACCTTATAAGAAAACTTTTTATGCAGGTCCGGGATCTGTCGGAGATAATGGATGGCCTCCCGGGCGCTTTTTCCGGGACGAAAGGAAAAGAGCGCGTCACAAAACAGGTTGTCATATTTCCGAAGGAGGAGATAGGTCAAAAGCTTTAACGCCACGTTTTCCTCCGGCGGATAGGTGTAGACAACCCTTTTTTTCTGGGAACTCTGCTTACTGATCACCGCCCGCCGCGGAAGAGGGAAGGGGTATTCCTTTGGCGCTGCCGCCGTCCTAAGGATGCTTTCGCTGACGGAAAGGTATTCTTTTGCGTCAAGAAAACCCCGCAGCTGCCGTTCTATGTCCTTAGGGCAGGCGAGGGAGGTCTTATAGGCATAAAATTTTTCCCAGACAACCGGGTCGGAAAGCTGATCGAGCAGTGACATGGAGGTTTCCTCACGCCGCGCGTCATCAATGGTGGCGGCAATATAAAAAACAGAAAGAGAAGTCGTTAAAATCAGGGAAATTCCCTGATTGTACGGGATCGTACGTGAAACGGCTGCCTGCGAAACCACGATTGTTCCACGCCGGACCCATCACAGGCGCTAAGCATTCTCTTTCTGTTTTTGTCATGAAAAAGGTACGTACGGTGCGGTGGCGAAACTTACAGGCCAAGCGCCTTCCGGGCACGCTGGATCACGTAAGCCTTGGTATTCCACCAGCCGGGATGATTGTAATAAAAGCGGAGATAAGGTACGTGCTCCTTTGCACAGCCATAGCGGATGGATTCAGCGGAGCTGGTCTGCGCCATAACCTCGACAACCAGTGCCTTTGCGTCGCCATTCCAAAGGGTGAATACGGTGGCACGGCCCTTGCGGACGCTCTCCTTGCTAACGCGATATTCAGGAAAGGCCTCGGCAAACACTGCACTGAAATAAGCGTCATAGGTGCCGGGATAATTAAACTGATTGGGCTCATTAGGCATCTCGGGTCCCCAGGAAAATCCGGACTCGGCATAAGAGCTTGCGGCTGCGGCACTTGCGGTTGCAGTGCCCGTACCGGCAGGATTTGCGTTTGCTGATGCACTTTGAGAAGTGGAATTGGCAATGCTGTTGGCGGCAGAATTGATGACGCCTTCCGCCTCCTTTGCAACGTTTTCGGCCACGTCCTTCAGCTTGTTCAGCACGTCATTGCCGGATGCTCCAAATAATTTATCAAACAATCCCATTACGTTATCTCCCTTGTCATTTTGAGGTTCATTAACCAGGTTACTGCTCTTATTATAGTAAACGGAAAGGCTTCTGACAAGAAAAAAATTTAGCTTTCTTCAGTTTCCCCGGCGTTAATTCTGGCAGCCAGATCCTCCAGATACATCCAGCGATCCATTTTTTCCTCAAGAAGCGCCTCCGCCTCCTCTTTTTCCTTGGTAAGCTGGCCCAGCTTTACAAAGTCACGGGCATTTCTTAAAAGTTCTTCTTCCAGCTTTGCGATGCGTTCCTCCAAAGCGGAGATCTCGCTTTCGATGGTTTCATAATCCTTCTGTTCCCGATAAGTAAATTTCAGCCTCCGCTGACGCTGGTTCCCGCGATTGGATGCGGCGGGATCCGGGCCTTCTGACTTTCCTTGGGCAGCTTCGGGAGCGGTGCCTTTCGAGATGACGGTTTCAGAACTACCCAAAGCGCGCTTTTTTGCGTAATCCGAGTAGCCGCCCTCATACTGGCAGATCGTGCCGTTGCCTTCAAAGGCGAAGATGCGCCTTACAATGCGATCCAGAAAATACCGGTCGTGGCTGACTGCGATGACAATGCCGGGGAACCGATCCAGATAGTCCTCCAGGATCTGAAGGGTCGTTACGTCCAGGTCGTTGGTAGGTTCGTCAAGTACGAGAACGTTGGGAGCGCTCATCAGCACCCTGCACAGATGCAAACGCCTTCTTTCGCCGCCGGACAGCTTTCCAAGCAGCCCATACTGATCCTCGCCCTCGAAGAGAAACTTTTCCAGCATTCTTGAGGCGCTGATCTTTCCCTCGGGAGTATCCACGTATTCCGCCACGTCGCGAACGTAATCGATGACGCGCTGCCCGGGATCCATGACGGAAGTATCCGTTTCCTGCGCATAATAGCTGATCTTCACGGTCTGGCCGATCTCAATGGAACCGGCATCCGGGGACTCCAGCCCTAAGATCATTTTCATCAGTGTGGATTTCCCGCAACCATTGGGACCAATGAAGCCCACGCGGTCGTCCCGAAGGAAATTATATGAGAAATCCCCGATCAGGAGCTTGTCACCATAGGCTTTCCGGATGTTTTTCAGCTCCACCGTGGTCTTCCCAAGCCGGGAGGACAGGGAAGAGATCTCCACCTGGCCGTCCGTCACCGGACCTGCGGTATTTTTTAATTCTTCAAAGCGCTCCAGCCGGGCCTTCTGCTTTGTGGAACGGGCCCTTGCGCCACGCAGAACCCATGCAAGCTCATTCCTGAGAATGGAGGCGCGCTTTCTGGCACTGGCCCTCTCCATGTCCTCTCTTTGCATTTTCAGCTCGAGGTAGCCGGCATAATTGGCGTCATAGGAGTAGACGTTCCCCTTGTCAACCTCCACAATGTGGTCACAGACGCTGTCCAGAAAATAACGGTCATGAGTCACCATGCACAGGGTTCCGCGATAGTCACGCAGAGTTTTTTCGAGCCAGTCGGACATTTCGCTGTCTAAGTGGTTGGTAGGCTCGTCCAGGACCAGGATCTCCGCCGGAGACAGAAGGACGCTGACCAGGGCAAGCCTTTTCCGCTGGCCTCCCGACAGCTCTTTGCAGGGCTGGGAAAAGTCCGTGACGCCAAGGCGGGTCAGCATGCTTTTTGCATCCCCCTCCAGGGTCGTAACGTTGTCCTCCCTGCGGTTATCCTTAAGGACTGCCTCCAGAACGGTCTCCTCAGGGGAAAAAACGGGAGTTTGGGGAAGAAAGCGGATCAGGTGGCTTCCCGCCACGGTCCGCTTTCCTTCATCCGGTGTCTCCAGGCCTGCGATCAGCTTTAAGAGCGTTGACTTTCCGGCGCCGTTGATGCCGATGATCCCCACCTTCTCCCCGGCCTGCAGGAAGAAGGATGCATGGTCAAATATTTTGCGTTGGCCAAAGGCCAGACAAATGTCTTCCAAAGATAAAACGTTCACGGCGGCACTCCTTACTTGTTATGGGCGGTTTGACGAAAGAGCATATGGAAGCCGGCAACGGTAATGGGAATGCCAAGAACCACCGCAAGGATGATGACGGCAAATGGAATGCCAACGCCTTCAGGAGCATAGGACATTGCGGTTCCAAAGGCATTAAACAGTGCATGGATCAGGATGGTGCTAAGGATGGATCCCGTGCGGCTGTAGACCACGCAGAAAAAGCTTCCCAGCAAGGTCGCATAGACAAACCAGACGGGATGACCGTGCACCACGCCGAAGGTCACGGAGGAGATTGCAATGGCGACCCACAGCGGCATGGCTTTGCGGAAGCGGCTGAGCATCAGACCGCGGAAGGTCAGCTCCTCCGTGAGGGGAGCCAGCAGTGCCTGCGTAAGCAGGGACATGACTAAGGTGCCTTCGCCGAGGAACTCGGAAGCCTCGGAATAGCCCTGCAAAAGGGAGGCAGGGAGGAGGTTCAAGATGCCGTTCACCATAAGGATCAGGCCCACCGTTAAGATCAGCAGCGAGGGCAGAAGCTTTACGGGAAATTTCCGGATCCCGGTTTCCTCAAAGAAATTTTTCTTTCGGATGGCAAAGAAGATCACAAGGAACAGGACAAGCAAGAGCGCATAAATGAGCAAAAGCCCGTTGGAGTCTGCCTGAACCATTTGGAGCATGTAGTCCGACAGCGCATTCCGGTCGATGGGCTGGCCGAGCTGCTGCCATTCCTGTACTTTTTTGACGGCATAGTAGATCATGAGGATCAGCATTGCCGCCATCTGGCTGGCAAAAAATAGTGCAAAATAACAAAATCCCTTGATCAATTGCAAGAAGACATTGGGGGATTTGGAAGGTTTTTCCTCCGGAGAGGGAGCATCTAAAAAAATATCTGACATAAGGGTTCTCCTTTTTTTCTTAAAATTTTCAGGTTGCCGGTGAAGGCTTTTTAGCCGGATTATTTATGGGTCACCGGTATATCCGGACGATCAGTGCTCCGGCGGATAAAAATAGGGCCTAAGGAGCGGTTCCCGTAAATCCTGACCGATGACGATGAGGATCTCCTGGCCCTTGGGGACCGTCTTCAGAATGCGCTTTCCCGCCGTGGCATTGAGCTGTAGCCAGTTACCGTCCGGCAGCGGCAGATAGCCCTTTACGCGAAAAACGGTTCCGAGATCCGCGTCCTGAAAGAGCTTGTCCAGGGTAGCTTCCAGTTCTTCCCCGGTGAGCTTTACGTGCATAAAGAACAGGGAAGAGAAAGCCTTTTTCGGGTCGAACCAAAGCTTTTCATGGTCTGCCCGGACCCAGCCGCAGCCGGAAATGGCATTCCAATCCTGATCCGTCAGGTCCTCCCAGGGTTTTATGAGAAAATCCTCCGGCTTCAAGCTTCGCGTACACTTAAATTCCTTCATGATGCCGTCAAGATGGCGGATGGTACGGGCGACGTCCTCGTCCGTGGCCTCCTGCACCTTGCTGAGCAGGATCATTCCGGCGTTGGCAGATTGGGATACCATGAGGTATTCCTCCTGTTTTGACATGGACTGTTCCATGCAGGCGTCTAAAATGGTGAAGACGTTGCCGGCCTCATACCAGCCGTCGATGGGCTCCTCGCCCAATATGTCGAAGAAGGCGTCCACGTCATAGATTCCTGAGGGCTCGACCAGAATGCGGTTAAAGCCCCGCATGGCCATGGAGATCAGCTTCGTGCGGAAACGCCGCTTCCAGTCCGTCACGACGCTGCCGCCCACGATCTGCTCCACGTCGATCTTGTCTCCAAGAAGGTCCTGCAGCATCAGCACGTCAATGTTTACCGCGCCGAAGTCATTCTCGATGATCCCGACCTGAAAGCCTTGATCCACAAGGAATTCTGCATATCTTTTCAGGAAAGTCGTTTTACCGGACCCCAAAAATCCGGTGACTAAGTCAATTTTGATCATTTACGTCGACTCCTTATAAGCATCGGAAACCGGAAAGGGGGGCTTTCGATCTCCGTCACCTTTTTATTGTAAATATATTTGTTCCCAAATTCAAGCAATTTTGATATAATAGGTTCAGATTTACGAAGTAAATCTGAATCCCGCGAGGGACGTGCAATAGGTTCAGATTTACGTGAAGGGGAGAGAATTGATTTGAGAGGGAAAAGAGTAAGGGCTGCCGCCTGGATTGCGGCGGCGTGCCTGTGTGTGTTACTCGCAGGATGCGGCGGTGAGGAAAACGCGCCGGACATTCTGTCTGGCATGCCGATTTCCGCGGAGGAGAGCCGGCCGGCACAAAGAGACGAGACGGAGGAGAATAAAGCCTCGAGCCGCGAGGACGGGGAAAACGGTGCCGGGGAGGACGACGGCATGACGGTGAGCCATGCGGAGGACGAAGCGCAGCCAAACGAGGGGGAAGAGATCCGAGAGGACCCCGGGGAGAATCAGGCGGCGCAAGGCGACGCGGCAGACGGCAACAAGCCTGCAGCGGAAAGCCAGACGGCAAAAGAAAGTGAGCCCACGGAGGCAAGTGAGCCCACGGAGGCAAGTGAGCCCGCGGAGGGAAGCAAGCCTGCAGCGGAAAGCCAGCCTCAGCCCACGGCGGTGCCGGTGAGAACGGGCGGGAAACTGGTGGTGATCGATGCGGGGCATCAAGCGAAGGGAAACTATGAAAAGGAGCCGGACGGCCCGGGATCATCCACCATGAAGGCAAAGGTTTCTTCCGGAACCACCGGGCGTTTTACCGGTCAGACGGAATATGAGCTGAACCTGATCGTGGCAAAAAAGCTTCAGACCATCCTTTTGGACAGGGGCTATGACGTGATCATGGTGCGCGAGACGCATGACGTAAATATCAGTAACAGCGAACGGGCAGCCGTTGCCAATGATGCAAACGCGGATGCTTTTATCCGGATCCATGCAAATGGATCAACGGATAGCTCCGTAAATGGCGCAGAGACCATCTGCCAGACGAAGAACAATCCCTACAATGCCGCCTTGTATCAGGAAAGCAGGGATCTGTCTGCGGCCGTGCTTGACGGCCTGTGCGCGGAATGCGGCTGCAAAAAGCGAAAGATCTGGGAGACGGATTCCATGAGCGGCATCAACTGGTGCCAGGTTCCCGTGACCATTGTGGAGATGGGTTACATGACCAATGAGACGGAAGACCGGCTCATGGCCACGGAGGATTATCAGGACAAGATTGCCAAGGGCATTGCAGATGGCATCGACGTATATTTTAGCACACGGTAAAAATTCATATTAGCGGTTCCAAACCTTTGTGGGCTGGGCTTTCGCGGTAGGGGTCCTGAGAAGCAGATTTCTCAGGGCCTTTCCATTCCAGGGAACAAGGGGCCAAAAGTAGCTGTAGCCCTCAAAGGTTGGAGTGGTAAAGATGGAAAACAGTACCAGCCCCAAACCGATCCAAAAGCCCGGCACGCCGCCAAAATAAATGCACAGGATCAGGAACATGCGGTAGAGCCGCAGGGCATCGGACAGCTCCACGCAGGAGACCGAGATGGTGGCCAGCAGCGTAATGCCGCCGTAAAATAATACTTCTGAGGTGCTCCAGTGCAAACTGACGGCCATGTCACCAATCAGCAGACCGCCCACAATGGACAGGGCGCCGGAAAAACGGTCGGAGCTTAAGGAAGCGGAATACTGGAACATGGCCAGAAAGAACTCCGCCACCAGCACGTAAAAGAACAGATGCCCTTTGGAGGGAATCTGCGTGGATATCAGGTGCCATGACTCTGCTAGTTGTGGATAGTAAGAGGTAAGGAGCAAAAACAGGGGCAGGAAAAGCAGCGCAACGGGAATGCACAGAAACCGGATAAAACGCAGGTAAGTGCCTACCAGGGGATTTTTGTAATAATCCTCAGCCGTTTGGGTGAAATGAAAAATGGTGCAGGGCAGCACCAGGGCCATGGGAGTGTTGTCCACCAAAACAAGAACGTAACCCTCCGCAAGGTAGGATGCCGCCACGTCGGGCCGCTCCGTCATCTGAAGACTGGGCAGGGGATTAAAAAAGCGCCGTTTTACAAGGAGCTCCTCCAGACTTTTTGCCCCCATGGTCAGGGCCGTGATCTGAAGGGCATCGATCTTTTGAGATAATTTGTTTACGAGCGTCCGGTCGGCGCGGTCTTCCAGATAGGCAATGCAGACGTCCGTTTTTCCAACCTGTCCCACGGAGTGCATTTCGAAAACAAGGCGGGGCGAACGGATGCGCCTGCGGATCAGGTTGGCGTTGGTGAGAAGGATCTCGATGAAACCATCCCTTGCTCCCCGGGTCATTTTTTCCAGCTCCGGCTCCTCCACGCTGCGGGAGTGGTAGGCTCTGGTATCTAAAATGACGGCCTCGTCATAACCGTCCACGAGAAGGATGGAATTGCCGCTGGTCAGCTTGTCACAGATGGAAGTAAGATCCGAGGCGTAGCTGATCTGCGCAATGCCCACCCGGGCTTCCACGTAGGCGTGGAGCGTGGCTGCAGAAAGGGAATCACCGCGAGGTTCCTGAAGGGAACTGAACATTTTTTCAAGAATTTCCGAGACGCAAAAGCCATTCAGGCCGATCCAAAAGGCTTTTACGTCGCCGAAAAGAAGGTCTCTTGTCATAAGGTCGAAGCTCCGGCCTAAGGGCAGCAAGCCTTTTAGAAGCGTTATGTTTTCCGAAAGCTTGGTTTTAAGGGTAGCATTTGCATTCACGTCCATGGTTATGAGACTCCTTTTTTATAATTCTTCCTCTAGCTTTTCCAAGCGGGCAGTATTTATGCGGAAAATAAGAGAAAATGGACAAGGTTGTTAATGACAAGATACGATGATGGGTGTATAGTGATAATAAAAAAACGGATGAAAAACAAATGAGAAGTTTGACAAAATTTTTGAAAAATGAGATCGTGCTGACGGTGGCAGTGATCCTTGCAATAATATCTTCTTTTGTGATCCCGCCGGATGGGGGATATCTGGATTACGTGGATTTTCGCACGCTGGGCCTTTTGTTTTGCCTGATGGCCGTGATCGGCGGACTTCAGCGGCTGGGGCTTTTTCGCAAAATTGCCATGGCCCTTCTTGGCAAGGCGGGGAAAAACAGCACGCGGGTTTCCCTGGTGCTTGTACTGTTGGCATTCTTCTTTAGCATGCTCATCACAAACGACGTGGGGCTGATCACCTTTGTGCCTTTTACGTTTACGGTGCTGGAGCTCTTAGGGGAGGAAACGCTTCGAAGATTTGCCATACCGGTGGTGGCGCTGGAAACCCTGGCAGCCAACCTTGGAAGCATGCTGACGCCCATCGGTAACCCTCAGAATCTCTATCTTTACGGGAAGGCCGGTCTTGGCACTCTGGAATTTATCAGCTTATGTCTCCCGTATACCATTTTGGCGGGAGTGACTTTGGTACTCTGGACGGTCATTCTAGGGAAGCGAAGGGGGCCGGAAGCTCAGATGGGCAATGGCGCGGCGGAGAGCCGGGAAATGCAAGATGGCGGCGCGATGCTGAAAACGGAGCAGGCGGGAGAAAGCGGCATGGCATCGAAGAAGGCGGGAGAAGACGCCGCGGCGCCGGACCGGGGCATTAGAAATAAAGCGCTCCTTGTGATTTACGGCATTTTATTTGTTTTAAGTCTCCTGACGGTGGCAAGGATCGTGGATTGGCCCGTGACCTTTGGCGTGACGCTGGCGGCGGTGGCCCTTTTAGACGTGAAGACCATGAAGAAAGTGGATTATTGCCTGCTGCTTACGTTCGTGGCATTTTTTGTGTTCATCGGAAACATGGGAAGGGTTCCGGCTTTTTCCCGGTTTTTGGCGGAGGCCGTGAATGGACGGGAAGTGATCGTGGCGGTTCTTGCAAGCCAGGCCATCAGTAACGTGCCGGCAGCCCTTTTGCTTTCGGGATTCACGGAGAATTACAGGGAGCTGATCCTTGGCGTTAATTTTGGCGGCATGGGGACGCTGATCGCCTCCATGGCAAGCCTGATCTCCTATAAGTACGTGGCAAAGCTGATGCCGGAGCGCAAGGGAGAGTATTTTAAGTATTTTACGGTGGCAAACATAGTATTTTTGGCGATTCTATTAGCGGGATATTTTGGACTCAAGAGTTTAAGCATTTGAGAGGAGGCAGAAGATGCAGTATTGTTGGCCTGGGGGGAAACACATGGCGCTGACCTTCAGCTATGATGACGGTCAGACGTTTGACAGACGGTTGGTGGAGCTTTTTAACAGGTATGGAATGAAAGCCACGTTCCACTTAAATTCCGGGAGACTTGGGGATGCTAATCACCGGGGGCCTTTTGTTGACGGAGAGGAGATCAGGGATCTTTATCAGGGACATGAAGTGGCCTGCCACGGTGTGTTTCACCAGGATCCCCTGCTTCTTACGGAGCAGGAGCTCCTCATGGAGTTTGGCAGGGACAGGGAAGCGCTGGAAAAATTAATGCAGGGAATGGTGCAGGGCTTGTCTTATGCCTATGGCCGCTATGATGAGAGGACGAAGCGGGTGGCAAGAACGGTGGGGCTTAAGTACTCCCGTACCGTAAACAGTACCCATGATTTCCGGGTCCCGGCCGACTTTATGGAGTGGAATCCCACCTGTCATCACGGGGATGCGCGCCTTTTTGAGATCGGGGAGAATTTTTTGAATTCCCCGTCGTACCGCATGATGCCGCTGATGTACGTATGGGGCCACAGCTATGAGTTTGACCGTGACGGCACCTGGGGCATGATGGAGGAATTTTGCAAAAAGATGCAGGGCAGGGAGGACGTCTGGTATGCGACAAATCTGGAGATCTGCAATTACGTAAATGCCCTGAGGAACCTGGAATTCTCCGCAGACGGGAAGAAGGTTTATAACCCTTCGGCAATTGCCGTATGGATGATGGACGGGGAACGTATCGTTGCCTGCAAGCCGGGGGAGACCATCTGTTCGTAGGATGAACGCTCCCGCAGGTTAAGGGAGCGGCATGCCCCGGAGGGGAGAGACCGGCAGATCAGGAAACGTGGTACCGCCGCGGGGACAAGATGGAAGCGGCGCAACCTGGAGTCAGTGGAATAAGGAAAGTGAGGAAGTTTCGAAGGCCTTGGATGAAGAATCCTGCGGAGGTAGAACAAGATGGTTATGAATGAAATGATGATGATGGGCGATGAAGCCTATAAGGCGGCAAAAGAGCTTCTTGAGGAGGCAAAGCTGAAGGCGGGTGACATGCTTGTGGTGGGATGTTCCACAAGTGAGGTGGGCGGCGCCAGCATTGGAACGTTTTCCAGTCCGGAGCTTGCAGAGATGGTCTTTGGCGGGATCTATCAGGCAACGGAGGAGGCAGGCGTTTTTTTGGTGGCGCAGTGCTGTGAGCACTTGAACCGGGCGCTGATCCTTGAGAGGGAGGCGGCGGAGAAGTATGGATATGAGATCGTCAACGTGATTCCTCAGCCGAAGGCGGGAGGGTCCTTTGCCACGGCGGCTTACAATTTCTTTGAGGAGCCGGTGGCGGTGGAGCACGTAAGGGCGCATGCCGGCATGGATATCGGGGATACGCTCATCGGGATGCATCTTCGGGACGTGGCGGTGCCGGTCCGCATCCGCACGACCCAGATCGGTGACGCTCACGTGGTCTGTGCCAGAACCCGCGCAAAATACGTGGGCGGCGCCCGCGCCATTTACGCAGAGGAATAAGCAAAGACCCGGGGAACGGGAGCCCCTCCCCACCGGAACAAGACGCAACCCCAAGGGGAACAAAGCCCCTCTCCGCTGTCAGGCCCGTGTGCCAACCGTCGGTTCTTAGGCGGCGTATTTTGACGCCTTAGAACCGCTACGGTGCACCCGGAGTGCGAACGTGCCTGACGGCGGGGAGGGGCTTCCGTTCCCCGTGGCCTTCCGCAGGCCCTTGGCGGGGAGGGATTTTGCTCCCCCCGGGGGTCAGGATTTTAAGGCGGCTTCCACCTGCTTGGCGAGGGCGATGGAGAGGAGGGGCGGTACGGCGTTGCCTACCTCGAGGTTTTTGCGGGTGCGGCTTCCGTAGAATTTGTAGTCGTCAGGGAAGCTTTGGAGTCTCGCGCCCTCTCTGGTAGTCAGGGATCTGGAATCCCTGGGGTGGATGCAGCGGGATGAGGAAGGCGTGGCGAAATTCCGCGTAATGGTGGGCGCGGGTTTTTTCCACCACATCTTCGCATAGGTGTTGCCATAGCCGCTGGTAGGCCGGATCTCCTCGGGAAGATCTTCCTTGGAACCGCCGTCGGGCAGGGCCTCCATGATGGCCTTGATCCGTTCCCCATTTTTAGGTGCGGTGAATTCTTCCAGGACAGTGCTGTTCTCTCTTAAGTAGCGCTGATATGCGTTCTTAGGCCTGGAAGCGTATTTGAGGGCACTTCCGCCGCAGGGAATCGTTGGAAGGTCGGACAGTGCCTGCTCTAAGGTGACGTAAGGTTTAAGTCCCTTCCCTTCGCCGTGGGTGGGTGCCGGATATTCAAAGGTATTTTCTCCGCGCATGCCGACTAAGATCACTCGTTCCCGATATTGGGGAACGCCATAATCCACGGCATTTAGGAGCTTACTTACCACCTCATATCCCAATTCGTGAAATCGTTCCTTGATCACTTCGATCAGTCGACCGCCCTGCATGCTCAGGAGTCCGGACACGTTCTCAAAAAGAAACATTTTAGGCTTCACAATGGAAAGAATGCGGCAATATTCTTCAAAGAGCCATGCCCTGTCATCCATCTGGCGCTTGCCAAGGGTGGAGTAGGACTGACAGGGGGGACCACCCACGAGGACGTCGATGGACTGTCCCCTGGTTGCCTTCAAAATACGCTCCTCAGTCAGATTTCTTATGTCGTCATTGATCATTTTGACGCCGGGATGATTTAAGGAATAAGCCTTCGCAATGTCCTTTTCATACTCATTGGCAAAGACGATCTTAAAATGGTCATTGTGGGCGAAGCCGTAGCTTAAGCCGCCAACGCCGGCAAAGAGGTCGATTACTTTATATTTGGCCATGAGACTGCTTCTCCGATCTTATGCTCCGCGCGCGTGCCGGGGCAAGGATTGTCTGAAATGATTAGTTTTCCGGCGATTCCATGCCGGCAGCTTCTTTGATGAGTCCCATGATGGTGGCCACGGAATCCATCTGATTACTGGAAGACATGGCTTTTACGTAGGTCTCCCGGTTCGCGTACAGGTCCCGGACGGCCTCCGTCAGGGACTTTGCAGTCAGGTCATCATCCTCGATGACGACGGAGAAGCCTTGATCCTTAAAGGAAGCGGCGTTTAAGAGCTGATCGCCGCGGCTGGCTTCCGCTGAAAGGGGGATGAGAATATTCGGTTTCTTCAGGGCGAGGATCTCGCAGATGGCATTGGCACCGGCTCTGGAGATCACCAGGTCGCAGGCGGCAAAAAAATCCTTCAGCTCTGATTTTACGTACTCGTATTGTTTATAACCCACCTGATCCAGCAGGAGATTATCCACCTTATCCTTGCCACAAAGGTGAATGATCTGGAAATCCTTAAGGAGCTCCGGCAGGGCTGAGCGTACGGCCTGGTTAACGTTGGCTGAGCCGAGACTTCCGCCCATGACGAGAATGACGGGTTTAGCGGAGGTAAAGCCGCAGGCTTCCAGCCCGGCCAGGGCATTTCCCTCCGCCAATTCCTTCCGGATGGGAGATCCGGTGAGCACGGCCTTTCCGGAGGGCAGTTTTTTCAAGGTCTCCGGAAAATTACAGCAAACCTTTTTGGCAACGGGGATGCATAGCTTGTTTGCAAGCCCGGGGGTAATGTCGCTCTCGTGAATGATGCAGGGGATCTTTAAAGACGCGGCAGCCCACACCACCGGCACGCTGACAAAACCGCCCTTGGAAAATACCACGTCCGGATGAAATTCCTTCAGGATTTTCTTTGCTTCCAGGTATCCCTTCATTACGCGGAAGGGGTCGGAAAAGTTTTTGGGATCCAGATATCTTCTGAATTTTCCCGTGGCAATGCCGTGATAGGGAATCCCAAAATCAGCAATCAGGCGCTTTTCGATGCCATCATAAGAACCTACGTATTCAATTTCAAATCCCGCTTCCCGCAGTGAGGGGAGCAGGGCAATGTTGGGAGTCACGTGACCTGCCGTGCCTCCGCCAGTCAGTATGATTCGTTTCATTTTCACGTCCTCAAGACTTTTACGATATTATTAGCTCAGCTGCTCCAAGGCTCTTGCAAGCTGGTCGGGGCAGGAAGTGGGGCGGAAACCGCACTTGATCCCCTTTAAGCGGCGAATGGCTTCATCCACGGGCATGCCCTTGACAAGAGCGCTGACGCCCTGCGTGTTGCCGTTACAGCCGCCAATAAATTTTACGGATTCGATGATGCCGTCTTTTACTTCCACGTCAATGGCCGTGGAACAAGTACCCTGTGTTTGATATCTCACGTGATTTTCCTTCTTTCCATAGGGTTTCAGAACCCTTAACTTTCATTATATGTCACTTTCCCCAAAAAAGCAATCTTTCCAAAGCAGTCACAGATTCTTCCCGTTCATGATGCAGCCTTCGCTGTTTTCCACGTCATAGGCTGTCTTAACCTCGGGAGAAATGCTCTCATTTATGATGCCTCTAAAGTGTTCCAACGTAACGCCTTTTACGTTCCGCATGAACAGCAGGGCGGGCGCACCGGCCAAAATGGGCTCAGGCAGGGCACAGGGACGAAGATCTCTGCAGTCCTTGGGGTGCCGCGTCTTTTTTTCAAGCTCCACGGTGACGCGGTCGAAGCTTACGTCAGAAACGTTCACGGAATCATCCCCGTAAAGGAAGATGCCGTTTTCGCCCCGGCAGTGAACGTTCCGGAACACAACGTTCTTCACAAAGCCGACGGCCGTGTCTTCCCGGCGCTTTACGGCAGTTATGGCAATGGGTTCAGCCTCGCCCCACCAGAAAGGCTTTGCAAAAGCCCTGGTCTCGATGGTAAGGTCAGAGAACAGGAGATTTTCCATGTGGCCGCCGTCCCTGAGCATCAGGGAGATTCCGCGGTTGGAGCGGGAGATGGCGCAGTTTGAAACGATCACGTTCCGGAAGGGGGCCTCGCTCTCCGTGCCGAATTTAATGGCGGCGCTGGTGGAGATGATGGTACATCCCGTCACGGTTACGTTCTCGCAGGGCCCGTATTTCATGGCGCCTGCCGTATTCTTAAAGACAATGCCGTCATCAGCCGTCTCCAGGTGACAATTGCTGATGCGGACGTTCTGGCAATGGTCGGGGTCAATGCCGTCGCAATTAGCGAGCTTCAGATTGTTTAAGATGCGGATGCCGTCGATCAGGACGTCGCGGCAACCCACCAGGTGCGTGGTCCAGAAGGCACTGTTTTGGAGGGTGACGCCCGTAATGGAAAGACGTGCCACGTTCTCCAAAAAGAGCAGGGGTACCCTCGGATAAAAGCTTCCGTCGATATGCCAGTGAGTCACTTCTCCGTAAAAGATCTCTTCGTTTCCGTCGATGGCCCCGTATCCCGTGATGGCAACGTTCTCACAATCCTTGGCGTATATGAAAAAGAGCGTGGGTTGACCGGTATACGTGCAGTCCTCATAGGAGGGAACGGCTACGTCCGCGGGCCTGGCCTTTGGATCATGGAAGAGATTAAAGTCCTCCAGGGAATCGCTGGCCTTTAGCATTGCCCCCATCTCTAAATGCAATTCCACGAAGGAGCGCAGTACCAGAGTCCCGGCACGGTAGGTCTTGCCTCCTTCCAAAATAACTTTGCCCCCGCCTGCGGCGTGGCATGCGTCTATGCAGGCCTGTATGGCTGCGGTATCATTGCTGACGCCGTCTCCCGCGGCGCCAAATTGTTCCGGCATATAATTCATGGTGTTATCCCTCCTTCGTGTAATATAAAAACCGTTTCTCGTCGAGTCTTCCGCATAACACAAGGCATCCTCCCAATTTCCTTCGCTTCGCTCAGGATGCCGCGCCTTCGCGCGAATTGGGCCCCTCCTTCGTGTTACTTAATCATAGCCTGAGATCATTGGGAAAGTCAATGAAAATTCTTGATAACTCTTTTCTGCAGGGAAAAATCGTAGTATATTTTAAATAGACTTACGTAAGGAGGCATGACATGATTCAAAATCCCATCTTAAAAGGTTTTTGTCCGGATCCCAGCATTATCCGCGCGGGAGATGATTATTACGTGGCTACTTCCACCTTTGAATGGTGGCCGGGAGTTCGCCTGTTTCATTCAAAAGACTTAAAGCATTGGGAGCAGATCCCTTCGCCCCTTCGGAGAAAGAGCCAGCTGGACATGACTGGAAATCCCCCCTCCGGCGGCATCTGGGCGCCCTGCCTTAGCTATGACGGGGAGAGGTTTTTCCTGGTCTACACGGACGTAAAGTCTAAGAAGGGCATGTTTTACAATACCCATAATTACGTGGTGACCGCGAAGGATATTTACGGAGAATGGTCCGAGCCCACGTACCTTAACAGCATTGGCTTTGATCCTTCCCTGTTCCATGACGTGGACGGGAAAAAGTATCTTGTCAACATGTTGTTTAAATTCAAGGGCATTTTGGTGCAGGAAGTAGATCCCGTGACCTTTGAATTTATTGGCGAGCAAAAGCTGGTGTATAAGGGCTCCGGACTTCGCTGCACGGAGGGCCCTCATATGTATCATATCGGTGACTGGTATTATATTATTGTGGCCGAAGGCGGCACGGGGTATGAACACTGCGTGACCATGGCAAGGTCAAAGAGCATTTGGGTCAAAGGGATTGCTTCGCATGCTGGAAGAGAAACCCGCTTACGCCGAGCATCCAAAGGTCAAACAATATGCGGAGTGGCTAAAGAGGCTGGCTACGGCTACAGTTGTTGTGACAACAGGCAGAACAGATAAACAGAAAGCAGCCGACAGGGATGCGAAGGATGCCTTCATCGGTCAGCAGTTCACCGACTTCGAGATGGTGGACACGTTGGGAAACACCCACAAACTCAGTGAGTACGTTGGCAAAGGGCGTTGGGTGCTCGTCGATTTCTGGGCCTCATGGTGCGGACCTTGTCGTGCAGAGATGCCCAATGTGGTGGCGGCATACGAGAAATACCACACAAAAGGACTTGACATCGTTGGCGTTTCGTTGGACGGGAAAAAGGAACCGTGGGTGAAAGCCATCGCCAGTCTGAAGATGCCGTGGGTGCATCTTTCTGACCTGAAGGGCTGGGAGTCGCTGGTGACCAAGGTCTATAAAATCAATGCCATCCCCGACAATCTGCTCATCAACCCGCAAGGCAAGATTGTGGCGCGTGACCTTATGGGAGAAGAATTGTACACCAAATTAGCAGAAATCTTTGATGGAAAAAATTAGATTTATGAACATTTTTTTGTAAAGTATAAGACCGATATGAAAAAGATGATGATTGTAGCCTTGTGTCTTGGTTTTTTGTCGTGTCAGCAAACGGCACTGAGGCAGGATGTGCTGGAAGTCATTTTCCCCACAGGTACGGAAGGCTTTGTGGAGGTAACTTTCGGTGCGGAAGGAGAGCGATGTGACACGTTGCCGATAGTGGATGGACGGCTACTGATGGAAAAAGACAGTCTGCCAGTGACAGTCACATTGAAGTATCTGAAAGAACGAGATGCCGACGACAAGGTGTGGTTGGCGGTGCAGGGCGCCCATGCACGATGGGGAAGCATCCCATTGGGGTATGGCCGCACGGAGGTTACATTCGATTCGCTTACGCCTCAGGTGTCCGTGGGACGCATTGCAGACGAGTATGGCGATTTTGAAGCCAACGATGTGTTCTTCAATGCCCCTCAACATTTTCGGAGTCAAGACTTCCTGAAAGCCCATTCTGAAAGCGTCCAGGCATTGCACCTCTTGTCGAAATCGTGGGATGCCGACACCTTGCAGATGGCTCTGGATTGTTTCTCCCCGTCGTTGCGCAACTCAGACAAAGGGCAAGAACTGCAGCAACTCATTTTGGCTCGCAAAGAGCGGGGTGGGGTGGCAAGGCTTTTCCCCATGTGGGACACGGCAGGGAGAGCCCATACTTTCGAGGAGTGTCTGAATGGGAAGGAGTATATGCTGCTGAACCTGTGGGCGAGTTGGTGCGGCCCCTGTCGTGCCGAGATACCCGAACTGATAACATACGAGGACGAATGTCGTGACCGTGTGGCATTTGTCAGCGTGACCATCGACGAAGACAGAGACGCTTGGCTGAAAGCGGTGGATGAACTGCCGAAATGCACATGGGCAAACCTCTCCACGAAGTTCGATGGCAGCCCAGAAGGACGACCACGTCCCCCTCTCTTCAACAATGGCTTCGTTCCTTTCTTCTACATCCTCGACAGAGACGGGAATACGGTTTACAGTTCGTTGGAATTTGGAGGTGGAAAACCCCTGGACGATGCGAAAGAAAGGCTCAACGAATTGTTGGCTCTTGACACCAAGGCGTCTCGAAAAACGATAATTACCAATAATTGACGATAATTTTGTCCGAAAATTTATTTGAACGGTTACTTAATATGTGTTAATATGAGAAAGATTTTTGTTTCTATGTGTGTTTTCGTGTTGTCTTGTCTGCATACTGCATCAGCTCAGACGCGAGACATACTCGAGATTATTTTCCCCACGGGGACGGAGGGTTTCGTGGAAGTGTATAACTTTA
>ONSO01000015.1 GCA_900320485.1 uncultured Lachnospiraceae bacterium | reverse complement strand
GTTTCCGGCCTGCCATGATCCATGCCCCTCCGTCGGCGCTAAGATATACCTTCTTCACCTTGCTTAGGTCGTATGTACGATCAAGGTAATTCCAAACCTCATCCCACAGCTCATTGTTGCCTTCCTTCCCTTCGTACAGCCCGCTAAAGTAATGCGGATTGACAAGGTGATGCCTCGTGCTTTGGGGCGCGTCCTTCTCGATGCCCTCGTGGATGTACACCAGCTTCGTAATGATGCCGTTCAGTTTTCGCCCGGATTCTGATTTCTTCAGGTTTCCCTTTTTCTCGTTAAACTGCAGGGACGCGTGATCTTCGTCCGCTTCGATGAACAGGTAATCGACAACCTTCTTTTCAACGACCGGATCCGCCTCATCCTCCGCGGGGAATTCCAACGCGTGCAGCTTGTCCTTTACCGTTTCTTTGGAGACCTTGTCAAGGATGCTGACTGCCTCCCCACCCTTGCGATAACAGGTCTGGACGCTTTCTTCCAGCATCTGCGCCACAGCGTCCTCGCTGATCCTTTCGTGGGAGTCAATGCCCATCGCCGCATCTACAAGGTATCTTCGCTCTCCGGACTTCTTGTTCTTAAACAGCGTCTTTTCATACCTTACGCTGCCAATGGAGGTGAGCAGCGTCTTTTCGTCCGTCCTTACCACTTCCCAGGATGCCTTTCTGACCGGGCTTTCCCTCAGCACATCATTGCATGTGGTGAAGGTCTCTCCCATGAAGTCCAGGGCAAACTGAAGGGCCTCCTCCTTCACCGCGTTTACGAATCCGGCAATGTCCTGAGGAGACTGCGAAAACTTCTTTGCTGATTCCTGAAGATTTGTAATGCGAAAATCGATAAAATGTTGTATACTGTTTCTCATGAGGGTGTCTCTCCTTGTGTATTGTTTTTTGTGTCGCAACAATAACTATATCACAAAAAGTGGACACCCTCTTTATTGTTTTAGTTTCCTGCAAAAACTTTACGCTAGCTAAGTATATCAGGATCCCTTTTCTTATATGCTATCTTCCAATTTTCTTAAAAAAACCAATCCATATCCCTCCCCCAAAAACTAATACTGCCGCATGGGTCCACCATATCGGAAACGGTAAACTGTGTAAGATTTCTATAAAATTTAATATTCCAAAGGATTCCACTATTACTAACCATAGCCACCATTTATAGGCTGAGTTTCGGTCCTTGGTAGTTTTGACCTCTTCTTCCAATGTCTGAATTCGCTGCGTCCTGTCCCAAACCAGCCTTCGCATCAT
The DNA here is from genome assembly GCA_900320485.1 of uncultured Lachnospiraceae bacterium. GTDB lineage: Bacteria > Bacillota > Clostridia > Lachnospirales > Lachnospiraceae > Acetatifactor. Next base: position 26,039 of record ONSO01000015.1, on the reverse strand, counting down.
CTTCAAATCCGACTCCAACTTCTCCTTTTCTTCCTGCCTCCACTCCTCTTTTTCTTTCACTTCTTCTTTGATCCATGTAATCTCGGAAGTAAGATTGGAGGCTTTCCGTTTCCATTCTAACCCCTCGGATGCCAGTAATCTTAGTTTCTGATGGCCTGTTCATACAATCCGTCTGCTTCCTCCCCTTCCTTTACGCAGGCGAGATAATATTCATCCGAAGCCAGCCACTCCAGCCATTCCATGTTTCCCGGATATTCGGCTACCGCCCTGCAGGCAATTTCATAGTTCTTTTCCTTGTCATCATGCTTCCAATAGTCCGTAAATTCCTCTTCGTATTCTGCCTTTCTCATGTTTTTCTGATAGTCTTCCATCCCCAAAAGGTAATCCGTCGTGACGGAAAACAAATTCGCCAGTGGCGGCAATAAGGAAATGTCCGGTTTTGAAAGGTCCGTCTCCCATCTGCTGACCGCCTGTGGGGAAACGGACAAAAGCTCTGCCAATTTCTCCTGCGTGATGCCTGATTTTCGTCTTAATTCTTTCAGATTTTCTCCAAAGGTCATACTCTGCCTCCATATAGATTTACTCGACCGGTCTGTAATTCCATTTTGACGCATTTGCGTCAGGATTTCCACGTCAATTTTTATGAGACGTCATCAATTCATAATTGATTTCCCGAGGTTCACGGATTTACGAAAATGCAATTTCCTTATTCCCATCCATCAGAAATTGTTACCTTCCTCTCAAAAAGTGCCGTGGAATCCTTTCCGCTTTTTTGATACACTTTACTAAGAGGGACCTCGATAAACCATTCATAACAGGAGGTGCAAAACCATGAATCAAATACTGGCCCAAAATCTAAAGCGTCTGCGCACGGAAAAGAATTACACCCAAGAGGAAGCTGCGAGGCTTCTCGGCGTAACGGTGCAAACGGTGTCCCGCTGGGAATGCAACACTACTTTGCCCGACGTTACGTTACTGCCGGAAATAGCAAAGCTGTATTGCGTTACGATTGATGATCTTTTTAAGAATAACATTGATGCATATGATAATTACGCCCAGCGTCTTTTCGCCATTTACGAGGAATCACGAAAACCCTCTGATTTCGTGCGGGCGGACGAAGAATTCAAAAAAATGATGGCTACAGGGAAATGCTCTTGGGAAGATTTGCGATTATACGGGATTAGCCATCAATTTATGGCGACTTACTGCATCGCCAAAGGATTTGATTTGTTTGACCAAGTGCTGAATGCTCATGGGGAAAAGGACGAGGTCTATTGGCAAACCAGGCGACAGAAGTTGCTTTTTCTTTCCCAAATCGGAAGAGGTCAGGAAGGTATTAATTTTCAACGAAAAAGGCTGGAAACATCAGAAAATGATCCTGAAGAATGGGTATGCCTGATTGCCGCTTACAGTTATGCCGGCGAATCAGGAACCGCATTACAATGGTTTCAAAATGCAATTCAGCGGTTTCCAGAGCTTGCCATTCTTTATGTTTATGGAGGCGACCTATGCAAAAGGCTTGGCAGGATTTCCGAAGCTTTTGAGCATTGGAACCATGCCTTGGAGCTTGATGCCACCTTGAGTGCCGCAAAATACTCCACGGGATTCTGTTATGAAGAAATGCGCGAATGGCAGAAAGCGTACGAAACATGGATGGACATAGCTGAAGAAGATAAAAGAAATGGCAGAATCCACGAAATGCAATATCCTCTGAAACTCGCTGAAAACTGTTTAAAAGAACTGGGAGGATAATACTGGATTTGTGAAAAAGTATTAACCGTATAATTTAGAAGAGAACGCTGAAAAACATAATCTTAGACTTTCGGCGACATTTTGGCGACATAAAATTTGGAGAGCCTTATATTTCAAGGCTCTCCATACTTTTTGTACTATTCAAACTCAATGGTTCCGGGCGGTTTGGAGCTGATGTCGTAGAGTACGCGGTTGACGCCGCGGACTTCGTTGATGATGCGGCTCATGGTTGTCTGGAGGACGTCCCAGGGAAGGCAGGAGCACTCGGCGGTCATGAAGTCGACGGTCTGCACGGCGCGGAGGGCAATGGCATAATCGTAGGTGCGCTCGTCACCCATGACGCCTACGGAACGCATGTTGGTGAGGGCGGCAAAATACTGGTTGGGAAGCCAAGGCGCGTCCTTGCCATATTCCTTCTTGTAGGCTGCGGCTGCCTTGTCCACCTCCTCGCGGTAGATGGCATCAGCATCCTGCACGATCCGGACCTTTTCCGCAGTGACGTCACCGATGATGCGGACGCCAAGGCCAGGGCCGGGGAAGGGCTGGCGGAATACCAGTTTCTCGGGGATGCCAAGCTCAAGGCCTGCCTGGCGTACCTCGTCCTTGAAAAGGCTGCGCAGGGGTTCAATGATCTCCTTGAAATCTACAAAGTCGGGAAGGCCTCCCACGTTGTGGTGAGACTTGATCACGGCAGACTCGCCGCCAAGGCCGCTCTCCACCACGTCGGGGTAGATGGTTCCCTGGGCCAGGAAGTCCACGGCGCCGATCTTCTTTGCTTCTTCCTCAAACACGCGGATAAATTCTTCTCCGATGATCTTGCGCTTGCGCTCCGGCTCGGTGACGCCGGCAAGCTTTACGTAGTAGCGCTGTTGGGCATTGACGCGGATGAAGTTCAGATCAAACTGGCCTCCTTCGCCAAAGACGCTCTCCACTTCGTCGCCTTCGTTCTTGCGGAGCAGGCCGTGGTCCACAAATACGCAGGTGAGCTGCTTTCCGATGGCTCTGGACAGAAGGCCAGCCGCCACGGAGGAATCCACGCCGCCGGAGAGGGCCAGCAGTACTTTGCCGTCTCCCACCTTTTCCCGGATTTCGCGGACGGTATTTTCCACAAAGGAATCCATGCGCCAAGTTCCGGCACAGCCGCAGACGTTCCGGACAAAATTATACAGCATTTTAGAACCTTCCGCCGTGTGAAGCACTTCCGGATGGAACTGAATGGCATAGAGGCCTTTCTCCCGGCACTCGGCTGCTGCCACGGGGCAGTTTGCCGTAGTCGCCACAACGCGGAAGCCCGGCGCCAGCTTGGAGATATAATCAAAATGGCTCATCCAGCAGGTGGTATGGGGCGTAACGTTTGCAAAAAGGGGCGAGGTAACGTCCACGTCCACTTCCGTCTTGCCGTATTCGCGGGCTGACGCACGCTCTACTTTGCCGCCAAGCACGTGGCTCATGAGCTGTGCGCCATAGCATAGTCCCAACACAGGCACGCCTAGGGAAAACAGCTCCGGAGAGTAGGTTGCCGCACCTTCCTCATAGCAGCTGCTGGGGCCACCGGTTAGAATAATGCCCTTAGGGTTCATGGCCTTGATCTTCTCAAGGTCCGTCTTGTAGGAATAAATCTCGCAGTATACGTTGCATTCGCGAACGCGTCTTGCGACAAGTTGGTTGTACTGTCCGCCGAAGTCGATGACCAGCACCTTCTCCCGGGAAAGCTCACCTCTAACGTCTCCCATGTGTTTTCCTCCTAAATGGTACGATTGTCTATTCTGAATTGCTGACTTGTCTTAAAAAACAGATTTATTATAAAATATCATCCCTCTAATGACAAGATTTTTTTTACAAACGTAACAGAAAGTGGTATACTGTTTATACGTCATTGTTTTTATGTTTCAACCCACGCGGGAATGACTTAACGAAACTTATTACTTAAGGGGGTTTTACCATGGAGAAACAGATTTTTACAAATGAGGTGATCTTAAGCTGGCTGCAGTATTTCGCAAAGAATACGACGCTGGACTTAGAGCACGTAAAGATGATCGACATTACGAAGAAGAACAAGAACGTGATCCCCACGGTGGAGGCCCATAAGACCACCATGGTGTTTACCAACGCAGGCATTGACGACATTTTCTATCGTCTGTGGAGCGCAGGTCTTGGCGAATGTGAGGTGTGGTATAATGAGGGTTCTGACCCCACCGGCCCCATTTTGCACCAGCAGGTGAAGGACATGATCGACCGCGGGATCAATGCTTCCGCCGGCATGCTGATCCTGAACCCCAATGCGAGAAATACCGCAAAGATCGGCCTTAGCAATGAGAAATTCCAGCGTGGCTCCATCCATTACGTTGGAAGCGAGATCCGTGCGGTGATCCTGAATAAAATGGCGGTGGATCCTCAGGACGATCTTGTGATCATCGGCGGCGAGAGCATTGCCATCGAGGCAGCCCTGCAGGCTCCGGAGGGGAGCGTGATCGCCGTGGAATACAGTCGGTCTGACCGCATGACTTTGGAGGACAACGTTTCTCATTTTGGCCTACATAACGTAAAGATCATCGATCACGTGGATGCCGAGACCATGAAGGATTGCCCAAGACCAAGTCTCGTGTTTATGGTGGCTTCCGCCAGCACGGATCAGGAGCTGGCCTGCCTGACAAAGATCAATCCCGGCATCAACGTGGTGATCTATACTTTGGACTTCAAGGTTGCCGCCAACATCCAAAATACGCTTCAGTCCCTCGGTCTTGAGGACGTGGAGACCATCCAGATCTCCGTTGCGAAGCTTGGAAGCAACAATACCTTTAAGCAGGAGCCCGCTCCCTGGATCATTACCGCAAAATCCCGCGAGTAGGCAATCCGGCGCAAGCGCTGCGAGACGGGCAGGATGGAAGGAACGTTGCCGGGCAGGGCGGCAGGAACATTGCAGGGCATGACGGGCGGCAGGAATGTTGCCGGGCAGGGCGGAAGGAACGTTGCCGGGCAGCGCGGAAGGAACGTTGCCGGGCAGGGCGGCAGGAATGTTGCCGGGCAGGGCGGCAGGAACATTGCCGGGCCGCATGACCGAGTTATCGGGATTCCTCCCGGTTTTCCTGTGGCAAGAGCTCGGACAAGGGGGCGAAGGAGTAGCCCATCTCCTCCCATTTGGTCAGCAGTTCGTCCAGCACTTCGCCATTTGTCTTTGAGGTATTGTGCAGGAGAACGATGGCCCCCGGGTGGATGCGGGAGGTCATCTTCGATAGGGCTTCCTCGCGCGACGGCTGGTCATTTACGTTCCAGTCTACGTAAGCCAGGCTCCAGAAAAAGGTGGCATATCCCAGTTCCTTTGCCATCTTAAGGTTTTCCACGTTATATTTTCCCTGAGGCGGGCGATAATATGCGGGCATCTCTTTCCCCGTGACCTCGTAAAACAGGGTTCTTACGTCCTCCATCTCCTTTTGGAAGGTGGCGGGATCCGAAATCTTAGACATGTCAGGATGGTGGTAAGTGTGGTCGCCCACGGCGTGGCCCTCTGCCACCATTCTTTTTACCAATTCCGGTGCGGATTTCAGGTAGTGGCCCACCACAAAAAAGGTTGCCGGGGCGCCATGCTTTTTCAAAGCATCCAAAATGGCCTCCGTGTTTCCGTTTTCATATCCGCAATCAAAGGTCAGGTAGATTTTCTTTTCATCTCCGGGTGCCACAAAATAGGCGTTGTACTTTTGCATTTCTTCCGGCGTGGCATTGCCGGCGGGCTTTGCCCCCTCCGTACCAAATCCCAGCCCCCAGTTCTCCGTTCCCGGAAGTAAGGGGGCATTGAGGGTAAAGGGCCAAGAATTCACAAACTCATATGCGCTGGCGGCACTTGTTGCCTGAGCGCTAGCCGTTTCGCCTGGCTGCATGGCATCTGCCTGGATACCGGTTGCCTGGCCCTGCGCCTGAATGCCATTTGCCTGGCCCTGTGCCTGCACTGCCTGGCCTTCTTTCCCCTCGTGCATTTCCGTCATAAGGTCAGCCAGACCCTTCCCCGCCAGAAATGCCATGGCCAGGACCAGGAGAACCGGCACAACGTTATGAAATGGATAGGTTTTCATCTTCTTAAGCTCCTTAGGCTTTGTACAATCCTATGACCATTTTTGCAAAATATGCCTGAAAGCGTGCGGACGCTGCGACGGAAGGTCCGGGCGTTTTCCTTTCTTAGCCCCTTAAGCTGGTGAACGTTCCAACCAGGTCAAGGCGGCCGTAACCCCACTCTCTGTTGGGATAGGACAGGTCGGCGTCGCGCTTTGCTCCTCGGATCAGGTAGCCTTTTACGGTGCGGGTCTCCGCTATGACGTTATTTCCTTCCACGACGGCCCATTGAAGGAATTGCGCCACGGCTCCTGCGGTGAGCGCCGCCGCAAAGCCTGAACCGCTCTGCTTGCCATATACCGTGGATATGTCCACGCCGGGCGCTGCAATATCCGGCCTTGGTATGCCATTTTGGGCAAACCCCCGGCCCGATTCAATATAGAAGCTGGCATTGGCAGGATTGTAGGCCGTAACCGTAATGACTTCGGATGCCAGGGATGGCTCCGTCAGTGTTACGTCCGGCGAGGGGCTTAGGAAGTACACGGGCGTCTGGCGAAATTGCAGCAGTGGGAGCCACATGTCAAATATCCCTTCCTGTGCATCACTTTTCCCGATCACCCGTATGATCCAGATGCCCGGCGTCGGATCCACGAAACGGAAATAGATCAGTTCGTCCCCCGAAGATGGCTCGATCAGCGTTGAGTAAATGGTAACTTTTGTCCGCTCATATACAAAGCTGAAGGTAATGCTCTGGCGAAGCCCCAGCGGAATGGGTGGGATCACTTCACCGCCGGGGGAGCGGATCTCCACGTTGATCACGTTGGTGCGTCTCCCCCATAGTTCCAGATAAAATCCGTCATTTCCTTCCGCGACGCGGATTTCCACGTCTCTGGCATTTGCCGCTGCGCCGCTTACGGGAATGGACAGGTCCCCACGGTAATGGCCCGCACCATTGCCCTCATTTCCTCCGCAGGCCACCACAACCCTGCTCCTTTTTTTCGCAATTTTATTCAGATAGGCGGATAAGGGGGAGGATCCGTTGTGATTGCCCATGGCCGTTCCGATTCCAAGGCAGATCACTATGGGGCGCTGAAAAACTCGTGCAAATTCGTCACAGAATTTTACTGCCAGCATCAGGTCATTTTCCTGATATGCCAAGGCGCCCTGCGGAAGAAGGTAGTAATCCCTCAGGTACTCTTTTGCCGGTTTCACTTTCACCACTATAATGCCGGCCTCAGGGGCCGCGCCGCGAAATCCGGCTGGAATCGTCCGTACGGGCGCTGCACTTGCCGGGCTTCCGGCGGCCGTTCCTGCCACGCTTCCGGCGGCTACGCTGGCCAAACCTCCCACGGCTGTCCCTGCCACGCCTCCGGCGGCTACGCTGGCCAAACCTCCCGCTGCCGGACCTGCCACGCCTCCGGCGGCTACGCCGGCCGGACCTCCCACGACTGTCCCTGCCACGCTTCCGGCGGCTACGCTGGCCAGAGCCGTTCCATGGCCTACCTCGTCCCTTGAAGGAACCACTGCCCACGGATCTGCACTTTGCAGTGCTTCATCAATCTGATCCTTGTAATAAACGGAGCCGTACAAAAAGCCTTCCGGGGGCGTTCCCGTCTGGATGCTCTGATCCCAAATGGCTTCAATGCGGCTTCGTCCCAATTCGTCTCGAAACAGAGGATTCGTAAAGTCGATGCCAGTATCAATAAAGCATACCAAGGTGCCTGCGCCCGTTAAATTCAAGGGCGGGCCCTGTACCTGAGATATGCCGGCGGAGATCAGGGCAAGCGGGTCGAAGGGCGCCTGCTGCGTGCCGGACGGAAACATGGGATCATCACCTTCGATCTGCATGAGGCCATAGAGCTTTGGAATTCCCTGATATTCGAAGAAATAGGGATCCAGACTGGGCAGATAGGCATTGTCTACGTAGATGACGTTATAAGTGTCATCCACGGGTTCGTAGCATAGCACGGAGTTCAGGCTGAGTGCTTCTTCCACGGGAAAATCCGTGACGTAATCATAAGTTTGTTCTGAAAGAATTGCTTCCCGGCAAGTCATGGCATACTCCAAAGTCTTCTTACCCTGTCATATGAAACTAACGGCAAAAAAAGAACGGCAACCTCTTTTGGCTGCCATTCTTTTTTATGTTGCATTTATTGTTTTGCGCCTTTAGAAGATTCCTTTTTACGCCCTTGAAAAATCTCGTTTGCTATTCACTGACGGAATTAGCGATCAGCGCATCCGCAAGTGCCTGGTCATACCAGGTCAGGGCCTTTCTGTTAAAGAGGCCAAAGTTTTCTCCGTTGGTGTTGTAGCAGTTGTTGTCCCACCAAAAGCACTTGATGCCGTAGCTGTTCATGACGCTAAGATAATCCGTTGCCCACTTGATGATTTCCTCTGAATTGTTCTTGTTGACGGCGCCAAACTCCGTAATGATGACGGGCACGTCTTTTTTGAGGAAATACTTTTCCAGCTGCTTCACGGTACTTACAAGAGAGCCTTTCTCGGATCCGTCCCAGGTATCATAAAAGCTTCCGCCCTCTCCCGCAAAGGTGAAGTAATAGGGGTGATACATGTGAAGGGATACTGCAATGTTGTTATCTTCGGGAATTGTCAGCTCCTTTATGACGTTATAGCCGGGATTCTGGCCATAGGTAACGATGAGAAGGAGCCTGGTTTCATTATTGCCACCGGTACTTCTCACGGCATCGATAAAGGCCTGGTTCAGATGATCCACAACCTTTCTCTCATATACGTTTCCGCCGCTCCACTCCGTGGGAGATCCTTTGACTCTGGGTTCATTCATTCCTTCAAAGATCAGTTTTTCGTCATAATCCTTGAAGCGCTCAGCAACCTGGGTCCAAATGGCACTGAGCTCCGCCACGGCCTTTTCCTCATGGTCTTCATTGGGGATCAGCCAATAATCCGGCTCATGATGAGTATCCAATACCACGTACATGCCAGCATCTACCGCGTAATCCACAACTTCCTGAACGCGCTCCAGCCATTTTTCGTTGATCACGTAATCCGGGGCCTTCCCCACGTGTTCCGCAAAGGTTACCGGAATGCGAATGGCATTGAACCCCTGCGCAGCCACTGCATCGATCATCTCCTGCGTTGTCTTGGGATTTCCCCAATAGGTCTCGGAGACAACGCTGGCGCCGGCTCCTATGCAGTCCAGGGTATTGCCGAGATTCCAGCCAATATTAATATGCGATAGGAGTTCAAAAGCCGCTGATCTGTCAACTACAAATGGCTCTTTGGGCTCCTCTGTTTTCGATTCTTCTTCGGAGCTTTCCTGCACGGCCGATTCCTGCGAGGAACTCTCCTGCTCATTTGCCTTAGCTTCCGTGCCGGTAGTCTGCACTTCGGAAGGCTTCACCTTCCCATTTTCCTTGTCACATCCGCCAAGTACCAGGGATGATGCCATAAATAAGGCCATAAATGCTATTGCAAACTTTTTTCTCATCATATCATAACCCCTTAAAAATAATAAAAGGGATGGCGTCCCGGAAACCCCATCCCTTATTATTAAAGCTTAGTTAGGCAAACAAATTACTTGTTAGCCTCGTCGATGTATGCCTTCCAAGTATCTGCGATTGCAGAAACGGTCTCGGAAATAGGTGCGCTACCAGGTCCAATGTTCCAAGTAAGCTCGGGACCAAACTGAAGGTTAGGAATAATAGAATGATAGGTGATCATACCCTTGGTTCTCATCATAGCCAGAGTCTCATCAACGGATCTGGTATCGCTGTAACCATTGTAGTAAGCGGTCTTCCAAGCATCGGAATCCTCGTAGCCAGGAGTATCGTTGGTGTACAGGTTCCAAGCGAATGCGATCTTCCATGCTCTGTCTGCATCATAGCAAGCAGGAATACATACAGGGTTGTTATCCCACAGGTTGGTGTAGTCGTTCATCTTGGGTCCCTTCGGGAACATTACGAAGCCCCACTTGTCTTCCATGTCAGCCAGGAAGCCCTGTGCCTGTCCGGCATAAGCCTGCTCGAACATGAATACGTACTCACCATTGAGGAAGCCTTCCTTGTAGTAATCCCATGCAGCACCTTCGGGCTCCTGCTCCCAATAGTTGTCAAAAATTCTCTTAGCGAAGTTCAGACCCTCGGTGGTGTTAGGATCTTCCAGCTTGTAAACATACTTGCCGGATGCATCCTGACCAACGAACTCACCGCCGTTGGAGTAAACAGCAGCCTCGGTCAACAGACCGTTGTTACAGTTACATGCATATACGTCGATGGCGCCATCATTGTCAGTATCTCTCTGAACCTTGTCGCACAGATCGATAAATGCATCCCAAGTCCAAGTGCCATCCTTCTGCATGTCATAAATTTTCTCGGGATCAACACCTGCATCCTGAAGAAGTCTCTTGTTGAAGTAGATACCGGTACGAGGCTCGGAATATCCGGCGTACATTGCGAAGATCTTTCCGCCCTTGCTGAACTGCTTGTGCAACAGGTTGTTGGTGAACTTGGGGCTGGAGAAATCAAGGCAATCCAAAGTGGCCAGGTCATAGCAAAGACCGGTGCTCATTGCAGAGATCAGTGCGGGGTCATTTCTCAGGGTAAATACGTAGTTGTTCTCATCACCCTGGGTAGAAACATAGTCTACAAAGTCCTGAGGAGCGCTGCCCCAGTCGGAGATTGCAACCTGCTTAATCTTGAAGTTATAGGTGTCCTGAATCCAGTTACGATACTTCAGAGTCTCCTCCTCGTAATCATCCTGAGGAGCTGCAGGCTCTTCGGGAGACCACCAGTCACGGATAACGATCTCCATTCCGCCAAGGTCGTAAGTGTTGCCGTTTGCATCCTTCAAAACGGTGTATCCGTCAACTGCTTCATCGGTGGAAGCGTCGGTGGAAGATGCATTACCTGCATCGCTACTGGAAGTAGGGGTGCTCGCATCGGTAGAACCGGATGCGCTAGTGCTCTCCTTGCCACCGTTATCACAAGCTGCAAGGCTTGCGGTCAAAGTAGTAGCAAGAACGGCTGCCATCAGTTTCTTGAACATTTTACTCTTCATTTTTATCCTCCTTTTATATATATATATTCCAATTCCCACGGCCGCATTCTTTCCGGGATGACCATGGGCAGGAATGATATATCAGTTACATCTTAATACCGGAACTGGACAAGCTCTCCACGAATCCGCGCTGTGCAAACAGATACAGGATGATCAACGGAAGTATGAATAACAAGGTACCGGTTGCCAGGATGGCATTGGAGTATGCCAAAGGAACGGTGGTCTTGATACCCGTCTCTCTCATAAGCTCCACGCCAATGGTATCTACCAAACGGGACAGCTTAACGCTCATCAGTTCAATGTTACCAAGGAACAGCTTGGAATAATAACCATCCGTCCACTGCCATACAAAGGCAAACAGGAAACAAGAGGTTAAAATGGGCTTTGCATCGGGAAGCATGATCCGTACGAAGGTCATCAGCGTACCACAACCGTCTACGTATGCTGCCTCTTCCAGCTCCTTAGGGATGTTACGGAAGAACTGTCTGATCATGTAGATGTACAATCCATTCTTCAGTCCCATGCATCCCATACTCATCAGGTAATAAGGAAGTGCAGAACCTCTAAGGTTTATAGTATCACCTGTAATCAATTTATGCAATCCCAAAATGTCAAAAAATCTAAAATGTAAGAATAAGGAAGTTGAAATTGTCTGCGGCGGAATAAGAATCACAAGTAATACGCAGGCAAACCAAAACTTCTTAAAGGGGAACTCAAATCTTGCAAATCCGTAACCCACCAGAGTGGTTACCGTGATCTGTACCAGAGCGATGGTCAGGGAGATCACAAAGGAGTTCACCACGGACTTACTAAGGTTCATCAGCTTGACAGCCAACTGGTAATTCTCCGTCGTCGGATTCTCCGGGATGGATACTACGGTAGGGTTATTCAAGTCTGACAAGGTCATAAAGCTTACGGAAATCTTGTTGAAGATCGGCTGAAGGATCAGGAAGCACATACCAAACAACAGGATGAACCTGGCAATGCTTACCGCATAGTTCAAAGCCGTCTTTTTCAGCAGATATCCGCCGGACTTTCGGTTTCTCTCCCAGAAGTCACTATTCTTTTTAGCATTTGCGTTAGTCATAATAGTAAACCCCCTTTGAGATGATGAGTGAAGTGATCGCCACGTACAACATTACGATGGCGAAGTAAATCCACGACATTGCCGATGCCGATCCGTAGCTGATCTTTGTAACCATTTCCGTCTGGATCTGGTCAATGACTGCGTTATCAGATCTCATGCAGAAATCGATGATGGTGTAAATCCAGTTTACAAGGAACAGGGAGCTGATCATGGGGAAGGTGATCTTCCAAAGGCTCTCCCATGCGGTACATCCCTCGATGTCTGCAGCTTCGTACATGCTGGAGGAAATGGTCTGCAGGCCGGACAGGAAGATGATGATCTGGATACCGGATGCTATGGCCACGTCATAGATTCCGTCGATCAGCTTAAATACTTCCTCAAAGGCCCTTACGCCGACGCCCGCCGTTCGAAGTACGCTCTCCAGCGTTGCCGTAATACTGATTCCGGATGCCGCTTCCTGAATGTTAACCTGCAACTGGTCCATCAGGGAGTTGTTAGCCTCCAGGCCAAGGATCACGCCGGAGGACAGGATAACGGGAAGGAAGAATACGGCTCTTACAAAAGCACGACCCTTAAATTCCTGATTCAGGATCAATGCCACGAAGAAGCTGAATACCATGATGGCCAGTGAGTTGGTCAACATTCTGGTAAACTCTTCCACCAGCCGTCTGTTGTAGTTGGGGTCAACTCCCAAAGCATATTTGTACTGATCCAGCCCGGACCATACCATCTGGATGGGATTCGGCTCGTTTACGTTGATCAGCACGTTACAAAAGCTCATATAGAGCGATTGCCCCAACGGTTTGATCATGAATACGAGAAAGCCAATGATAAAGGGGGATATGAACAAGTATCCCGATATGGCTTTTCGCTTCTGAAGACCTGCTAAATTGTTCTTCTGTTTCTTCATAATTCTAACCCTTTCTCAGATTTTAGTCTTTACCGAACCACTGCGTAGTCTCTTGCAGGTATTGTCTTTCCGTTTACGGTCTTCGCTTCGTAATTGTAGTTTACGTAAACCTTCGTGCCATCCGCATAGGAGGTACAGGTTAAGCCTTCCTCAACGGTAACGTGTCCGGTCATCTCCTGATTGAAGACGTGACCAAGCTCTTTATTATATCTGTCGTAAATGGAAACCATCTTCTCATGCCAGGAATCGAAGTTAGCTCCGAAATACTCCGTGTAAAGGGTTTTCTGCAGGGCGAAGGGTGATTCCTTCATAATGGTAAACTGAAGGCCTGCGCCATATTCTGCCGAGAGCAAAAGCTCCTGCGTGGGATCCTTTGCAAGGTTAATGGGATTACCCATGTAGTTCTTGTAGCCGTGGATCGCCATCTGATAGAAAGGAATGAACTCATCGATCAGATTGTGCTCCGCGCCTCTCAGATCCATGTTGGTGATCACGTCACTGTATATCGCAGCATAAAGGTTACCGGAATTGATCATAACCTTGGTATCCTGAGAGATGGTTGCAAGCTGCTCCATCTGAGACTTTCTTGCTGCCTCACGGCTTGTAATATTCTTTCTGTAATAGTCACCCGAAAGATCCTTTCCGGTCTCACGGAAGGAAACGTTCGCGTCATACTTCTTAACTGCCTTGTAAAGATTCTCAGTCATCTTCTTTGCCAGGTCGGCATGAAGCAGATAGTAGGTGTCGGCACCCTCTCTCTGTGCGTAGGTTACGGCACTGTACTGATAGATCTTTGCTCTTTCCTTACTGATGAATCTTGCGGAATCCGTGAAGGAATTGAATCCGTCAAAGATGTCACTGTCATATTCATACTGCGTTACGCCGTCAAGATAAAGGTCAACGTTCAGGCTCTTTGCAGACTGGGAAAGCTTCTTTAAGTCTCCGCTGCTTCCAAGTGCGGATACAAGCTTCACCTTCTTTAAGATCTTCTGGTTCACGCCGCCGTTCATCCATCCGGAAAGCTTTACGGACATGTTCTTGAGGCCTTCACTCTGGAGCTGTTCCACCAGTTCCTTTGCTTCCTTGAAGGTCGTCAGCTTCAGGGGACGTGAGGTAGGAACGCCAAGTACCTGCTTCACCTTATCCGCAGCCGCAACGATCTCAACCGCCACGGGAGCTTCCACGTCATTGTTCAGTGCAAATTCCTGATTGAAGTTAGCTCTTAAGTAGTTCTGGAACTCCTTAGCCATGTCATAGTAGTTACCGGAATCGATGAAACGATATCTCTGGGTAATGGTCTCATCCGGCAGGGAGGGCAGATATACAAATACGGAGGTACTTGCCTGATCGCCCAGCTCATACTGCTCTGACAGGGATGCGGTATACTTTGCGTTTACGTAGTTATAGCTGATGTTGGATCTTCCGCTGATGTCGGCATTGATGGTCGCATAGGATGCTCCGTCTTCCAAAATGCAAAGGAAGGATGCCTCGGGACGGATGATGCCAAAGGTATTAAAGTTTGCATACTTATCGCTTACCAGAGTCTTCAAAACCAGTGCCCTGTCACGACCGTATACCTTGGTAGCATAGTTCGGCTGGGAATTCTTGCCGTTGTTAAACTTGATCAACGCACCGCCGCCTTCGGGAACGAACAGATAACCGTCATTCTCATCCTTTCCGGCCGCGCCGAAGAAAGGCAGAACCGTTAAGGTCGTCAAAGGATTGGCAGCCTTGTACTGAATTTCATTGTAAGGGATGTCAACCACAAGATCCTTACCTTCAAGGCGATAGTAAACGTTAACGTTAAATACGGGCTTGTCAGAGCTTGCTTCCGCATTGCTCAGTTCCTTATCCGCATTGTAATCGTCTCTGGTATACCCGTAGGACTCGAAGATCTGCTCACACTTTTCCTTCATGTTTTCCTTCGTGGTATTACGAAGTACGTAGATCACTTCGGTCTCATAAATGGGATAATTCTCCAACAGCTTTTCAGGCTTGTATTCTTCGTTGGTCTCAGACTTGTCAGGATTCTGATAATCAAACTTCTTGTAGCATCTCTTAACAAAGTTTGCGTCATCCTTGGTCATCTTGGAGATCCACTCGTTATACTTCGTCTCCGTCGTTACGGGAGGAATCACAAATTCCTTCTCCACGTCACCGATGGAATACATTACTTTGATGTAATCCTTGGTTGCCTCGATGTCGTATACACCCTTTTCCACACTGTACTTATAGTTGTCATAGTCCTGACCGGTCGCAGACTTTTCAGTACCATACTGAATGATCAGAGTGGAAAGCTCTCTTGCCTTCTTGGATCCGTCACTTGCGGGAATCGTACTCTCGTCAGGATTCGATCTCCAGATCTGGCCCGTACTCTTTACTTTGATCTCAAACCGGGTCGTCAATGGATGGAACGTCATCTCAAGATCGTCATTCTCCAGGATGATGTCCTCCTCAGAGCCTTCAAAACGTTCGATTCGCACTACTTCCTCGCCGGTATCCGTATTCTTGTGCGTAAAGACAAAGATAACTCCCAGCACAATGATCAACGTCAGGATCACGGGGAAGATCATGCCCTTTATTCGCTTTTTCGCAGCATCACTAAGGAGCCGTTTTTTCACGGTTTTCACCGTTTCCTGCTTCTTTACGGGATCAAAAGGTCTCGAAGGTACTGCCCTCTTGGTCGGATCTGCCTTCACGGTTTCCGCTTTCTTTGCGGCTTCCGATACAGTCTCTTCCACGGCGGCCTCGACCTCTGTCTTTGCAGCCTCTGCAGCTTCGCTAACCTCTGCCGATGCTGTCTCAGCGGCTTTTTCCGCCTCCTTGACGATTTCCTCATTCACTACAGGCTTTTCGTCAACGGGAGTCTCCTGAGTCTCCGGATTTTCCGTATTCACCTTGTTTTCTTCGTAGTCTTTATTCATTGTTACTCCTATCCTTCCGCTTCGCTGACTTCTAGTCCGCCTACGATAATCGGTATGCTAATTCTTTGCCAACAGAGATAAAGTATGCAATGCCTTGGGAGATCATGCTGAAGAACAAAAGCAGGATGAACACGATGATCAACATTGCAAACAAACTACCTATGGTAAATACGAAGTTCTTACCAACGGAGTACTCATGGATCTGACCCATTGCAAGAACAATCCATAAAAGAACCCATACCAGGGATACAACGCTCAGTACGTCATAAAACTGTCTTTCTTCCGTTGTTACGACGTTACTGAGGAAAATCAGGGGAATCTGGATCAGCGGGTAAGGAAGCATGCAATAGCAGGTTGCCATGTATACCTGACCCAATCTGCCTTTACCGTCGAACAGCGTGGTAAGGGCCCAGTTTCCTACTACCCACAGTGCCAACGGGAAAACGATGCTGGCGATATATAGGAAAATGTTAATGTCCGGATAATAGATCGGATCGATCACGAAGCTGGTGAACTGCAGCTTCAATATCCTGGACAGAATCGTCAACAGCAAAATGGCATTGGCTGCCGCATACGTTCCGCGCTTTTCATGCGTCAGATCCCAATATCCGTCCAAGGGATGCGTTGCGCAATAAAAAGCAAATTTAAATGATTTCCAAAATTTTCTAAGACTCTCAATTCTTGCTGACGTTAACATAGCAACCTCCCTACGTTAGAATTTGAAAATATCAGCAGTATCAATCTCGTATTTGATCTTACCGATCTTGCTGATGATCATGGGAACGATCAATACGCCGAATGCAACAATGAAGATTGCCAAAATGTGCTTCTCAACCCACTCCTTGCGGTACTGTTTGAACGCCTTGGAGTAATTGTCGTCGTCATACTTCAATTCGAAGTATTTCATGGCCTCCTTGTACTTCTCCTGACGAAGCAGCGCACGGCCAACACCGATGTATGCCAGGTCATAGTTTCCGTTGAGATCCATGATCTTCTGCCAGGTTTCACCGGACTGGACATACTCACCTGCATCGAACTGATCCATGGCCTGGAAGATCATGGAACCATACTCGGTAGGCGTAAACACGGTCAGGGACAAGCTGGAGCTGTCCATTACGATAAGGTCATATCCCATGTGATCCAGGGAAAGGAACTGCGCACCATCCTTGAAGTAACCCTTTTCATTTCCCTTACCGCCGAAGGCAAAGAGGAGACGGCCCTGATCATCATAAGTGAAGATCCTGCCTCTGTTCTTATCCATCAGTACGTAAGAGTCATTATCAAATGCAGTTACGTCAACGATCTGGGAAGGTCCGCCATTGCCCATGTAGATGTCGCCGTAAGGAGGAAACTCACCATTTCTGATCAAAATGTCATTTCCCATCAGGTTCAATCTTCTAACTGCCTGTGCGGATTTGCTCTTTAAGTCTTCTTCCTTCAGATTACAGGAACATGCATAAATGAATCCGTCATGATCCATGTAGAGGTTGCTGTACTCAGTGGGAACGAAGCTTACCAGCTTCTCTCTCTGCGCCTGAGTTGCAAATCTCTTCTGAATGTAATCCCAGAACTTATAAACTACGGGAGTAGCTCCAACGAATCCGGAGAACTGTCCGTCCGCTTCATACTTCAAAAGACCTTTGTTCATGTTGTCGGCCACACAGTAAATACGTCCTGCAGTATCAACGGCGATCTTGTTGGGAGCGAAGTCCATCTTCTCTTCCAACGTGGAGTCATCGGGCTTGCCGAACTCCATCAGGTAATTCCAGTTGGAATCCATTTTCAGGACTCTTCCGTTACCGTTGTCAGCCACGTAGATATTGCCATCTTCGTCTACCTGCAGGTCAGTGGGGTTGTCAAAGGTGTTGTCCTTTACGTCACCGTTAATCTTATAAATAATGTCAACGGCCTTGAACTGCTCTCGTCCAACGCGCTCAACCTTGATGATTCTGTTATTGCCGGTATCACAAATATAAATGTAATTTCCAACTACGGTAATTGCATTGGAGGTATTGCTGATGTTAGGGGAATGAAGGTCTGCCTTCTGATTCTTCTTAACGGTGGTCTCGCCTTCAGTTGCTTCACCGCCCTCAGACGCTTCGCCCTCCCCGGACGCTCCGCCCTCTTCGGAAGATGCCTCTTCCTCAGCTTCAGCCTCTGCTTCTTCTTCCGCAGCCTCTTCTTCAGCCTCTGCCTCTTCTTCTGCTTCTCCCTCTTCCTCTACAGGCTCTTCCACGTTGCTAAGCAACTTTTCTACCAGCTCGGGAAGCCCAAGATCCTGACAATCAAAGACACCGATCACTTCGTATGCATCGGGGGAATCCTGAACGTCTCCCCAATAGTCATAGCTGTAGGTGTACTTTGCTTCGGCGTTTGCTACCAAGGAAGAACCAAGGAGAATCACCATGCTTGCCGCGAAAGCGCTTATTCTTTTTATTAATCTCTTCGCGCTAATGTTTTTCATACCGCTTTTCTCCTTCCATCAATCCTTTAAGCCGGAGCTTGCCATGGTCTCAAGAATCTGGCTCTCCGTAAACATGAAGATCGTAATCGGAACTGCGATCACAATAACCAGAACGGCCTGTGCCTGACCGGTTCTTGCAACGCCGCCGCCCAGGATCTGGTTCAGTGCGTATACAAGGGTCTTCTTCTCCTCGGAGAAGATGAAGGTTGACTGCTGGTTGTTCCACAATGCCTGTACGGAATAGATGATCATGGTCAGCCATGCAGGCTTTACGTTGGGCATTACGATCCTCGTAAACACTCGCCACTCACTTGCGCCGTCGATCTTTGCAGCCTCGATCAGAGTGCTGGGAAGACCTTCCATGAACTGCTTCATAAGGAAGAATCCCATGGGGAACGCAAACGCGGGAATGATACATGCCCAGAAGGTGTCAACCCATCCCAGCTTACTGATGATGATGTAGTTAGGAATCTGGGTAACGTAACCGGTAAACATCATTGCGGTGGTAACCAGCTTGAAGAACGTCTGGTTTCCGGGGAACTCGTACTTTGCAAGCACGAATGCACCCATGGATGCAACCAGCAGATGTCCTGCGGTGCCGACTGCGGTGATGAATACGGTATTAAATACGTAACGGCTGAATGCGACGGTGGACTTACTCATGTTGACAAACAAGTCTGAGAAGTTGTCCAGAGTCGGATTACGCGCAAAAAGCTTCGGCGGGAACATAAACAGTTCGTCCATGGGCTTCAGCGCCATGTTGATGGCAAATACCAAAGGATATACCATCAAAAGTCCAACCAGGAGCAGGAATACGTAGACTCCAATGTCTCCTCCAATGGATCGGTTGGGTTTTCTTCTTTGGATCAAAGGATGCTTTACAACTTCGGTTTCTTTTTCTTTTTTGCTCATATCAGGTTCCTACTCTTCTCAACAGACTTTGGATTGCATTGTTACACAAGATCATGATCAAGAACAACATCGTTGCGATTGCACACGCATAACCCATTTCAAATCTTGAAAAACCGTAGTCGAACAAGTGGGTTACAATGGTACGCGCCGCGTAGTCGGTACTGGGATATCCACAGAGGGCCATGGTCACGTCACAAACGCCGAAGGAGCTTGTGATGGTCATAACCGCACCGAACATCAGCATGGGCTTCATGTTAGGAAGGGTGATGTACCAGAGCTCCTGCCATCTGTTCTTCACGCCGTCCATGTAACCTGCTTCGTACTGCGATCCGTCGATGCCCTGAAGTCCGGCAACGAAGGAAAGGAAACCTGCTCCCAAGCTCATCCAAAGGATGATCACCATACAGATGGGAAGCATGTACCTCGGGTCGTTAAACCAGAGGATTGGTGCATTGATAATGCCCCAGTTGATCAACAGGGAGTTGATCGGTCCATAGTAGTCGCCCTGGAACAGGATCTTGAAGATCGTGTACAGGGTACCCGAAATGGAGGGTGCGTAGAAGACTACGATCGTCACGGCCCTGATCCATCTCGGCAGCTCATTGATCAGCCATGCAAACAGGAAGCTCAGGATATATCCCAAAGGACCCGTGATAATGGCGATCATGAAGGTGTTCTTGATACCGATCAGGAATACGTCGTCCTCCAAGATCAGGCTAACGTAGTTGTGGATGCCGATGAATCTTGCCGGCTCCAAAATGTTGTAGTAAGTAAAACTGTAGAAAATGGAATTGATCACCGGAAGTATGTAAAACATGGTGAACAATATTGCGTAGGGCGCCAGGAACAGGTAACACATCTTGCTGATCTTGGCTTTTTTCCATGCCACCTTTGCGTTATGCTTTCGCAAGGTGACGTACTTGTCTAAATATTTGTTGCTCATGCTTCACTCTCCTTACTCCAGCGGCAGACCAAATTCTTTACGTTTCTTGGTCAACTCTTCGTTTATGAGGATCGAGTAGTCCAAAATGGTCTCTCTCGGATCCGCCTTCTCATTGATGCACTTACGAACCGCATTGGTCAGGTGACGGCCGGTGTAGTAACCGCCGGGTACCTCGCGGATGCCGACCGTCTGCTCCCACTGCTGCGTGAGAACTTCGATCGCGTGCGTGCTCCATGCCAGCTGCTCAAATGCATTCTTGTTTGCCGTAGCATATCTTGCCGAAGCTCCGAGCAGTGCCTCCATCTCTCTACCGAACTTAACCTGCGTCTCCGTGGAGCCCCACCACTTGAAGAACTCCCAGGATGCCTGCTCCGTCTCGGGATCGGAAGGAAGGATCATGGATGCGCTTCCTACGATACAGTCGGAACGATCAATGTAAGTCTTTCCGTTCTCATCCGTTCTCTCAAGTCCGGGAACCAGGGTGAAATCCCAAAGTCCTCTGATCTCGGGCGCGGATACCATCAAGGTGTTATACATTCCGTAGTTGGCAACCGCAATGGGCATTTCTCCGGAACGGAAACGGCTGACGAAATCGTAAACCGTAGGTACGCCATAGTCATTAAAGTACTTAACGTAATCTGCAAATGCATCAACGCCGGCCTCATCATTAACGATGGTCTTGGTTCCCTTTTCGTTGTAAAGGTCACCGCCGTACTGGTAAAGCATTGTGAAGTACATGTTCAGGTCTCCGGAGTTGTTGGCGGAAGTTCCTGCCGCACTGGGGATACCGATGTTCATGTTGTTACCCTGGATGGTGGGGAACATCTCAATGAGTTCCTTCCAGGTATTGGGGATCCCAAGCTCCAGCTCATCCAGAATGTCCTTGCGGTAGAACAGTACGTTGAAGGTCTGGGTCTCAGGCATGCCATATACGTGGCCGTCCAGAGAGTACTGTGCGTAAGAACTGGGAGTGAAGTTGGAGAACACTTCGTCAAATCCTTCAAACTGAGTCAGGTCAACTGCCGAACCACGGAGTGCGTAGTTAACGGGCTGGTCACCGCCGATGGAAAGAAGTACGTTAGGTCCTCTTCCTGCCATTACCGCGTTCAGCACGGATGCAGCCGCAACCGTCTGTACGTTAACCTTGATCCCGGTCTTGGCAGTGAATTCCTCATCTACCAAAGCCTTCATGATGGTACCCTGGTCACGACCGGTCAGAACCCATACCTTGATGACCTTGTCATCGCCGTTCTCATCATATACGTTACCGACTGCTTCATAATCCACAAAGAAGGAAGCCACGAAGGACTTGATCTCGTGTCCCATCTTGGAGAAGAAGTTCGCCTTGTCCTTCTTCACCTTGGCGTCCACGCCGGTAATTCTGATGTAGTCAATGTCGAGTCTGATCTCGCTCAGCTCCAGGATGGAGGTACCGAGTGCGGTAATGTTATCCTTAAAGCTGGTGAACTCCGTCGTGATCTTCTCGGGTTTCTTTACAAATCTTTCAAGCTGAGTTGCCAGGGTCTGTGCAGTTGCGATCTGGCTTGCCTTCTGGCCGGAAATGGCAACCATGTCATCTACGGCCTTGTAAAGACGTCTTGCTTCCAATTCCATTGCAAGAACGGTCTCGGGATAAACCTTCTGGATCTTATAGTCTCTGTACTGGTCAGGCGTTGCTCCGGTGTAAACCAGGATCGTTCTGTAGATCTGGTTCAGACGGAAGGTGGAGTCCTGCAGTTCGGAAAGAACCGTACCTACCTCGCCCAGCGTACCCTCCAGGCGGATGGTATGCTTTCCGGCGGTCAGGTAAAACTTGTATGCGCCTTCTTCGTTGCCAAGAGTCTTGCACTCCCAGTCATTCTTATAATCAAAGGAAATGTCTTTTGTTTCTTTAAAAGGAACTTCTCCGTCGATGGTGAGCATACGGCCGGATACGCTGCCTCGCGCATAGTTCTGACGGCCTTTGATGGTAATGTTATAATAACCGGTCTCAGGAATGTTCACGTCCCATTCGATCCACTGGCCGGCAGACTTCCAGGCGTCGCCGCCGGTATAGTTCAGGATGGTCTTGGTCACGCTGTAGGGAACGGTGGTCGGTGACGCGCGGTCATACTTTGCATAAAGAGAAGACTCAGAGCGGCGAGCTGCGTCCTCACCCTG
The DNA here is from genome assembly GCA_900320485.1 of uncultured Lachnospiraceae bacterium. Taxonomy (GTDB): domain Bacteria; phylum Bacillota; class Clostridia; order Lachnospirales; family Lachnospiraceae; genus Acetatifactor. The sequence continues at coordinate 3,809 of ONSO01000015.1, read as the reverse complement.
AATCAATTCATCCAGTTTTAATCCGGCTTCGCTGGGGCTAACGGAAGGCAGGGATGCCACGTACTCGGCATAGCTCTTCGCTTCCTTGATGGCAGACAGCTTCAGGCTTCTGATCGCCATGGGCTCGTTCACTGCCTCAAAGGTCAGAGTATTCATGCCCTCTTCGAAATAGAATTCATAAGGATCCGCAACGTAACCCATGCTGTCCTTGCAGCGGGCAGTCTGCCAGTCATAGATCTCCACCTGGCTGGGTCTGATCTCGTTGCCCTGATTGTCCACTCTCTTCTCGCCGCCGTCAGTCCAAATGCGGGTAAAGAGAATGTTCTCAGCATCATTAAAAGGAAGCTGGCCGTTGATCTTAATGGAGCGCTCTGCGGCAACGCCTCTGGATTCAGGAATGAAATACTCCAGATAAATGTTGTAAAAACCGCTCTGAGGAACGTTCACCCTCCACGTAACGGTGGATCCGATCTGCGTCAAAAGAGCCTGGCTGGCGCCCGGAATGAAATTGTTCACCTCTACGTTTCCCTCGGAAACGTAATCAAAGAGGTTCACTTCCACGTCGGTCTGCGGCTTGGACGCGCCTTCATGATCCCTCAGATACCCCGAGTACGTACCGGTACGCACTGCGCCCGTCACGTCCACGGTCAGATTGTGGCCTTCATACTTCTCGTGAAAGTCCTTGACTCCCCTAAGGTTCAGGAGCAGGCACACTATCACAAATGCCACGATCACGCCTACAAAAATTAACAGTTTCTTCACAGAGTCCTTCATACGTGCCTCCTAGAGTTCTAGAAAAATAGAGATAGTCCCCTTCATAATTGCTATTATAACTGTTCAACTTGTCGACTGTCTCCCTAAATCTTGCCATTTGAAATAAACATATTGCTTATTTCCACCAATGAAAGCGCTTTTTTATTATGCACTTTGGACATTTTTAACCCCTTTATCCTCCTTCTGGATTTAGTAAAATTGACGTTTATAAAAAAAAGACGGTAAAAATTGTCGATTTTTACCATCTTTTTTGCGTTTTTTCCCACTTTTTTCAAATCGCAACATCTGTCAAACGATTTTCCTGAAAAATTAGCCAAATTTCACAAAACTTTAAGGAGTTGCCATTTTTTCCGCCTCTTCTTCGGGCGAAGTGATGATAATCTTGCCGTCCTGCATCTCCAATTTCAGCTTATTGCCACTCAAATGGAGTTCACTGAGCAATTCCTTCGGTATCTGCACGCGTCCCGCCTTATCCATGACCACGTACTCTTCCTGCGTATCCTCGCTCCTCCAGTCGATGGACACCTCCTTCAGGCGGTCCGCATAGCTCTCCTTCAGGATCCTCTCACTGCTGATCTTGCCGTCACGGATGGCCACAACCCTCCTTACCTTCTTCGACAGCGCCACGTCATGGGTTACGATCAGGATGGTCTGCCCTTCCTTGTTCAGCTCCGTGAACAGGTCAAAAATGTAATTGGCCGTCATGGGATCCACGCTGCCGGTAGGCTCGTCCGCCAAAAGAAGCTTTGGCGAATTTGCCAGGGCGATGGCAATGGCGATCCTTTGCTGTTCACCTCCGGAGAGCATGTTCAGCCTGCTGTGCTTCTTATGGGACATGCCGACGCGTTCAAGGAGCTCCAATGCCTTCTCCCGCTTCTTTTTGCCGCTGGACAGATGCATGGGAAGCATCACGTTCTCAATGGCCGACAGGTACGGCAACAAATTACGTCCGTTGTTCTGCCATACAAATCCCACAACGTCCCGCTTATACAAAACGAGATCCTTTTCGGTCATGGTAAACAGGTTTCTTCCACCTACCAGAAGGGAGCCTGCGCTGGGTCTGTCCAGGCCGCCGATCATGTTCAGGAACGTGGATTTTCCGCTTCCGCTGTTGCCGATCAGGGCCGTCAGCTCGCCCTCCTCCACCGTCAGGTCCAGGCCCTGCAGCGCCAGCACCTCCGTCTGCTTTGTCTTATAGATTTTTACCAGGCCGTCCGCCTGTATCATGTTCTCCGCCATATCATCCTCCGATGGGGTCCTCGCCTTGCGCGATCTGTACGCCGTTTTCCAGCTCGATCACCATGTCACCCGCATCCATCAGGCCCACGTCATGGGTTGTCATCACAATGGTCACGTGCTCCTTCTTCGTCATTTCCTTAAAGAGCTTTGTCACCTCCGCCGCCATGGCGCTGTCCAGCTCTGCCGTCGGCTCGTCCGCCAGGATAATGCTCGGGCCGTGGGCAATGGCTCTCGCAATGGCCACGCGCTGCTGCTCGCCGCCGGACATCTCCGACGGCATGTGGTGCATTCTGCTCCCGAGCCCCACCATCTTCAGGCATTCCTCCACCCGCTTTTTGTGATCCCCGCGGATCCCCGCCATCCTCATGGAAAATTCCACGTTCTGGAAAGCATTCATGCTCGGGATCAGGGACACGGACTGGAAAACAAACCCGATCTTCCTGCGCCGCAGGTTCTCCTTTTGGTACGCGCTGAGCCTGGATACGTCCTGCCCCTCAATGATGACTCTGCCGCTCGTGGGATTGTCCAGCGCCCCAACGATGTTGAGGAGTGTTGTCTTTCCCGATCCGGACCTTCCCTTCAGGATCGTCAGGATCCCTTCGGGAATGTTGGCATTTACGGATTTCAGTGCCTGAAAGTCTCCGTTTGGCGTGGAAAAGGTTCTGCCCACGTTCTGGATCTCGATTATGTAATTCCCGTTTTCCATAGCCTACTCCTTTTATTCCTCACCCAGCTTCAAAGCCTTGGTTACGTTCAGCTTAAACACCAGCGTGATCAGCGTGATCAGGCACAGGGCCATAACGCCCGCGATCACCAGATACAGCCTGTTCATGTCCCCCTGATTTACGATCAGCTTCATGGGCAGCACCTGATTGGATGCCGCGTAAGCCGTCTGAAGCATGGGAACAAACATCCTCGACGTCAGCGTACCGATGCCAATGCCCGCAAAAATGGACAACACGCCGGAAAAGATCTGTTCATTGATCAGCATGTGGAACAGCTCGCCCTTATGCATGCCGCACGCGCGGAGCACGCCGAAGATCATCTCCCTGGACCGGATGGACATGATCCAATAGATCAGATAGCCCACCGCGCACAGGATAATGGTCACGATAAATCCCATGGTCAGGACGCCGTTGGTACCCTGGAGCAGGGGATCCTGCACCACCTTCTGCATCTCGCTTGCCTTATCCACAAACTTATTTACGTGAATGTTTTTCTCCTTGATCCATGAGTAAATGGCATCCGTGTCAGCTCCGTCCTGCATCTTCGCCCAAACCTCATAGGGCAGGATGCCGAAATACTTCTGCACGGTGGCAATGTTGGCAATGACCCAAAGGTTGTTCTGCTTCTGCGTTACGCCGTCCGCGCCAACCACGATGCTGGTGGGCTCATATCCGGGCCAATACTCAAAGAAACCGATGGCCTTTCCCGTGATCAACGTGCCGGCCGCGTTCCGGTACTCCACGTAATCTCCCGTCTTAAATCCAAACACGTCCCTGAAGTTCGCCGAAAGCAAAACGCCGTCCGGCTGTACCGCCAGCTCATTCAAAAGCTGCCTGTAAGGCTTGCCCAACAGGGAATCATCCATCTCCGTAATGGTACCGAACTCCTTTGTGTGAATTCCAAAGATGGTGCAGGAAGACTGCGTCTTGTCAACGGTCTTGACCGTTCCCGCGTCATCCCGGTAAACCTTTGTCACGGCTTCCACGCCCGGCATGGAGCGGAACTTTGTGAAATCAGGCTCCAGGTAAGAAGCCGTCGCCTGCTCCTCCGGATGGTCGGAGCTGACGGGC
>ONSO01000091.1 GCA_900320485.1 uncultured Lachnospiraceae bacterium | reverse complement strand
CGCAAGCTTGAAACGGGTCTGGAGATAGAGATCCAGCCGGTTCATCTTTTCGATGGTCGCATCGCTGATGGGATAATCCTGCTTAGCCTGTGCAAACATGGCCTGAAGATGCTTGTAGGAGATGGGACATGCGGGATAAGGCTCGCATTCAAAGGCATTCGCCCTCTCGTTCAGCTCAATGGGAATTGCACGGTCGTAAACCTTATCGGTAATGGTAAAGGTGGAATCATCGTTATTCGCGGTACCGATGAACCATATGCCGTCGGATACCATGATCTTACCGTCTACGATATGCTCAGGATCCTTAGGCCATGCCGTGGGAACAAGGTCGATGACCCACTCATCATGACTGGGCATTTCAAGGACGGACAGCATCTCTGCGAAGTAGTACTCGATACGCGCCAGGTTCATCTCGTCGAGTACGATCAGGCTGGGATCCTCGCGATAGGTTGCCTCGTACAGGGCACGCAGGAACTCGGTCTCGTTAAAGCGCTTGGAGAATTCATTAAAGTAACCAAGGAGCTCCGTACGGTCTCTGTAGGAAGGCTGCACGGAAACGATGGTTGCGGGATTTGCAAGGTAACGGCTGAAGGAGTACGGCAAGCTGGTTTTACCGGTACCGGAAATACCTTCCAGGATCAGGAGCTTGCTGGCTGCCATGCCGGCCACAAAACGCCTTACGATCTCAGGCGTATAGTACAGCTTCATCTGGCTTGCGGCAAAGAGACGGTACCCTTCCGTAAACTGCTGCAGGGTTATGGTCTCGTCGTAAACCGGAGGTACGTAGCCCACGTATTTCTGGTCCACCAGGGCCAGCTTCGGAAAACGCACGGCCTTGATCTGGGTGGCATCCATGGATTCGTCCTTCTCCACCGTAATGGTTCCGAGATGCTTTCCCTCGCCCACGTTTTCCACGTTTACCTCGGGATTGCCGGTAACCTCGCCGCCGGGAAGCTCAGGCTGGCCGCCAAGCACGTTGCCCACGGTATGAAGCTTGTCGTCCGTCAGTGCGGAAGCACCCATGTAGGGGATCCTTTCCGTGCCGCCCATGGCGTTTACCTTAATGGCAAGGAGCTTATTCTTCTCATCGATCAGCTCCAATACCTGCTTATTCAGTCTTCCGATCTCGCGATAAAGCGTACTGTTGTCCTCGTGATCCGCCTTTAATCGTATGTTCAGCACGAAATGCCGTACCAGCAGCACCACGATCAATACCGGGATTGCGATCAGGATCAGTGCCAAAATGATGGCCAAGATCTTCGCCACGGGCGACAGCGTCCAAAAGTAGGTTCCGAAGATCACCGCATATTCCGCCCAGCCCGTAAACAGCAGCCGGAACAGCGCCACGAAACACTGTACCACGTTATAGATGATCTTAGCGATCAATTCATAAGCCAGTTTTAAGAATTCACTCATCCGCCTTGTCCTCGCTCATCTTTTTTATGTCTAGTGCAATGCGTATTTGCTTACTCTTCCGTCTTTTCCGCAAAGCTTAGTCTGCCTGCTTTTCCTGCGCCGCAGCTTCACCGGTCTGCACCGGTTTTGCCTCTGTGGGCGCCTCCCCTGCCTGTGCCAGCTTTGCCTCCGCGGGCGTCTCCCCTGCCTGTGCCAGCTTTGCCTCTGCCTCAGCCTTCAGTCTCTGGGCCTCTTCCAGGGCTGCCTGTGCCTGTGCCAGCTTTGCCTCTGCCTCAGATTCCTTCTGGGCGGTTTCCGTAGCCTCTTCCGCTGCGATGGCCTTCTTCAGGTTGATGCTTACGTTGATCAGGTGATATACCTGATATACAAAGAATATAAGCATGGGCAGTACAATCACCAGAAGAAATCCGGTACTGCCGGAGAGGAAATCCATGAATTTTCCCACTGCCGGAAGTCTAGTCACGTACTTACCAACGATGTCACCGTCGGAAATAATGTGTGTATCGGCGATGGCATTGTTATCACCCTTTGTGGTGTAATTTCTGATGCCGTTGTTCTCCGCGATCTTTTCAATGCGGTGGGTATTCAGCGCATATTCATTGTTGATGATGGTATGGAACGTGATAATGTCTCCCGTCACCAGTTTTGCGGTGTCTACGGCCTTGATGATGATCAGGTCGCCCTCGTTAAAGGTCGGGGACATGGACTGGGAACGGACTACCAGGGGCGTGAATCCCGCCACCCTTGATACGCTCCTGTCATCCTTCGTGGCAAGGGTCGTAAACGTGAACAGCGCCATGATCAAAATGATCGCCCAAAGAAGTACGCTTACTAAGATCTCTGCTGCCTTTTTTACCGTTTTCATGTTTTAAGTCTCCCTCATATGGTGTAATTTATCTGGAACCGTCCAAGATCTTGTGATTACTATCCGTTCCCACGAACCGCAGGCTAATGCTGTAATCTGCCTTTCGCAGTTGATCCGTACATTCCGGATCCGTTCCTTCCAGCCAAACCCTTACGATCACGGGCTTGTTTTCATATTTCTTCAGCCAGAACAGCTGATTGTTGTCGCTCAGGATCATGTGATCGCCGTCATTTAATCCAAAGGTGACAACCTTTCCCTTCTCCGTAGAACCCTCTCCCATGCCCGGGTCATACACAAACGTCTTGCCATCAACGGTGAAGCTGATGCGCATGGCCGCCGGAAGATTCTTGTTGGAGGAGGTGACGCCCGTACCGTTCTTCTGGCCCTGGCTGCTGGCACTTGTCAGATGGACCAGCATGTCATCCGTCGCCATAAAGTGCAAGGTGAACTCTAGGTAGGATCCGCTGGTGTTGGCAACAACCGTTCCGTCCTCCAGCGTAAAGGTCTTTTGATCCGAGGTGGTCACCGGTTCAAGCGGGACCGTCCTCATGTCAAAGCCCTTCTCCTGCTTGATCCTTGCGGCGATCTGGGCGAAATTCAGCGTCTTTACGTAGTCGTCGTATTTTTCATGGGGATCCAAGTCGAACCGCAGGTTGGTGCCTGACGTTACGTCCATTCCCATGCTGTAAACCTTTGTAAAGTCCGCTATGGTAAACCATGCAACGGAGGCTGCAACCAGGCTGACCATGGCGATCAGCGCAAGCAGAATGGAGAACGTTAATCTCTTTGCCTCCGGGCTTTTCTCTTTTTTGACTTTCCGGGGTTCTTTCTCTTTCATCAGTTCGCCTCCTCCATAAGTACGCCATAGAAGGCCAGATGCAGATTCAAAGAATCCAGTCTCGCCACGTCCGTGCAATCCGGATCGCAGCCTTCAAGATAAAAGTAAACGTCAACCGCGTATACCCGGTTCAGCTCCATCATGATAAGGGGCTGCAGGGACGCATTTCCCGTCAGGCCGTCTTCGCCAACCATGTAATTGGCAATGGGCTGTGAGGGATCTCCCACGATCTGCATGGGATTTGCGGAGCCGTTGATCACCTGTCCCGCCTTGACTTCAACGCCGTTCACCATGGTATTCATGGTCTGCTGGCCATTGGGGTTGCTCGCCTCGCTAAGCCTTAAGATCTTTGAGTTCCCGCCGTCAAAGGTAAGTCCCAGCCTTGCGGCGTTGGCGATAAGTCCCTTCATGCCACTAATAAGGCTCCCCCCCGCCGCCTCGGATCCGTCAAGGTAAAGGGCAAGTCTTGCGTTTTCCCCGTGGCCCTGAGCCGCGGCCCGCAGGTAGATCCTGCCGTGGTAAATATTCTTTTCATTCTGGATCTTTTCAAAATACGTAGCTTTCCCGTCCACCATTCCCGGGTTGATGACAAAAGTCCGAAGATCCGAGGTGGACACCGGCATCAAAAGCTCGGAGCTGCTGGAATTGACCTGTACCAAAGGCGCTTCCTTGCCGCCCTGGAAATCATTCCCGCCGGTGCGGCTGATCTGAAGCTCTACCTCATCCGTCCCCGATCTGCCGCTGACCCTGTCCGTGGACACCAGCCCGTTCGAGGAAAACCATGCGTACGTCGCCGCCGTAAAGGATAAGAGCATGGCCAAGGTCGTCACCAGCGAAAACGCGGTCTTAAGGATAAAGCCTATGCCAAACTTCTTTTCTTCGGATTCTTGTTCCTGCTTCTGCTTCTCGTCCATGGCCTCCTCCTTTCCCCGATGGATTTATGGCCGGTTCACTTGCCGGGTTCCCTTGCCCCTTTCCGGGGCCGGGTTACTCTACGGTTACTCCCGCGAAGGAGAGTTGCAACAGTGCTTCCTTCTCCTGCACCGCATTGATGCAGTTTTCATCGCACCCTTCCAGGTACAGCCAATATTCCACGGTTGCGATCTCATTTGCATCAATCACGCAAAGGGATTTTCTGCCCGCCATGGGAAGTCTGCCGGCTCCCACCACTGCGAAATAATCTGAAAATCCGATGGACGGATCCGCCACGTAATTAGGCTTATTCCCGTCCAAGGATCCGATCACGACGTTTGTCTCGGCCGTGGTCTGTGCCCTAGTGGCACCTGACACGTCACCCACGTCATTCAGGGAAAAAACATATACGTAAGTCCCCTTGCGGGTCGTAAATTTCATTCCAAGCCGCAGCGCCGCAAGCATCTGCGGGTCATTTCCAAAGTCCATGCCGCCGCGGTTAAAATACACCGCGCAGTTGTCTTTCAGGCTTTCCAGATAAAGGGTTCCGTGAATGGTCACGTCATTAACGATTCCCGTACAATCCTCAAATCCAACGGAGATTCCCTGCCTGTTCTGAAGATTGGCGCCGTAGAATTTTTCCAGATCCACCGTGGAGATCGGTTCCAGATCGCCGCTCACGCTCTGAGGGAGCACGCATTTCTCCGTAAACTCTGCATTCGGGTCCGTGGAGATCAACAGTGCCACGTCGCCGTCGCTGATGGTACTGGTCATGGGTTCCACGTTGGTCGCAGGATTAAAGGTAAACCATGCGTAGGTTGCGCCCCCCACCGCCATCAGGGATAAAAGAACCCAGAAGACGGAAAGCCATATGGGTAATGATCTCTTCTTCATCCCTTCACCTCCGTCTATTCCACGGTCTTTCCGGCAAAGGAAAGAGCGATCTTCTTCAACATTTTTCCGCAAAGATTATTGTTGCAATCCTTGTCACACCCTTCAAGCCAAACGTAAACGTCCACCTGAACCGGAGTACCGTAATCACCGCCTGCACCGCCCTCAACCATAAACATGGGGACGGATTTTTCCTTTAGCGTCGTAACGCCGGTCTCATTATTGTAATCGCAGAAGTTATCCGGCGTATACAACCGTTTCATGGGAATCGTGGTACCATCCGTCTTTGCGGAATCCAATACGTAGCCTTCCTCTCCGGTAATGGTATTGTATTCTGCCTTGGGGTTATCTGCCATGTTAATGGCAAATACGTACTCATTTTCCGGTGCCTGATCCTTTCCGGCCTTATGAACCACAAAGCCTATGCGGATCGCGGTAGAAATGGGATTCTCCGGGTCGTCGTCCTCGTAGCCGATGCCCGAAAGATAAATGTTCTGTTTATCTCCTGCAACCCTTAGGTAAAGCGTTGTCTTGTAGTAGTCCGTTGTCTCACTGGCTCCAAAAAGATTTGCCACCAACATGGGCTGCCCGGCTCCTCCGCCGGTGAAACCGGTGGCCTTCTGGAAGCCTCCCAAAATGCGGTCGGTGGAAACGGGTTCCAAAAGTCCGTGAAATTCATCCATCACCGTGGAACTGCCATACTCTCCGTCATACCGGTTACTGATCTGCAGAGAACTACCCGTTCCGACTGCCATCCGGATATCAGAGGTTCTTGCTCCCGTCTGGTAAACGTACCACGCAAACGTTACTGCCACCAGTGAGGAAAAGGATATGAGCAAAACGATCGCCGTGATCATCAAGCGGAAACGCAACCTGTTCTTGGAAATCTTGCGTTTCCTCGAGGCGGGCGTGCTTTTGTCTTTCTTCTCAGCATTCATCATGGCTCCGTCACTCCTCCTTCCCTTTTATAATAATCCTTATAAAAATTTATCGGCAAAAACCTCCCTAAAGTATAGTCTCCCATATTTACCGACATTTTAGCACAATTTTCGCTTTTTTTCAAGCTTTTCACCAAAAAAACCGATATTTTCGGGCACGAAATTGTCTGAAATCTCCAAAACATGACAAATCCCGGAAAACTATCTTTGAAAGAATCTTTTCCGGCTTTTGCTCCCATTTCAATCCTCCCGCCATACTTCTCCCGCCTTTTGCATCAAGCTGTCTGATCCACCCCCATTTTCTTCCGCAGGATTAGACGCCTGCCCTCCTTTCCCGGCCTCCCACCCTCAAAAAGGCTAATTCATGGCCTTTTTTCCCGCAGTATTAGCCACAGACTCTCCGGATTGCCTCTCAAACGGTTGAATCATGATCAAAATCTCAAAAATTACCGCATAAAGCTTCCTTACGCTTCTCTGTGCGGTAGGGGTTCAATTTTGATTTTCAAGATTTACCGTCTGGTTTCATTTTACGCAAGATCTTGCGGTAAGTTTTCCCTCATTTTTCAGGTTATTTCAGAAATATCTTCTCCTCCCGCCCCTCAAAGCACAATTTCAAGCAAAAATATACCGCACAAGTTGCACTTCCGTGCACTTGTGCGGTAATTCTTCCTCCACGCTTCTCTGAAGCCTACCGACTATTTTCCTGAAACTCCCATTTATGCGGTAATCTACCCATTTCCATCGTTTAAAGACAGCTTTTTACGTAAGATTAATGCAACCCGCTTCCGCGTTTCGCTTCTTCTCTGATTTCCGCTGCCCGCTTCCGCGTTTCGCTTCTTCTCTGATTTCCGCTGCCCGCTTCCGCGTTTCGCTTCTTCTCCGATTTCCGCTGCCCGCTTTGACTTTCACGGCAGTTATTCTCTCCGAAATTCCTCTGCTTGCATCGGCGTTTGGGCTACTCCGGGAGCTTGCGCTCTACCATTTTTTCAATCCTTGGCAATCAAGCAGCTTTTCTTCTCTCCCGCAAATTTCCACGGTCTCTCTTCGATTTTTTACGCCAATCCGCATGCTGCAAGAATCAAGTCACCAAAAAGGATGGCAACCAGCAATCCCACGCTCAGCGCAAACACAACGCGATAATGCCTTCCAAGAGGCTTCTTTCCAAGGATCACAAGAAGGAGCCATTCCAAAACAGCAAACGTCAGCGCCACGGGCGCTGCCACGAAAAGAAGCTTGCTCCAGCCAAGGAAAAATCCGCCGATGGCCATCATTCCCGCCAGTCCCATGGGAACGGCATTCTTAAAGAGTAAAGCAAGAATGGCAACCACAATGCTAAGGCTAAATGCGCCAATTACCCTGTCCATGATCTCGATCTCCGGCATGGTGAAAATGCCGATAAGAGCAATCATTCCAAGGGCGATCAGCGTTCCCGGCTTAACCACTCCCATGTCATTTTGAACGTAAGTGATCACCGTCAGGGCGCCAATAAATGCAAAGGCCGTCAGTCCTGCAAGAAATCTGGCATAGAAATCTCCAAAAACCACTTGAGCCAGGCTGTCCACGGGCTTCTGACAGAAGATCCAAAAGCTTGCAATGGCGCTGAGACCGCCAAAAACCTCGATCAGTACGTCGCGGATTCCGATCCGGGAACCACACTTCTTACATTTCCCGCCAAGGCATACATAGCTCACCACCGGCACAAGCTCCAGGGGCGTAAGCAACTTTCCGCAACCCGGACAGTGTGATCTGGTTTTCACAAACTCTTCTCCCCTGGGCACGCGGAAAATCACCACGTTCAGGAAAGAATAGACGCTGGCGCCAAGGAAAAACAAGAAAATGACCATCAAAACCTTAAACCATAAGGGTAAAATCATGAAAGGCCTCCTCCAATGATATCGTTACATCTTTTCCGGTGCTTCAAATCCAAGGACGGAGATGCAATCTTCCATCACGGCCTTAGTAAGCACCAAAAGTGCAATGAAACCAGCCTTCTTTTCCGCGTCTTCCTCCGCAAGGATCTTGGTCTCATGATAAAAACGGTTGAAGTCATTGGCAAGCTCATAGACATATGCACATACGCGGTGAGGCGCCAGCTCATTTGCCGCGCCCTCCATCATGGCGTTAAATTGCAATAGCTGCATAACCAGAGCCTTCTCCGCATCGCTCCTTACGTTTGCCAGCTTAGCTGCAGCCGCATCGCCGCCCTGCTCGGCATACTTTGCCAAAATGGACTTAATGCGGACGATGGTATACAAAATATAAGGACCCGTGTCTCCTTCGAAGGAGGTAAACTTATCCATGTCAAAAATATAATCCTTGGACGCCTGATTGGACAGATCGCCATAGATCAGCGCCGCCAAAGCAACCTGATCCGCAGTCTTTTTCGCTTCTTCCTCCGGCATCTCCCTGCCCTCGCGGATCTTGCGATACATCTCAGCCTGCGTGTCCTTAATGAGCTGTTCCAGGCGCATAACGCCGCCGTCACGGGTCTTGAAAGGCTTTCCGTCCGCACCGTTCACGGTACCAAAACCGATCCAGGTCAGCTCCGTTTCAGGCTTCACCAGCTTTGTCTTCCGCGCGCAGCGGAATACCTGCTGGAAATACAGATCCTGACGCTTGTCCGTCAGATAAATGATCCTGTCGGGATCATACTTACGCACGCGGTCCAAAATCGTGGCAAGATCCGTGGTGTTGTAAAGAGACGCGCCGTCCGACTTTAAGATCATGCAGGGAGGCATTTCCTTGGTATCCGTCTCCTCCTTGACGTCAACCACCAGCGCGCCGTCGCTGATATACGCGTAGCCGCCATCCTTCATGTACTGCACCATCTCAGGGATCAGATCCTTAATGCTGCTCTCGCCATTCCACAACTCAAATTCCACGTTCAGCGCCGTGTAATTCTTCTTCAAATCCTTAATGGACACCTTCCGGATCATCTCGCCAAGCGCCCAATAACCGCGCACGCCCTGCTGGAACTTGAAGGTTGCCTCCATGGCCTTCGCCTTGTAATCCGCATCAGACTTAGACCTGATGCTGGACGCGGGATAGATTTCCTCCAGCTCGGAAATGGTAAAAGGCGCCTCAGCAGGGTACTCCCCCTCATAAGACTCGTCAAAATAAACCCAATCGGGATAACGTTCCTTCAGTCCGACGATCACAAGCCCCATTTGCAGGCCCCAGTCGCCAAGATGCGCATCGCCAATGACCTCATGACCCACGTAACGGTTCATGCGCTTAACGCTCTCACCGATGACCGCAGAACGCAGATGTCCTACATGCAAAGGCTTTGCCACGTTGGCTCCGCCGTAGTCAATGATGATCTTCTTAGCCTTTACCGGCGCTTCCAGGCCAAACTTCGGCTCCTCTGCCATTTTCTGAAGGAGCTCCTTCAGGAATTCCTTCTTCAGCTTCAGGTTCAGGAATCCGGGTGCAACTGCTGCCGCCTCCTCAAAAACCGCGCTGTCAGCCAGTTTAGCAGCTACTTCACCCGCGATCATCACGGGTGCCTTGTGATAAAGCTTCGCCCCCGCCATGGCGCCATTGCACTGAAACTCACAAAGATCCGGGCGATTGGACACTCCGACCTTCCCCAGCGCCTTATCATATCCGGCTGCTTCAAAAGCCAGTCCCATCTCTTCCGAAAGCAAATCCAATAATTTTTTCATAAATACTCCTCACTTCCAGCTTCTATGTATTTCATTCCTGCTATACATTTTGTTACGTTATTTCCCGAAATGCAAGCTTTTTTTATTTCTTCCCTTTTTGTAGGCATGCCAGCACTGCGAAATGGCGTTTCTGCAAACGGTGCATGGCCGTCACGTACCGCACGGCGGGAACTTTCTCGCGCAAACTCATTTATGCGGGCAGACACATAGCGCGACATAGTTGCGAAATTGCAAAGCAATTCTGCAATCCTGAGCGTAGCGAAGGACAAGCCGAAGGGCTTGCCAGCGCGTCATCAGCGATGCAGCGAAGCCGCATGCGAATGGGCACCGCGGGAAACCTGAAGTCGTCACACTGAGCATCGGGATTATACGCTTTCTAAATTCCCGGTGCCTGCATCCGCAAAATCCCACTTCATCGCAGCGGGATTTGCATTTTTTAATTCTCCGCTGTCAAAAAGCTTCTGCCTGCTCGGTTTTCTACAGCGGGATTTGCAATTTCTTATTTTCCGCTGTCAAAATCCCTCTGCTTGCTGTGTTTTCTACGGCGGGATTTACATTTTTTGATTTTCCGCTGTCAAAATCCCTCTGCTTGCCGTGTTTTCCACGGCGGGATTTGCATTTTTTGATTTTCCGCTGTCATAATCCCTCTGCTTGCCGTGTTTTCTACAGCGGGATTTGCAATTTCTTATTTTCCGCTGTTTACGGAATTCTACTCAAAAGGAAGACCCTGCACCCCCGATTCTTCAACATGCTCTCCTTGTCATGCCTGAAAATTGACCTGCCATTCTACCGTCTTGTAATAAAATCTACAGAACCCATGTTTTTATATGCGCATTTTTCCAATTTCTAATGCTCCACACAGCCAATTATTCCGATTTACAATATTTTTCCAATTTCTAATGCTCCACACAGCCAATTATTCCGATTTACAATATTTTATCCGTGTAAAACCGCTGAAACATTTGATTTTTTTCTCGCTGACACATATAAAAAACGATCGTTTCAAATAATTATATGCTTTACAAATAAAATAAGCAAAAAACAAGCATATAAATAAGGCATTTATGTCAAAATTAGCTGTTTGCCCCTTTACCAGCTCACTGAATCCCGATTTGTGAAGCTTGTTCGCCTCGACGCCCCCCCCAATCTGCATGGCAGAAAGCAACTCGACAACCCTCGATTTTGCGAAGGGAGGCGCCTCGACGCCCCCCGATCTGCATGCCAGAAAGCAACTCGACAACCCTCGATTTTGCGAAGGGAGACACCTCTACAAACCCGATTTGTATAGCTTCCTCAAACACGCTTCAACCTCTCTGCCTTGGAAAAGCTACAGCCACAAAAGTCTTGGCGGTAAAGACCATACTCCCTCGAAAGCTCGATGGAACGCTGATATCCGCCCTTTTTCTTAAAATCCGATGGAAGCCACGCAGGAACCGCCGCCAAGCTGCCCCCTTCCGTTCCTCCGGCATCCACTACACAATCCTTGACCTTCGTCCCAGCGCCATCCGTCACGCCGGCATCCGTTGCAGCATCTCTGTCGCTCACCATCTCCTTCTGCAGCCTCTCACCGATCTCGTTAAGCTTCGCCGCATTCTTTAAGGGACTGATTGTCAGCGTCGTTCCAAAGAAGTCAAAACCCCGCTTTCTCGCCTGCAATGCCGTCTCCCGAAGCCGCAGCTCATAACACCGAAAGCACCGCTCTCCCCCCTCCTGGCAGTTCTCAAAGCCCTTTACCGCCTCGTAAAAGACGTCGGGCCGATAATCCCCCTCCAGCACCGCGATGGGATACCCCTTCTTCTCTTGATTATAAATCTCAATGAGCCGCTTCTGCTCCGCCACGCGCTTTTGATATTCCTCCGAAGCGGAAATGTTTGGATTATAATAAAAGACCGTGATCTGAAAATGGGGCGCCAGATACTCCAAACAATAGCTGGAACACGGCCCGCAACAGCTGTGCAAAAACAGGGTGGGCACCTGCTTTGCGCCACCCTGTTGCTTCTGATCCAAGATAATTTCTAACTCTTTTTGATAATTTCTTTTGTTCATGTCCTGCTCTCTTCTTTGCCGACTTTAATTTTCTTGATCCACTTTCCGCTGTGAAGTCTGATGACGCACCAGATGGCCTTTGTGATTTGATCCGATTTCAGACAGACATATATCCAAAAAGGCGTGAAGCCAAAGATAAACCCTGCCGCATACCCCAGCGGTATGGAGATGATCCAAAGAAATATATTATCCGCAAGCATGAGCACCTTTGTATCTCCGCCGCCCCGGAGCACGCCCTTGGTCATGATGCTGTTGGTGGCCTGAAATACCACAATCAGACTGATGGCATTCATGAGCTGCCTTGCCATGGCAGCCGTTCCCTCGGACAGATTGAAGGAGCGAATGACCGGTTCGCTGACGATGACAATAAACGCCGCGGAGATCACTCCCAATACCAGCCCAAAGCCCAGGAATCCATAGCCTTGCCTTTGCGCCTTTTCCTTGTCTCCCTCTCCCAAGGTCTGACCCGTGACAATGGCCCCCGCCTGACAGACGCCCTGGATCATGACGGAGCTCATCATCTGCGTCGTCGCCGTCACGGAGTTTGCCGCCACAAAAGCCTTGCCGAGGTGCCCGATCACAATGGCAACGGCTGTGTTTCCCAGAGCCAAAATTCCATCGCTGATAAGTACGGGAATGCTGATACGTATGTATTCGCCGATCAGGTCGCCGGTCTTCATCAGGAAATGCTTCAACCTAAATCCAATCTTTTTATCCACGAAGAACAGATATCCGCAGATCACGGAGGTCTCATAAACGCGGGCAATGAGGGTTCCCAGCGCCGCGCCCGCGATTCCCATCCTTGGAAGTCCAAAATGTCCAAAGATCAAGGCATAGTTCGCTCCCAGATTCACAAAAAAAGCTCCGATGGAAACGTAAAGCGGCATCTTCACCTGCCCGACGCTTCGAAGCACGATGGTACAGGTCAGGGACAATCCCAAAAAGAAGAACGTAATGACGGAGAATTCCAGATACGTAGCGCCATTAAGAACAACTTCGAACTCTTCTCCCTTGTCCACAAACATCTGCATGATCGTTTTCGGAAAGAAATAGGTCAGCAGGGCAAAGACCGCTGCCAGGCAGACCGTAAGCCGCACCATGATGCAGATGGTTTTCCTAAGAGCCACCATAGCCTTTTCCGGCTCGTTCTCCCGCATGCCCCAATATCTCGACACCAATACCGAGGCTCCCATGCCAAGACCCATGCACAAAATGTGATAAATATTGATAAATTGATTGGCCAGGGCCACGGCTGACAGTTCCGTCTCTCCGATCTGCCCCACCATGATGTTGTCAAGCATGTTCACACCGATGGTGATCAGGCTCTGGGCCGCAATGGGAAGGGCAAGCACAAATACCCGCTTGTAAAAGCCCTTTTCCATGTCAAATAATGTTTTTAATACTCTCAAGACTTTCTTTTCTCCTTCGCATTGTCATCAAAAATCTGCCGTTGGTCACCAGACCAAGCAACAGGATTGGAATCTGATTGTACAGTTGTCTGTTATTGGATTCCCAAAGCATCAAAAACATAAAAATTCCCAAAAAGGCAACGTCCGCCAAAATTTTCCAAGGCGGAAGCTTCTCCCCCTTTAGCAATAGCCAAAGAGACGCCACGTTTCCCCAAAACATCACGAGATAAATCATCCCCATATAGCAAAACATAAACTGGGAGGATCTCCAGTAATACTTGCCCCAGGGCGCCATCAGCCGGTACAGGAATGTTCCGTCATCCTCAACAGGCAGAAAGTCCTGACTTCCCAACATGCCACTGGCATAATTTCTTCGAAGCTTTCGAGTAAAGTGTTCTGCGGAAACGGCCTCCCTCCAATGCTCTTTCGCATAGCTCATTGTCAGAGCATTCTTTTCCTCCTTCGTCTCCAGCATATACAGCCGATCCACGTAAGTCTTACTTTCATTCCAGCTTCCATCCCCCACCATGCCAATGGCAAACCAGCTGGTCAATGGATTTCCCGTTTTCTTGGAATTCCTTGCAAACTCATATCGGTTACTCCATGCACCGATCAACAGGAGAAACAACAGGGTAAAGAAAACAAAGCATCCAACGAGCCTTTTCTTACGCCATTCCTTTCTCACAAAAAGAATGCAGGCGCCGGCGATCAGCGGAATGCCGGCCGTCATCTTCCATTCCATGCCATAGGCTGCCGCAAGCCCTGCCAGAGCGGCAAATAGAAACTGCCTGCGAGAATCCCTCCCGGCTCCAAGTTTTAAGAATGCCAATGCGGTCACGCCCCATCCAAGGCTCATGGCATCCGTATAAAAGGCCCCCGTCAAAACATATGAGGGAAGACAAATGGCCATCAGAAGGAGAGCCACCGTCTTCTGGCTTAATAAAACCCCCAAAGCCCACATAGAAATGAGCACCGTCAAAACACTGAAGAAAAGGGCCGTCTGGAAATAACCCAGGTGCATGAAACGACCAATTCTGAAAAGAATGCTCAAAAACAAAGTCGGCTTTACGTTGTTGGTATAGACGGAAAAATAATGAGGGAAGGACAATTCCTTGCCTTCCGCCAGCTCCATGGCACCCTGATAGATGACTGCGTAATCCGCAAGAGTATGATTTCTGTTTCCCTGAGATATGCAAATTCCATAAAGTAAAATGCCATACATGGCCAGCATCAGCCAATTCCACCGCTCCAGCTTTTGAAACAGACCATACCATCGCTCCCATGCCCAAAGAAACCCTAAAAACAGGCAACCGGACGCCAGCGTCCCCACGGCCATCTGCCATGGGATCAACCGATTCTGCGGCTTTGTAAGAGAAAGGCCCAGAACACAGGCAAGTATCGCGGACAACAACAAATAAACAAGAATCAAGACCCAATGATCCCTGCCTTCCTTGCGTTTCCCTGCCTCTTGTTCCAAGTTTCTCATACGTATGCCCTCACTCTGAACATTTTAATATAGATTATTTATTTTTGCAAGATAAATCGTTTTACGAATCGTTTTACTAAATCTTTTTTTCATGAATCCTCATGGAACAAAGAAGAATTCCGTTTCTTCCGCTTCGCTCAGCCAGCTGTCTTCTACGGACGCCTCGCCTTCAAAAACGGTTGGCAAGTCTCCCTCGCCCCTTAGCAGACGCTTTTCCTCCACCTCTGCGTAAGCCTCCTCGTAACGACAGGCCACCTTTCTCCAATTGATCAGGCGAAACCAGGCATTTAAGTAGTCCACCCTTCTGTTCTGATATTGCAGATAATAAGCATGTTCCCAGACGTCAACGTTTAAAAGCGGTATATACCTTTTTAAGTCCGGCACGTCCTGATTCGCCGTGGCCATAATCTTCATCGTTCCGTCCGCATCCAAAACAAGCCACCCATAGCCCGAGGCAAACTGCCCCTCTGCAGTTTCCTTGATCAGCTCCCGAAAATCCCTCAAAGACCCGAAATCCCGGATTATAGCCTCCAGCAGTACTCCCTTGGGATCCTGCTCCATGCAAAATGGCTGCATGGAATCAAAATACAGCTGATGATTATATACTCCCCCTCCGTTTCGGACAACTGCCGTCCGGATAGCCTCAGGCAAATTCTCCGGCCACTTTAGAAGCTCACGCAAACTCAGCCCATGCAAGGCAGGATAATTCGCCAACGCCCCATTTAACCGATCCACGTAGCCCTTATACAGCCTGTCATGGTGATACAACTGCGTCTCTGCTGAAATACATGGCGCCAAAGCATAAGTTTCATAAGGCAGACACCTCATTACAAACGGATACGTTTCTTCTTTCATAGCTTCTTTTATCACCTCTCCTTCCCAATCTTTATCAACCTCCTATTACTATATCCCTTTTTTTCCAAATTATTCCCGCCACGTTCCCCTTTTAAACCCCGTCGAAAACCAAAGGCCGCCGGAATCCCAAAGCCGCCGGCTAATCCTTCTCTTGTTTTCGCCCTTTGGATTAGCCTTTCTAATCCTTCTCTTGTTTTTGCCCTTTGGATTAGCCTTTTTCGCCCCAAAAGCAAGGATTCAAAACCCCGCCGGCTAATCCTTCTCTTGTTTTTGCCCTTTGGATTAGCCTTTTTCGCCCCAAAAGCAAGGATTCAAAACCCCGCCGGCTAATCCTCCTCTTGTTTTTGCCCTTGGGATTAGCCTTTTTTGCCCTTTGGATTAGCCTTTTCAGCCCTAAAAGGCGAGAAATGCTTGACGAGCCAACATCCGCAGCGACGCTAGACAAAAAAACGCCTAAGCCTTCGCGGCTTAGGCGCTTTTTGTGAAATTCTTATGTCTTGTCTCCAACTTCCAGGCGTCATCCACCTACAGCTTCGCAATGTCCACCAGCTCCAGCTTCTCGCTCTGGGCCTTATTTTCCAGGCTGGAAACCAGCGCTCTCGCCGTATCCATGGCGGTGATGACGTTCACGCCCGTCTCAATGGAGGTACGGCGGATCAGGAACCCGTCGCGGTGCTTGTCGCGCCCCTGGGTCGGCGTATCGATGACAACGTCGATCTTGTGCCCAAGGATCAAGTCCATCACGGTGGGCGATTCCTGCGAGATCTTGTTTACCTTTCTCGCCTTGACGCCAGCGTCATTCAGGGCCGCCGCGGTACTTCTCGTCGCGTAGATCGTGTAACCGAGCTTCTCGAACCTGCGCCCGATCTCGATGGCTTCTCCCTTGTCAGCATCCTTTACCGTCATGATCATGTTGCGGTACTTCGGCAGATTCACGCCGCTTCCAAGGAAGGCCTTATACAGCGCCTCGTTAAAGGTCTTTGCAATGCCAAGGCACTCACCCGTTGACTTCATCTCAGGTCCTAAGCTGATCTCCGCACCGCGGATCTTCTCGAAGGAGAATACCGGCATTTTAATGGCATAATACTTTGCCTCAGGCTGAAGGCCGGGCTCGTAACCCAGCTCCCTGATGGTCTTTCCAAGGATGACTTCCGTGGCAAGATCCACGATGGGAATGCCCGTCACCTTACTAATGTAAGGCACGGTACGGGAAGACCTGGGATTCACCTCAATGACGTACACGTCCTCACCGATGGCAATGAACTGAATGTTGATAAGACCCTTAACGTGTAAGGCCTTTGCCAGCTTCTCCGTGTAATCCGTGATCTTATCCTTTACAAGCTTACCGATGGTGTGGGCAGGGTAAACTGAAATGCTGTCGCCGGAGTGCACGCCGGTTCTCTCGATGTGCTCCATGATGCCGGGGATCAAAATGTCAGTGCCGTCACAAACCGCGTCAACCTCAACCTCCTTGCCCATCAGATACTTGTCTACAAGGATCGGGTGGTCCTGCGCAATGCGGTTGATCACCGCCATAAATTCCTCGATCTCGCTGTCGGAAATGGCAATCTGCATACCCTGTCCGCCAAGAACGTAGGAAGGCCTTACCAACACGGGATAGCCAAGGCGGTTTGCGACGGCCTTCGCCTCCTCCGCAGTATATACGGTGCCGCCGGCGGCGCGGGGAATCCCCGTCTGCTCCAGAATTTCGTCAAAGAGCTCCCTGTCCTCTGCAGCGTCCACGTCCTTCGCCTGCGTTCCAAGAATAGGCACGCCCATCTCCATCAGGGCCTGGGTCAGCTTAATGGCCGTCTGCCCGCCAAACTGCACTACGGCGCCGTCCGGCTTTTCAATGTCGACGACGGAACGGACGTCCTCCACCGTCAAAGGCTCGAAATACAGCTTGTCTGCAATGTCAAAGTCCGTGCTGACGGTCTCGGGGTTATTGTTGATGATAATGGTCTCATATCCAGCCTTGGCAAAGGCCCAGGTTGCATGCACGGAGCAATAGTCAAACTCAATGCCCTGACCGATTCTGATGGGTCCGGAACCAAGAACCAGAACCTTTTTCTTGCCCGCCGTGCGCCTTGCCTCGCACTCCCCGCCGTACACGGAGTAATAATATGGCGTGTGCGCCTCAAACTCTGCTGCACAGGTATCCACCATCTTATAAACGGCACGTACGTCATTTTCGTAGCGAAGCTTTGTGATCTCCGCTTCCTTCTTACCGGAAAGCCTTGCAATGACGCTGTCCGGGAACTCCATTCTCTTAGCCTCCTTAAGAAGGTCAACCGTCAGTTCCTGCGTCTCCAGCGCATGCTCCATCTCCGTCAGGATGGCAATCTTATCGATAAACCAAATGTCAATTTTCGTAATTTCGTTAATCTTTTCCTCGGAAATTCCCTTCCGCAGAGCCTCTGCAATGACCCAGATCCTCTGATCATCCACCACGGCAAGCCTCTCTAAAAGCTCTGCCTCGGAAAGGGCCGAGAAATCGTAACTGCGCAGGTCGACCACGTGCTGCTCCAGGGAACGGATGGCCTTCATCAGGGCACCTTCAAAGTTGTCGCAGATGCTCATGACCTCACCTGTTGCCTTCATCTGCGTCGTCAGCGTACGCTTCGCGGTAATGAACTTATCGAAGGGAAGACGCGGAATCTTTACCACGCAGTAATCCAGCGCGGGCTCGAAGCTTGCGTAGGTTTTCTTTGTAATGGCATTCTGAATCTCATCCAGCGTGTAGCCCAGAGCGATCTTCGCAGCAACCTTTGCGATGGGATAACCCGTAGCCTTACTTGCCAGGGCCGAGGAACGGCTGACTCTCGGGTTAACCTCGATGACGCAATACTCAAAGCTGGTGGGATGCAGTGCAAACTGTACGTTACAGCCTCCGGTGATCTTTAGCTCGCTGATGATCTTCAGTGCAGAGGTACGGAGCATCTGATACTCCTTGTCGCTCAAGGTCTGGGAAGGTGCAACGACAATGCTGTCACCGGTATGAACGCCCACGGGATCAATGTTTTCCATGTTGCAGACGGTGATGCAGTTGCCTGCACTGTCACGCATTACCTCGTACTCGATCTCCTTCCAGCCGGCGATGCAACGCTCCACAAGGACCTGCCCCACTCTGGAAAGCCGCAGGCCATTCTCCAGGATTTCCTCTAATTCCGTCTGGTTATGGGCAATTCCGCCGCCGCTGCCGCCCAAAGTGTATGCAGGGCGCAAAACCACGGGATAGCCGATGGTATCCGTAAAGGCAACGCCGTCCTCCACATTTTCAACAACCTTGGAGGCCGCGCAGGGCTCGCCAATGCGCTCCATCAGATCCTTAAATTCCTGACGCCCCTCCGCATTACGGATGGTCGCCGCCGTGGTACCAAGAAGCTTTACGTTATGCTTAGCAAGGAATCCGGACTCCTCCAGCTCCATGCCAAGGTTCAGGCCTGCCTGCCCGCCCAGGGTAGGAAGAATGCTGTCAGGCTGCTCCTTCTCAATGATCTGCTCCAAAACCTTTGCCGTCAAAGGTTCAATATAGACCTTGTCCGCAATGTCCCTGTCCGTCATGATGGTGGCGGGGTTAGAGTTCACAAGGATCACCTCTACGCCCTCTTCCTTCAGGGATCGACAAGCCTGCGTGCCCGCGTAATCAAACTCTGCCGCCTGTCCGATCACAATAGGCCCGGAACCAATGACCATTACCCTCTTTACGTTTGGATTCTTAGGCATCTTACCTCACCTCCTTTTGTGCCACCGGGGACGGTTCTTCTTGGCACGTTTGTGCCACGGAGAACCGTCCCCCCTGGCACGTACGCATCATTTCGATAAAGCGGTCAAACAGGTAGCCGGAATCCTGCGGTCCGGGGCACGCCTCGGGATGGAACTGTACGGTGAAAACATTCTTTCCCACATACGCCAGCCCCTCGTTTGTACCGTCATTTACGTTACAGAACGCAGGCACCGCAACGCTCGGATCCAGCTTGTCCGTATCCACCACGTAGCCATGGTTCTGGGAAGAAATATAGACTCTCCCCGTAGCCAGATCCTTCACCGGGTGGTTTCCGCCGCGATGGCCATATTTTAATTTATACGTATCCGCTCCCGTCGCCAGAGCCATGAGCTGATGCCCAAGACAGATGGCAAAAATGGGCACGTCCGTCTCAAACAATTTCCGGATCTCCTGAATGATGGAAGTACATTCCTTCGGGTCTCCCGGACCGTTTGACAGCATAATGCCGTCCGGCGCATCCTTAAGGATCTCCTCCGCCGTGGTGGTGAACGGGACGATTTCGGAGTAGACGTGCTGCTCGCGAATCCGGCGCGCGATCAGCTGGGTGTACTGCGAACCGTAGTCGAGTATAAGTATGGTGTCCATGACGGCGTACCGCCTTCTGCAGTTACTTCACCTCAAAGCACCACTTGTGC
>ONSO01000187.1 GCA_900320485.1 uncultured Lachnospiraceae bacterium | reverse complement strand
GGAAAAATACGCCTTGTCACCGGCCCTGACGTTTGAGCATGCCATTCCCTATCTTGAAATGGCTAAGCAGAAGGGAATCCCCATGCGCGGACATACCTTGGTCTGGCATAATCAGACGCCTCAGTGGTTCTTTTATGAAAACTACAATACGACCCAAAAACTGGCAGGCCGCGAGACCATGCTTGCAAGACTGGAAAACTATATTCATGGGGTTCTGACCTTTGTTCAGGAGAATTACCCTGGCGTGATCTATGCCTGGGACGTGGTCAATGAGGCCATCAATGACGGCGGCTTCAGAGACTCTCTCTGGCTAAAGACGGTGGGGAAGGATTTTGTTGAGCAGGCTTTTGTTTTTGCAAGAAAGTATGCGGCTCCCGGCGTTGCCCTTTTCTACAACGACTATGAGACCGCGCAGGAGTGGAAGCGGGACCTGATCTTAAATGAGATCCTGATCCCGTTAAAGGAAAAAGGCCTTCTTGACGGCATGGGAATGCAGTCCCACCTGTTGATGGATCATCCGGATTTTAAGGATTACAAGACGGCACTGGAAATGTATGGCGCCCTGGGAATTCAGGTTCAGGTCACGGAGCTGGATCTTCACAATGCAGACCCTTCACCGGAATCCATGCATGCGCTGGCGGTGAGATATCAGGAACTGTTCCGTATCCTGGTGGAGGCAAAGAAAACGGGTAAAGCTAACGTAACGGCGGTTACGTTCTGGAATCTGCTGGATGAGAACAGCTGGCTTTCCGGATTTAGAAAGGAAACCAGTTATCCCTTGTTATTCCGGGGGAAATGCGAGGCGAAGGAAGCGTATTATTCCGTATTGGAGGTTGTGGTCCCAAAGGAGCAGGCAACGCCCTGGAAGCTGGATGCCACGGAGCAGGATTTTGAATTGACGGGGATGCCCGAAGAGAAAAAAGGAGGAAATGACATGCAAGAGGTTTATGAATTTTTAAAGGAGTGCGGTTTATATTATCTGGCAACGGTGGAGGGAGATCAGCCCAGAGTGCGTCCCTTTGGCACCATTGACCTTTTTGAGGGAAAACTTTATATCCAGACCGGTAAGGTCAAGAACGTATCCAAACAGCTGCAGGCCAATCCCAAGGCTGAGATCTGCGCGTTTGCGGAAGGAACCTGGCTGCGCGTTTCCGGAAAGCTGATCCGCGACGACAGATACGAAGCAAAGAAGCACATGCTGGATGCATATCCCAATCTGCAGGCCATGTATTCCGCAGAGGATGACAACACGGAGGTCCTGTACTTTGAGGATGCCACCGCTACGTTCTCTTCCTTTACGGCGCCTTCCAGAACCATTCAATTATAAGGATCAGAGGGGGGAAGCAGCATGGAACGCATGCCGGAAATAAAAGTATTTGAAGATGGAACAAAAATATGGGAAGAAAAGATTGGAACCTTTGCGGTCAAGACGTATCTGCCGAAGACAAGCCAGCCTGCGGACATTGTCAATTTTGGGTTTCGTGCGCCATATCTCATGATCTTTGAGGAAAGGCCCCAGTCGCCGGAAGAGGCCAAAGCCTTTGCTGACCGGAATGGTTTTTCCAAGGTGGCGGGAGAGTTCGCGGGAAGCGTCAACTTCTTTTACCCTCTTTGCAAGGGAGGCTGGGAGAAAGCACCGGAGAGTCTTTTTGCAGATATTTTAAGCCAGTCCCGCATCAGCCAGTATTATCAGGATGGCTGTGCCATACTTTATGACCGCTTTGCAAAGAAGATGGGAAACCCTTATATCCGCGGAGCAGTTCTAAGAACCTATCTCTATGGCTATGGGCAGTCGGCAGATTATATTGCAAAAAACTGCTTAAAAACCATTCAGGGTCAGGGACTTTGGGGCATCGCAGACGTAACGCCCGCAGGATGCATCCTGCAGGGCTTAAGCGACGTCCCGAAGCCGGAGAGAAGGGACGTTCCCGTGGTATCCGTGGGGAATGCGCCTGAGATCAACAAGGCATTAGAGGCAGAACTGGATCACGTGCTGATCAGGGACGTCAGTGACGTTTATGAAGATTTCCGTAACTTTGTCGGAAACTATCGGCGCATGGTGGGACGCCTTGAGGAGGAACCGGATCTGGAAAAGCTTGGGATGATCTGTGAGCCGTCCTTTGTCACCGTAAAGACCAGCCCGGACAATCGGGGAGATGACAAGGACACAAAGGAGCACCGGATCGGATACGTTGCCTATTACAATCAGGGCATTATGGAGGGAAGCAGGAAAGTGCCGCTTCTTCTGTGCTTTCACGGCGGCGGAGATTCCACCTTCTTCATGGCGAGCTGCTCCGGATGGAATCTCATTGCGGCAAAATACGGGTTCCTTTTGGTATGCGTGGAAAATCACTTAAACAGCACGGCAACGGAGACCATGGAGCTGATCAGACTGCTTAAGGAAAAATATGCGATCGACGAGACCAGGATCTATGCCAGCGGCTTTTCCATGGGCGGATGCAAATCCTGGGATATGATGCAGGAATACCCTGAGATCTTTGCGGCAGTGGCACCCATGGATGCCACGTTCGAGGTGGGCTGTAATTCCTACGGAGAACCCATCGGAGCTTATAATCAGACCGTGAGCGTTCCGGTGTTTTACGCAGGCGGAGAGATCACGCCTCTTCCGGAGCTTCCCTTCCAGGCGCAGAAATGCATTGACCGCATGAGATACGTATTTCAGGTCAACCACGTGAAAAAGTCTTATGAGGTCAAGCTGGAGGAGAAGGAAACCTGGGAAAATCCCATCTGGGGCGTAAATGGCGACTTTACGTATCAACTGGTCAACGAGGAGCGGGAAAACAGCGTGCTGACGCTACAGCTGTTTGTCAGCGAGGATGGAAAATGCCGAAGCGTATTTGGATGCGTTGGCAACCAGGGACATGAGGTGCGCCATCATACCTGTGAGCAGGCGTGGAAGTTTATGAGCCAGTTTAGAAGGCTTCCGGACAAAACGTCCGAGGGCGGCGACTTAGAGACCATCAAGGCTTTGTATCAGGCATAAACGAGAGACGTGAGCCTTTCGGAAATCATGAGAAAGGCATATACAATGCGCATGAAAAAGGATTTGCGAGGGTTCGCAAATCCTTTTTTTCTGCAAAGATGATTTAAGAGTTAAGCGTTTTTATGCATGTTCATGATCTGAGTTAAACGTTTTTATGCATGTTCATGATCTCAACGTAGGTTTTTTGGTAGAGCGCCATGCGTCCTTCCGAGGTAAGCCTGGATATCTGTTCCTGAAGCTTGGCATCCTTATCGATCAAGCCTACCAGATCAGGATTGTACAGTGTACCCATGCCTTCCTTTAATTCGGAGAGGATCATCTGGAAGGTCTTGCCGTGCGTGTAGTAGCGTCCGAGCACGTCCGTTCCGGCGTCCGCACTGTCGGAGATCCGGATCAGGTCGATCAGGATGCGAACGGGAGAAGCGCAGTTGTCGAAATCTGCGGGATAACCCTTGCCGTCATAGGTTTTGTGATGACCGCGGATCACGTCGACAAAGGGCTGGAAATCAGGATCCTCACTAAGGAGCTTTGCACCTAAGCTGGGGTGATACTTCAGGATGCCATACTCGTCCTCAGAGAGCTTGCGGTCCTGCGTGTTGATGATAATGGCCACGCGACATTTTCCGATGTCGTGGAGCAGACCGCTCTTTTCGATAAATGCAAGGAGGTTGTCCTTATTTGCCTTTACGTCGCTTTCGCCGGCTGTCCCCAAAAGCCCGACAAACAGGGCAGGTTGTTTTTCGATGACGGTTTCACCGATCATGCGCGCAATCTTGGAAACCATGAGACTGTGTACGTAGGTGGTGGGCTGGCGGCGCAGGATCAGGTTTAGCAGGAGCTTTAATTTCTCGTCCGCATTTTTGACGTAGGGAGCAACCAGGCCGTAAAACTCATAGAAGATCCAGTTGAACTCCTCGGGATAAAAGGTAAAGGGCGTGTGCATGCTGTCCTTTGTAAGGCGCTGTATGGCGCCGTCCAGAATGCCGCTTTTTTCCTTGGGAAGATTTTTCATCAGCTTTGCCGCATAGGCAAAGGTAGTGTGTTCGTTGATCAGGAGCTGGTAAGTTCGCTTTGAATCACTCTTTTCAAAATTGATGGCGGGAAGTGCCTTTAGGATATAGTCGGAAACGGAGGTGATGCAGGCTTCCTCGGAGGTCTGTTTTTGCAGGCGTTTGAAGGTGTTCTCCATGATCTTATACTGACCAAGGGGGTCACTCTTTAGGTTGATGCGTCCCATCTTGCCAATGGCCTGCTCCGCCATGGTACAATATTCCTCCGCGTCCGTAATGGCAGAGGGCTCTGCCGAGAGGGCGTAGAGGTATTGCTCATCCACGGACCTGACGATGGCCTTTACGTAGGGAGTATTTCCGTCCAGGGCCTGTACGTCTTCACGATCCCAAAGTGCCCTGCATTTTTGACGGAATTCCCCGATGCGTCCGGCGAGGGACGGATAATCTACGGAGTACTGAATTAGGTTCAGGTAAGCAGAGAAGAAAAGGGCACGATAGGTTTCACTTTTGATCTCGGCGTAATGCTCCTCATAAGTGGAGATTTTTTCGAAATACTGAAGCCATTCCGAGGGACCGTCCGAATTCAGGGTACGGTCAAAGAGCAGATAATACTCTGAGCCCATGGCATAATTGAGAAAAACGATCTTTGCGTAATCCTGACATTCCTCAAAATGAGGAAGCAAAAATCTTGCCAGTCTTAAGCCAAAGGAGACCACGTAAAGCTGGTTCTCATGAACGTTCCACATGAGGTCAAAGAGCAGCTCCCATTCCTTGTAGGTCATGCGCTGAGGGAGGGAGCCAAAGAATTCGCCGCTTAGCTTCTCGTTCTCCTCATATACCTGCCGAAGGATCTTGGCACGCTCATATACCGTATCAGACCAATCGGGATCCTCGCAGGAGGCCGTCAGGCGGTCATTCCATTCCCCCACCAGGTCGGAATTCATTTTTAAGGTTTCGAAAAGGTCATTCATTTTTTTCTCGGTGATCATGATTTCCTGCTCCACGTAAAATCCTCCGATCATCTTTTTT
>ONSO01000121.1 GCA_900320485.1 uncultured Lachnospiraceae bacterium | reverse complement strand
GCTCCATCCGGGACGACGGGCCCCTGCCGCCGGTGCTGCACCCCAGCAGGGCGGCGGCTGGACTATGTGGATTATGCTTATCCTCATCTTCGTGGTGATGTGGCTCTTTATGATTCGCCCGCAGCGCCAGCAGCAGAAGAAGATGGAGCAGTTCCGCAACTCCCTCAAGAAAGGCGACAAAGTGGTGACCGCAGGCGGTATCTACGGCACTATCGCGGGAATCAACGCTTTTGCGATAGGGGCCGCTATGACTGATCCGTCGGTAAAAATAACTCTGGACTGGACTGCGAAAGCAGACAACAACTGGTGGTGGAAGACTCTGGACAGCGGCATTCATGTTATGTCAGGAGTGGACTCCCTGCACAACAGTGACGGCAGTGATGCCTACGGACTGTGTTATGTCGAAAGGTGCGAACCGGGTCAGGGCAATGATCTGTCCGGCAATGGACATTGTTTTTTGGAGCGGAGCATGGAAATCCCAAGGATCCCCGTCGGGCAGAAGGGCGCCGCTTTTTACCAGGTCTGCCAAAAAAGGCTTTAAGTCCTCGGCCAGCTCCTTTTCTTCTTCCTCCGTAGCCTCATAGTGGCGGGCACAGAGCCGGATCAGTTCATCCGCGGAATGCTCCTCCTTCAGGGAATTCCACAAAAATACGCCCGTTTCGTTTAGCTGCATGCCGCGGTCGTGGGAAGCAATGCCGTGACCAAAGGGCAAAAGATAAGGGACGCCGGAGAGCTCTCTGAGTACAAAATGGGGATTTCGTTTCATGCGTTGACTCCTTTGTTAAATGATGGCTTAAGTATAGCATTTTTTTGCGCAAAATGCCATAGGGATTCTTAAGGCTTCTCCGCGGGGGGGCATCCGGGGAGGTTTCCGCACGGGACTTGTAAAACCGGGAAAAGTGGGATAGAATAAAAAAGACGAAATAACCATCCCGAAACGGAATGCGGGATCAGAAAGGGAGGAGGTCATGGCAATGAATGATAAGCAGGACGTGGAAAAACTTTTGCTGCAAGGTCAGACGGTCCAGTTTCCCACCACAGGTTACAGCATGTATCCCTTTTTGAATCCGGATAAGAAGGATCAGGTGATCGTAGCGCCTTTGCCAAAGCGCAGGTTAAGACGCGGCGACGTTGTCTTATACCGCAGGGACGGAGAGAAAGGCAGTACGGATGCGGAAGGATTCGCGGAAGGAATCCTGGTACTGCATCGCATTCATCACGTTAAGGGAGATGCCTATTACATGGTGGGGGACAACCAAAATCAAGTGGAAGGCCCCCTGCGGGCAGACCAGATAAAGGGGCTGATGGTTGCCAGAGTGCGAAAGGGCAGAACCATGAGCGCAAGTAATTTCCTTTATGCATTGTCCGTCCATGCATGGCTTTTGGTCTGCCCCATCCGCCCCGGGATCATGGGAGCGGCCAGGGTGATAAAAGACTGTCTTATCAGATAACGTGGGATTGACGGTAAGCCTTCATGTTGTCTAAAACTTCATCAGGCACGTAGAGCTTTCCGTAGCCCGTCGCAAGATCCAGACCGGGCTTGTTGGAGCCGTGGAAGTCGGAGCCACCGCTGATGAGAAGGTCATATTTTGCGGCGAGTCTGCGGATCTGACGTTCCTCTGCGGGAGCATAAGTGCTGTAGATTGCTTCGATCCCTACAAGTCCTTTGGATTTTAAGTCTGCCGTCAGGGCATCCAGCCTTGCGTCTGACATGTGATAGAGAATGGGATGGGCCAGAATGGGAAGTCCGCCGGCAGTCAGGATCAGCTCCACGGCCTTTCCGGGACTTACTTTTTCCCTGGGAACGTAACAGGGCCGCCTGTCGGCAAGATAGCGGTCAAAGGCCTCCTGATTACTTTTTACGTAACCATGCTCCCGCAGGTACGTGGCATAATGCGCCCTTGTCAGAATACAATCGGGAAAACGCTCCAGTAAAGCCTCGTAAGATACGTCGATCCCGAGATCCTGAAATTTTTTACACATCTTCACGTTCCGCTCTTCCCGGGACTCCACAAATTCCCTTAAGTAAGAACAAAATGACGGGTTTTCCGCATCGATGAACAGGCCGACAACGTGGACCTCCTGACCGCGTTCATCCGTGGAAAGTTCAATGCCGGGAATGATCTCGGGAACGGAGAGGGAAGCATCCCCTCGCAGGCTTTCAGCCCGCTCCATGGCCTCCTTCAGACCATCCGTGGTATCATGATCCGTCAGCGCAAAGGCCTTTAATCCTTTTTTCATGGCATAGTCAACCAATTCGGAAGGAGTATAGGTGCCGTCGGATCTTGTTGAGTGTACGTGTAAGTCAATCATGACGTTCCTCCTTAAAAAATCCCGCAGGGTAACCTTGCGGGATTCTTAAATGATCAATTTTCGTCATCTTCCTTCTGGGCGGTGAAGACGGTGCGCTTGCGGGCCATCTCGTCGCTTGCAAGGTATTCGTCGTAAGTAGTGATCTTGTCGATCAGGCTGCCGTCGGGAGGGCAGTGATGCTTTCCATGTCAAGGTGGTTGGTGGGTTCGTCAAGAATGATGCAGTTTGCACCGCTGATCATCATCTTGGAAAGAAGGCATCTTACCTTCTCGCCTCCGGAGAGGATCTTAACCTTCTTTACGCCGTCTTCGCCGGCAAACAGCATTCTTCCAAGGAAACCGCGCACGTAGGTCACGTCCTTGACGGGAGAGTAGCCGGTGAGCCAGTCCGTGATGGTCAGGTCATTGTCAAATTCCGCGGTGCTGTCTTTGGGAAAGTAAGCCTGGGAAGTGGTAACGCCCCACTTATAGGTTCCCTCGTCGGGCTCAAGCTCGCCCATTAAGATCTGGAAGAGCGTTGTCTTTGCCAGTTCGTTGCTGCCTACAAAGGCAATCTTGTCTTCCCTGCCCATGACAAAGGAGATATCGTTCAATACCTTTTCGCCGTTTACGGTCTTGGAGAGATGCTCTACGGTAAGGACTTCATTGCCGATCTCACGGTCAGGACGGAAATCAATGTAAGGATATTTTCTGCTGGAGGGCTTGATCTCTTCCAACTCTATCTTTTCCAGTGCGCGCTTTCTGGAGGTTGCCTGCTTGGACTTGGAAGCATTTGCGGAGAAGCGGGAGATGAACTCCTGCAGTTCCTTGATCTTTTCTTCCTTCTTCTTGTTGGCTTCCTTCATCTGCTTGATGAGCAGCTGGCTGGACTCATACCAGAAATCGTAGTTGCCGGCGTACAGCTGGATCTTGCCATAGTCGATGTCGGCGGTATGGGTGCAGACCTTATTCAAAAAGTATCTGTCGTGGCTGACCACGATGACGGTATTTTCAAAATCAATAAGGAAATCCTCAAGCCAGGCGATGGCGTCCAGATCCAGGTGGTTGGTAGGCTCGTCCAAAAGCAGGATGTCGGGATTACCAAAGAGAGCCTTTGCAAGAAGCACCTTCACCTTCAGGCTGCCGTCCAGGTCACGCATGGTGGAGTAGTGATACTCCGTGTCGATGCCAAGTCCGTTTAAGAGCATGGCAGCATTGGATTCCGCCTCCCAGCCGTCCATCTCGGCAAATTCGCCTTCCAGTTCACTGGCACGGATGCCGTCTTCCTCGGTAAAGTCTTCCTTGGCGTAAATGGCGTCCTTTTCCTTCATTACCTGATAGAGACGCTCATTGCCCATGATGACGGTGTCCATGACAACGTAATCATCATACTTAAAGTGATCCTGCTCCAAAACGGAAAGACGCTGGCCGGGAGTAATGACAATGTCACCCTTGGTCGTCTCCAGGTCGCCGGAAAGAATCTTTAAGAAAGTGGACTTTCCCGCACCGTTGGCACCGATGAGACCGTAGCAGTTGCCCTCGGTGAACTTAATGTTTACGTCTTCGAAAAGAGCCTTTTTCCCGACGCGATAGGTTACGTTGTTTGCACTGATCATGTAAAACTCCTTTATTTCCTTGAATTTATGATGAAAACCATACTCTCAAAATTATAACAGATATCCAAACTTTTTCAAGAGCCTTTTCATTTCCTTGAAAAAGGAGAAGTAAAGCGGTTCACGTAAGCGTTTACGTTGAAAAAAATGGAAGAAAAGTGGTAATTTTTTATTTTTTTATGTTGCCTTTTCCCCTTTTTGTGTTATGATAATTATGTGCGCTCATTCGAGGGACGGTGCGCGGTGAAAACGGGATTGTCTATTTTTTGACAAAGCGGGCGAGAATGGTTTTGACTGCGGGGCGGGGCCCGGAGGAGCGTGAACAAAAGCAGTTTATGGGTATTTCCCGTACCATTTCGGGGGATTCTCTCATATTCAAAATTATATTCTAGGAGGAAAGAAACAAATGGCAAAAAAGTGGGTCTATATGTTTAGCGAAGGCGACATGACCATGCGTAATCTTCTCGGCGGTAAGGGCGCTAACCTTGCTGAGATGACCGGCATCGGACTTCCCGTACCCCAGGGCTTCACCATTACTACCGAAGCTTGTACCCAGTACTATGAGGACGGACGCAAGATCAACGACGAGATCATGGGTCAGACCATGGAGTACGTTGCAAAGATGGAGGAGATCAACGGTAAGAAGTTCGGCGATCTTAAGAATCCCCTTCTTGTTTCCGTTCGTTCCGGTGCAAGAGCATCCATGCCCGGCATGATGGATACCATCCTGAACCTTGGTTTGAATGACGACGTAGTTGCAGCAATGATCGCCGGCAACCCTGATCCTAAATTCAAGCGTTTCGTATACGATTCCTACAGACGTTTCATCCAGATGTTCTCCGACGTTGTAATGGAAGTTGGTAAGAAGTACTTTGAGAAGCTCATCGACGAGATGAAGGCTGCCAAGGGCGTTCAGTATGACGTTGACCTTGACGCTGACGATCTGAAGAAGCTGGCTGAGCAGTTCAAGGCTGAGTATAAGAACCAGCTTGGCAAGGACTTCCCTTCCGATCCCGTAGAGCAGTTGAAGCTGGCTATTGAAGCCGTATTCCGTTCTTGGGACAACCCTCGTGCAAACGTATATCGTCGTGACAACGACATCCCTTATTCCTGGGGTACTGCAGTAAACGTAATGCCCATGGTATTTGGTAACCTGAACAACGAGTCCGGTACCGGCGTTGCATTTACCCGTGATCCCGCAACCGGTGAGAAGAAGCTCATGGGTGAGTTCCTGAAGAACGCACAGGGCGAGGACGTTGTAGCAGGCGTTCGTACCCCCATGCCCATCGCACAGATGGAGCAGGAGTTCCCTGAAGCATACGCTGAGTTCATCAAGGTTTGTGAGACCCTGGAGAACCATTATCATGACATGCAGGACATGGAGTTCACCGTAGAGAACAGAAAGCTCTACATGCTCCAGTGCCGTAACGGTAAGAGAACCGCTCAGGCAGCCCTTCAGATCGCTTGCGACCTCGTTGACGAGGGACACAAGACCGAGCAGGAAGCAGTTGCAATGATCGATCCCCGTAACCTTGACACCCTGCTTCATCCTCAGTTCGACGCTGCTGCACTGAAGGCTGCTAAGCCTCTTGGCAAGGGCCTTGGCGCATCTCCCGGAGCTGCAACTGGTAAGGTTGTATTCACCGCTGATGACGCAGTCGCTTGGAAAGAGAAGGGCGAGAAGGTTGTTCTGGTTCGTCTGGAGACCTCTCCTGAAGATATCACCGGCATGAAGGCTGCTCAGGGTATCCTGACCGTTCGTGGCGGCATGACCTCCCACGCTGCCGTTGTTGCACGTGGCATGGGTACCTGCTGTGTATCCGGTTGCGGCGACATCGCAATGGATGAGGAAAATAAGAAGTTCACCTTGGCTGGCGAGACCTTTGTTGAGGGAGACTGGATCTCCATCGACGGTACCACCGGTAACATCTACAAGGGCGAGATCGCTACCGTAGATGCTTCCATCGCAGGTACCTTTGGCCGCGTAATGGCTTGGGCAGATAAGTATCGTAAGTTAAAGGTTCGTACCAACGCAGATACTCCTCGCGATGCTAAGAAGGCTCGTGAGCTGGGCGCTGAGGGTATCGGCCTTTGCCGTACCGAGCACATGTTCTTCGAGGAAGACAGAATTGCTGCATTCCGTGAGATGATCTGTGCTGATACCGTAGAAGAGAGAGAAGCAGCACTTGATAAGATCCTTCCTTATCAGCAGAGCGACTTCAAGGCACTGTACGAGGCTCTGGAGGGTAACCCTGTTACCATCAGATTCCTTGATCCCCCTCTGCATGAGTTCGTTCCCACCGAGGAAGAGGACATTGAGAAGCTGGCTAAGGCTCAGGGTAAGTCCGTTGAGGCTATTAAGAACATCATCGCCGGCCTCCACGAGTTCAACCCTATGATGGGTCACAGAGGATGCCGTCTTGCTGTTACCTATCCTGAAATCGCTAAGATGCAGACCAAGGCTGTTATCCGTGCAGCTATCGAAGTAAAGAAGGCTCATCCCGACTGGAACGTGAAGCCCGAGATCATGATCCCTCTTGTATGTGAAGTGAAGGAGCTGAAGTTCGTTAAGAAGGTTGTTGTTGAGACCGCTGATGCTGAGATCGCTGCAGCCGGCGTAGCTCTTGAGTACGAAGTAGGTACCATGATCGAGATTCCTCGTGCAGCTCTTACCGCTGACGAGATCGCTAAGGAAGCTGACTTCTTCTGCTTCGGTACCAACGACCTGACCCAGATGACCTTTGGTTTCTCCCGTGACGATGCAGGCAAGTTCCTGAACGCTTACTATGACACCAAGATCTTTGAGAACGATCCTTTTGCTAAGCTGGATCAGACCGGCGTAGGCAAGCTTATGGAGATGGCTATTAAGCTTGGCAAGCCCGTTAATCCTAAGCTCCACATCGGTATCTGTGGTGAGCACGGCGGAGATCCTTCTTCCGTAGAGTTCTGCCATAAGATTGGCCTGGATTACGTTTCCTGCTCACCTTTCCGCGTACCCATTGCGAGATTGGCAGCAGCACAGGCCGCTATTGCCGAAAGCGGGAAATAAGAATCGCTACTATTTGATGACGCTAGTTTTAACCCAGGATGATGTGAATGAATACCTCAGAAATACCGTTCAGGGTTCCGCAGCAAAGAGATTTAAGAATTTAGTAGCAGATATCTACATTTGATATCAACTGAAATTAAGAGACTGAACAATTACTTTATCGAGTGATTGGGCAGTCTCTTTTTTTGTTCAAAAATCACGGAAAGGAGGGTAGGGACGGTGATTAAGCTGAGGATCATGGGAACACCAAACGAGCTGCGCTGGTTTGAAAAGCTGATGCACAGGCACAAGAAGGTCAAGGTGCTCCAGGTTTCAGAAAGGTATTCAAACAAGGGAACAAATAAGTATTTCAGGGTTTACATGGAAGTCGAAAAAACGGAGGAGGAATAGGTTAATGAACACAGCGATAAGTGCAAAAGATGCAGAGATCATGTTTGCAAACAGGGATCATAAGGACTTTTATTATTTGGCATTGGAAAAGGCAGGCAATTGTGACGTCTATCACAAAGCCCTTTTATACTGTCTGGGGATAGACAAAGACACCAGAAGACACATTTGTGCAATTTATGATTTTGATGATCAGATGGTTAAGCCGGATTGCCTTCAGGAGGCATGGATCACCAGCGGCAGCGCCCGCGTGATCAGAATGGCTTTCAACCTTTTTTGCAACGGAGCGCCTTCCGTTGATTCAAATGCGAAAAAAGCGGAAATCATTCAGGAATACGAATGCTACACACCGGAAGACCTTTTCTGCTGCGGATACGCTAAGTATTTTTGGCAGGCAATCAGGCTCAGATATCCGGAATACTGCGCATAAGGGAGGGACGGGCAATGTGTAAGGTTATTTCGGTAGCAAACCAGAAGGGCGGGGTCGGAAAGACCACCACTTCAATCAATTTGGGAATAGGTCTTGCGAAGAAAGGAAAAAGGGTGCTGCTCATTGACGCGGACAGTCAGGGATCAATGACGGCAAGCCTGGGCATTCAGGAGCCGGACCTGCTTGACTACACCCTTGCAACGGTTTTGGGAAAGATCATCAACGAGGAAGAACCGGACCTTTCCGAAGGCATTCTCGTCCATGACGAAGGAATCTGCTTCCTTCCCGGCAACATTGAACTGTCCGGCATGGAAGCGTCCCTGGTTAACGTCATGAGCCGCGAGTTTATCCTTAAGACCTATGTAAACCAGCTGCGCGGGATGTTTGACTACGTAATCATTGACTGCATGCCGTCCCTCGGGATGTTAACCATCAACGCGCTTGTTGCGGCAGACAGCGTCCTGATACCCGTTCAGACGCATTTCCTGTCCGCAAAAGGTTTGGAACAGCTGATAAAGACCATTGGGAAGATCAGAAGGCAGCTCAACCCGAAACTCAGGATTGAAGGCATCCTTCCGACGATGGTAAACGGAAGGACCGTCTATTCCAAAGAGATCCTTCAGCTTTTGAAGGACGGATACGGAAGCAGGGTGGATTTCTTTGAAAGCAGCATTCCAGAAGCGGTAAAGGCATCCGAAGCGTCCGCGCTGGGAGTCAGCATATACAAGCATGATCCCAAGGGAAAGGTTGCCATGGCATACGAATCCCTGACGAGGGAGGTGCTGGCACGTGAATAAAAGCATTGCGGGCATGATTAAGATAAGCTCTTACAATGACATCGTTGGCGGGGAAGACGTATCCGTCATTGAAGTCCCATTGGAAGAACTTCACCAGTTTAAGGATCATCCGTTCAAGGTCCTTGACGACGACAAAATGCAGGACATCGTTGACAGCATCAAAAAACACGGCGTCCTTATGCCAGGCATTGTACGACCTGGAAAAAACGGCGGATATGAAATCATCGCGGGACACCGCAGAAGGCGGGCGTGTGAGCTTGCCGGACTCGAAACGATGCCCGTCCTGGTCAAGGACTACACGGACGATGAAGCCGTCATTGCAATGGTGGACTCAAACCTTCAAAGGGAGGAAATCCTGCCAAGCGAAAAGGCGTTTGCCTACAGGATGAAGTTTGAGGCGCTTTCCCATCAGGGGAAAAGGGACGATGACGCATCCTCCACCCAAGTTGGGTGGAAGGCAGAGACCGCCAGCATGATCGGAGAGGCACAGGGGGACAGCAAGAATCAGGTAAGGAGGTACATCCGGTTAACGGAGCTGCAAAAGGAACTGCTGGACCTGGTTGACGGAAAAAAGCTTAAGTTCAATCCTGCCGTTGAGATTTCCTACCTGCCAAAAGGCGAGCAGAAACTGCTCATAAAGGTCATGGAAGAGGACGCGGTGATGCCATCGCTGACGCAGGCTGGTCAGCTCAAAAAGTTAAGCCAGGACAAAGCCTTCACAAAGGAATCCGTTCACGCAATCCTCACGGTGTCAGTCATAAGGGAGAAACAATTTACCATTAAAAGGGAAGTCGTTGAGAGGTATTTTGAACCTGAGACGACCGACGAGGAAATGGAGAACGTCATCTGCACCTTGCTTGAGGAATGGAAGCGAAAAAAAAGATAAAGGAGAATCGCCATGGCATTACAGTTTTCCTCCGGAAACGAAATCGTGGACCGCATAGGACAGATCGACTTTACCATGTGCGGAGCCGCCAACATGCTATTGCCGTCATGGTTTAAGACAATCTGTTATGACAACGGGAAATGTAACCTGAACGCCTGCGTCATCCTTTCCGAGATCGTCGGGTGGTACAAGCCAACGCCCGTAAAGGACGAAAGAACGGGACAGATTTTAGGGTGGAAGGCAAAATTCAAGGCAGACCTTTTGCAGAAGAATTATCAGGATTTAGGGGAAACGTTCGGGCTTACAAAGCGACAGGCATCCGAGGCAGTCGTGTTTTTGGAGCACATGGGGCTGATCCGAAGGGAACTGCGAAGCGTGACCACGGAATCGGGACTTACCCTTGGCAATGTGCTGTTCATAGAACTGATCGTTGACAGGCTTCTTGAAGCGTTAAAGAGACAAAAGATAAAACTATCTGTTGATGATGAGAGCATATTGTTTGTATATGACAAGGATGCCCTGGGTAAAGCTGAAAATCTTGTATTCAGGCTCAGGTCTGAAGGGAAGCGCGCAGGAATGATACCTAAGAGCGATACCGCTACCAAAGAGGAGTATCTTGATTATTCAAGGGAGTGGCAGTTTGCAAGAGTGATCATGCTGTCAGGTGATAAGACATCTCTTCTTATAAATGAGGATGCAACCACTACACCGATAATCACTAAAGATCTGTAAAAGGTCAGGGAGGAATGAAAAATGAGATATTTGACCGTGGCTTTGGCAAAGGGGAGACTTGCAGCCAAAGCAATGGAGATGTTTGAAAAGATAGGTTTGTCCTGCGAAGAGATGAAGGATGAGAATACCAGAAAGCTTATCTTTACTGATGAAGAAACAAAGATCAGATACTTTTTATCCAAGCCTTCCGATGTTCCCACATATGTTGAGTACGGGGCCGC
>ONSO01000094.1 GCA_900320485.1 uncultured Lachnospiraceae bacterium | reverse complement strand
TAAAAGCTACCCTGGGGATAACAGGCTTATCACTCCCAAGAGTTCACATCGACGGAGTGGTTTGGCACCTCGATGTCGGCTCATCGCATCCTGGGGCTGAAGCAGGTCCCAAGGGTTGGGCTGTTCGCCCATTAAAGCGGTACGCGAGCTGGGTTCAGAACGTCGTGAGACAGTTCGGTCCCTATCCGGCGCAGGCGTTGGACGTTTGAGGGGAGCCGTCCTTAGTACGAGAGGACCGGGACGGACGGACCACCGGTGCACCCGTTGGGAATCAATCCCACGGCGGGGTAGCCGTGTCCGGCCGGGATAAACGCTGAAGGCATCTAAGCGTGAAGCCCCCCCCAAGATGAGACGTCCCATTCGCAAGAAGAAAGGCCCCTTGGAGACTGACAGTCACTAATAGGCCGAGGGCTTAATCAGAAGCCGAAGGAAGTCCGGAAGGACTGGCCGGAGGCAGCTTAAGAACAACTTAAGCAAAGGCTGGAAAGAGAAGTTCAGGATAAAAAGTTTTAGAGTTCGATTTCGGTTTTGAGGGCATGACGCCCAGGCAATAATCCTCAATAGCTCAATGGTAGAGCACTCGGCTGTTAACCGAGTTGTTGTAGGTTCGAGCCCTACTTGGGGAGTTTTTTAAGTTTCGGAGTAAGAAAAGGGGAACCCGAAAGGGAGCCCGGAGCCGAGGGTGAGAGACCCAAGGCAAAGCGCCGGAGCGAGAAATTAACTGGCTCCATGGTCAAGCGGTTAAGACATCGCCCTTTCACGGCGGTAACACGGGTTCGATTCCCGTTGGAGTCACTAAATTGGGATATCCCGTTTGCGTTATTTACCCGATAGGGTTTACGGACCTTTAGCTCAGTTGGTTAGAGCAACCGGCTCATAACCGGTCGGTCCTGGGTTCGAGTCCCCGAAGGTCCATTTCCAACAGAATATTTGGCCCAGTGGCTCAGTTGGTTAGAGCGCCGCCCTGTCACGGCGGAGGTCGTCGGTTCGAGCCCGATCTGGGTCGCTTGCCTGTTCATCAGGTAATGGGGTCTTAGCTCAGCTGGGAGAGCATCTGCCTTACAAGCAGAGGGTCATAGGTTCGAGCCCTATAGGCCCCATTTTTTTACTCAAAAATCCCCGAAACATATTATGTCAGGCCATCGTTAATATGAGCAGAATGGTAGCTCCCTAAAGCGGAAGAGGCTTTGAGGGAGCT
Source organism: uncultured Lachnospiraceae bacterium (assembly GCA_900320485.1). Classification (GTDB taxonomy): domain Bacteria; phylum Bacillota; class Clostridia; order Lachnospirales; family Lachnospiraceae; genus Acetatifactor. The sequence continues at coordinate 9,380 of ONSO01000094.1, read as the reverse complement.
TTTTACGTCAATTAAGTTCACGTTAACGGAGGCTATCGTGCACAAAAGAAAGTTGAAAACATGAAACAAGAAGAGTACACTGTAATCATAAAACTTAAGCGTAACCGTTTGTTTACTTAGGAGGATTGGAAACCATGAGAGGATTAAAGGGCAAAATGGGACGAACTTTTTTAGGGGCAGTAGCCGTTGCGGCAACGGTTTTTTGTTTAGGCGGCTGTGGTGACCGGACGCAGGTAGAGGAACATTCAGGAAGCACAAGCCAGGAGATAACGACGAAAAACGAGGAAGACAAGAGCAGTACCTGGAAGGACGTGGAAAAGGGACTTGAAGTTATAAAAATACTCAAGGAGAAAGCGGACAGTAAGGCCTATGCTACCATGGTCATGGCCAGTGCAGAACTGTACGATTCCGATCGCCTCTCGATTGTCAGGGCGCAGGACGTGACAATCGTGAAGAAGATCTATCGCATGACCCAGTCAGAGCAATTTATGAATGCCTTAATGACGCTTGACAGGAAGGACGTTGGAGGGCTGGATCAATTTTCGGAAGGCTTGAAAAAATCCCTGCAGGATCAGATCCTGCTTTCGTTCTTAAACATTATTGGGAAAAAAGACGTGGAAAGTCTCGCGCTCTCCAGCACGTTAAGAACGGGAACGTTATTCGTGGATGAAAACATGGCAAACGTGCGGGAAACCCTGATCTATGTTTTTGAGGACGGATATCCTGTCGCTGTTTCGTTTTTGGGATCGGAGGATGGCGCAGTAAGCGCATCTGGAAGTTTTTTGTTTTTGGATGATTTTAAGGGAGATACCGAAACGGACGTAAGGGACTCGATTTTGGCTTCTTTTGGCGGCGAAGAGAAGCTTTTGCTCTCCATCAATTTATCCATTGAAGAAGTAAAATAAGATATGGCACGCAAGGAGAACGGGCGGCGAGGAAAGTTATTTCCAAGCCGCTTGTTTCAGTTTACGTTTAGCCTTGGAAGTGCTATACTATAGATTGTATTTGTTTCGATTGGAGGGTATGGCATGCAGATCGTGATCGTGGGCGGCGGCAAGGTCGGAACGGCCTTGGTTAGGAGCCTTAGCCAAGAGGATAACAATATATGTATTGTGGACGTAAAGCCGGACGTGGTGCATCAATTGGCAACGGAAAACGACGTCATGGGAATGGTGGGAAACGGCGCCAGCTATAGCGTACTCAAGGAGGCGGGCATCGAGACGGCAGATCTTCTGATCGCCGTGACGGAACATGACGAGCTGAATCTTTTGTGCTGCGTCATTGCGAGAAAGGCCTCAAAATGCCAGACCATCGCGAGAGTGCGAAATCCCATGTACTCACAGGAAAAGCGCTTTTTACAGAGAGAATTAGGCCTTTCCATGATCATTAACCCGGAACAGACGGCAGCCTCGGAGATTGCCTCTCTTCTAGGCTTCCCAAGCGCCCTCGGCATCGATTCCTTTGCGGGGGGCAAGGTGGAGATGATCCGTTTCCGCATCCCTCAGGAATCCAGATTGGACGGCATGACACTGAAGGACGTGAATTCCAAGATCGACTGTCAATTCCTGATCTGTGCCGTGGACCGAAGCGGCCAGGTGGAAATCCCCCGAGGTGATTTCATTCTTCGTTCGGGAGACCTGGTATCTCTGGTAACCAGTCGGAAATCGGCAAAATACTTTTTTGAAAAAATAGACATGAATACCAACCGTGCCCGCAATACCATGATCGTGGGCGGCGGAAAGATCACCCTGTATCTTGCCAAGATGCTGGATAACCTGGGGATTGCGGTAAAGATCATAGAGAAGAATCCCGAAAGATGCCTCGAGCTCAGTGAGGAACTGCCAAGAGCCACCATTGTAAACGGTGACGGCAGTGACGAAGCCTTCCTCAAGGAGGAGCGGATCGATACCATGGATTCCTTTGTGGCCCTGACGAACATGGATGAGGAGAACATTCTCCTGTCCCTGATGGCTAAGAAGAAGGTAAGCCGCAAGGTGGTGACCAAGATCAACCGGGAACAGTTAAATGAGGTCATCCATAATCTGGAGCTGGACAGCGTGGTGTATCCGAAGCTCCTTACGGCGCAGAAGATCCTGCGGTATTCCAGGGCAACGAAAAATTCCATTGGAAGCAACGTGAAGACTCTGTACAGAATGTATGACGATAAGGTTGAGGCTCTGGAGTTCTACATTACGGAAAACTCAAAGATCACGGGCATTCCCCTTCGTCAGATGAAGCTGAAAAAAGGCCTTTTGATCAGTGCCATCATTCGTAATGACAAGCTGATCATCCCGGATGGCCAGACGGAGATCCTGCCGGGGGATTCCATGATCGTCGTGACAACGATGCTGGGGCTGCAGGACGCCCAAAACATCATGGCGGAGTAAGACTGACGGGGAGTTATTAACATGAATCATTCCATGATACGGTACGTGCTTGGGGCCGTACTATGTTTTGAAAGCATATTCTTGTGCCTTCCGATGCTCATCGGATTTATCTGCGGGGAGAGGAGTGCCTTTGCATTTCTGATCTGTGCCGCAGCCAGTCTGGTCATCGGCGGCATTATGGTATTAAAAAAGCCAAAGCGCACGGACTTTTACGCGACTGAAGGTTTTGTGAGCGTGTCCGTCAGCTGGATCGCCATGAGTATCTTTGGCGCATTGCCTTTTTGGATCAGCCGTGAGATCCCGAAGCTTGAGGATGCCCTGTTTGAGGCAATCTCCGGATTTACCACCACGGGTGCATCCATACTTAACAACGTGGAAGCCTTATCCCGGTGCTGCATCTTTTGGAGAAGCTTTACGCACTGGATCGGCGGCATGGGCGTATTGGTTTTTGTACTGGCCATCTTCCCGTTGCGCGGGGGCAACGTCATGTTCCTGATGAAGGCAGAAAGCCCGGGACCTTCCGTGGAGAAGCTGGTTCCCAGAGTCAAGAATACGGCGATGATCCTTTACGGCGTGTATACCGTTATGACCATCGTGGAGTTTGTTCTTTTGATGATCGCGGGAATGCGTCCCTTTGACGCCATAAACTTAAGTCTGGCCACCGCAGGGACGGGAGGCTTTGGCATCTTAAACGACAGCGCCGCCTCCTATACTTCCGCCCAGCAGGTCATTCTGACGGTATTTATGATCCTTTTTGGAGTGAACTTTAACGTTTACTATCTGATCCTGGTAAAGCGTGCAAAGGATATCTGGCATTCCGAGGAATTGAAGGCCTATCTTGGCATTATCCTGGCCAGCGGGCTTTTGATCGCATATAACATACGCAGGATCTTCCCGGATCCCCTGGAGGCTCTGAAGCATTCCTTTTTCCAGGTGGCGTCCATTATCACGACCACGGGCTTTTCCACGGCGGATTTCAATGCATGGCCATCCTTTTCCTGTGCCATACTGGTGTTGCTTATGTTCTGCGGAGCCTGCGCCGGCAGTACCGGTGGCGGCATGAAGGTATCCAGGATCATTATCATGGTGAAGACGGCGGTGAAGGAGATCTTTACGATCAAACATCCCCACGGCGTGAAAACGCTGAAGGTTGACGGGAGAGTGCTGGAGCATGAGACCATAAGGTCCGTGAATACCTTTGTGGTGATCTATGCGTTGCTGTTTGCCGGATCCGTTCTTTTGGTGAGCCTGGACGATTTTGACTTTACAACGAATTTTACTGCGGTGGCGGCTACGATCAACAACATTGGCCCGGGACTTTCCGTGGTTGGCCCGGCAGGGAATTTTGGAGGCTTCAGCGCCTTCTCAAAGCTGGTGCTGATGTTTGACATGCTGGCGGGGCGTTTGGAGCTCCTGCCCATGATCGTTTTGTTCTCGCCCCTTGTATGGAGTAAGCATCGGTAAAAATAAAAAAAGCGCAGGCTTCGATATGCCTGCGCTTCTTTATTTGCGCCTAAGCAGGACAAAACCTGCCAGCAAAAGCAATAAGACTATGCCGCCCGCAATGATCACGGCAGTGCGGGTGCGGGCCGCCCTAAGCTCTTTTTCCATCCGTAAAAGCTCTTCAGAGGCCTTTAGGGCCTTTTCTTCGGCTTCCCTTTGAAGAGCAGCGGCCTGACGGTCAAATTCCTCTAATTTGGCCTTTTCCAGCGCCTGCGCCTGTTCCTGCTCCAGCCGCTCCTGTTCCAGCCGCTCCTTCTCGCGGCGTTCCTCTTCGGCAATTCTTTCCTGCTCCGCCCGCAAGACCAGGTGATCCAGCATGGAACCCGTTTCATCCTCCCCCACGGTGGAGCGGTAGAGGCCAAAGTCAGCCACGCTGTATTTATAGGTGTCTGATACGTAAAACCAGCACCACTGCTGGGATTGGTGTTGAAGATAGGCATCCTTTGCCACGTCAAGCGCCGTTTTGCCACCCATGGAATCGATGGGAACGCGCAGGTCCATGTGAAGCTTATTTTCAGGATACAGGTGGAAATATGCCTTGGGCACCTGGTAGGAGCTTTCTTCCAAAGCGTTTGCCACGGCCTTCGCCGTGATCTGATGGAATCCATGCCCATATTCTCCGTTAAAATCATGAGTGACTACAACCTGAGGCTCAAAGCGTTCCAGACAGTCTTTTACAAAAGACGTCAGCTCATCCAGATCGTATTTCTTCTCGGCATCTGCCAGGGTTTCCACGTAAACGTCCTTGAAGTTACCACAGACGGGATAGGTCCTAAGTCCATCCGTCCAAAGTCCGTCAAGCTTTTCGTGTTCCCGGACGGGGGTGGTGCTCCAGAATTCCGTCATGTAGGCAACCTGTACCCGCGCCCCTTGAGGAACGTAGGTAGGAATGATGCCGCCCATAAACAGGATCTCGTCATCTGCATGCGCGGAGACCAGCAGGATGTCAGGGCGCTCGCAGGGAGGTTCCCAGATCTGAACGTCCGCCGGAACGTCGTTGTCCGTGAAGATCCTGATCTGATAGATGCCCATGGGATTATCCGATGGCAGGGAAAAGGTCAGGCTGGCAGTGGGATTATCCAGGGCAATGAATTCGTGAAGAAAACCGTTCTCCCCGCAGGGAAGTTCCTCGGAGTCCGTGATCAGCGTATAGGGTTTTACCTCTTTGTTCCATTTCACGTAGACGGCGCCGATGGGAGAACCATCTTTAGCGGTCACGGTGAGGGTACTTCCCTTGCCGGAGGTTTGAGGCGTGAGCTCCTTAGCCTGCGCATAAGAGCATGGCAAAAGGAGCAGTAGCGTCGCGGTAAGCAGGCCAAGCAGGCCGCGGATCAATCTATTCATGGCATTTCCTTTCAAAATGACGAGACTTGACTTTTATCCCGATCATACTAACTCAGAATAGCACGTTTTTGTAAAATGGGAAAGTAGTATTGTCTTTTTTGCGGGAAAATGATATAATAACCTAATGGGGTTTCTTTGGAAAGGATTAAAAATGAAAGGTATCACCATTGTCTTACCGTCCCTGGATCCGGACGAAAAACTGAATATGGTTGTCGATGGATTATTGGCTGAGGGCTTTGAGGACATTGTGATCGTCAATGACGGAAGTGATGCCGGGCACATGGCCCCCTTTGAACAGGCGGCTTTACGTCCTGAGGTTACGATTTTAACCCATGAGGTAAATCGCGGTAAGGGACGGGCACTGAAGACTGCTTTTACCTATATTCTGGAGCACCGCAGTGACATTCTTGGCGTCGTGACCGTGGACGGCGACAATCAGCATCTTCCAAAGGACATCAAGGCCTGCGCGGAGGAGATGGCAAAAACCGGTGACGTGATCTTCGGGTGCCGTAACTTTAAGCTTCCGGACGTGCCTAAGCATAACCGCATGGGAAATCAGATCACCAGTGCCGTCCTTAGGCTGTTCTGCGGCATTAAGCTGTCGGATACCCAGACCGGTCTGCGTGCCATTCCCTTGAAGCATTTGGAGCTTATGACAAGGGTCCGGGGCGAGCGCTTTGAATACGAGACGGAGATGATCTTTGCCCTAAAGCGGGAAGGAATCGCATTCCGTGAGGTGGTCATTGACACCGTGTACATTGAGGACAACAAGTCCACGCATTTTCACGTTTTCAGGGATTCCTTCCGGATCTATCGCATCATTTTTGCCTTCATGTTCAGCTCCATTGCATCCTGCGTGGTGGATTACCTGATCTTTACCATATTGGTATTTTTCCTGGAAGATAAAATGACCAAAGGAATAAAGCTCCTGTGCGCGGTATTTCCCGCGAGGGCCGTATCTTCCATGGTGAATTATACGCTAAATCATAAGACTGTTTTTCGCAGTGACGCGCCCATGAAACGGACCGTGCTGCGGTATTATGCCCTTTGCGTTGTACAGACGGCATGTTCCTATGGCCTTGTCTATCTTCTGAGCGTCCTTTGCGACGCGGGTTCCGCACTGGAGGTATGGCTTAAGGTCGTGGTCGACGTAGTGCTGTTTATGATCAGTTTCAGGATCCAGCAACGCTGGGTATTTCGTTAAGGAGTTTTTATGAAAGTCAAAAAAGTACTGTTGAGGACCCTGCTTGTGATCGTCACTTTTCTGGCGGTTACCTTTGCGGGAGCAAATTACACGCTGTATTCCATCTGCCGGGGCCCCTCGGAGACCGCCCGGGATCTGTTCGTCTCCACGATTTTGGAGACGGGAGCCCTGCAGTTCCTGGCCTCCTGGTATTTTTCGGAGGAAGAGATCCTTGCCATTACGAACAGGAACGCCATGTCACAGACCATGGAGGAAGTAAACACGGACCTGATCGTTATTGGCGGCGATGAGGATGAGAATGGTGCGGAGCACGCCGAGGCGTTGGAAGAGGAATTTGATTTTGATGAAAATGGCATTGCCATCATAGAGCTGACGGGCCGTGCTTACATGGCGAAGCTTATGGTGGTCAAGGATCCATCCAGACTGAAGGTTGCCACCATTTATCCCTGGTCAGACATGAATCACAGCAAGAACGGCGTGACCCTGGAGGAGCTGGTAAAGAAGTCCGATGCCATTGCGGGCATCAACGGCGGAGAATATTACTCGGAAGGAAACTGGGGCGGAAGACCCAAGGGACTTACCGTTTGTGAAGGACAGCTTCAGTACAATGATCCCAAAAAGGGAGACGTCATGGTGGGCTTTAACGAGGACAACATTCTCGTCATCAAGGACCTCAGCGGCATGAACGCCAAGCAGGTAGAGGCCATGGTGGAGGAAGAGCGGATCCGTGACGCGGTAAGCTTTAAGGATGAGGAGAATGGAGACAGTAACCACTTTACCAAGCTGATCATCAATGGGAATCCCCGTCAGATCAGCGGAAACGGCAGCGGTGCCAATCCCAGAACGGCCATTGGCCAGCGCGCCGACGGCGTGGTTCTCTTACTGGTGACGGACGGACGAGGCGCTTCAGGCCATCTTGGGGCGACGGCGGCAGACCTTCTTAACATCATGCAAGAGTATGGTGCCGTGAATGCCGCAAATCTTGACGGAGGAAGCTCTTCCGCCATGTATTACAACGGTAATTATGAAATGACCAGCGTGACGCTTTACTATTCCACGTCCTCCTGGAGACTGCCCACGGGCTTTGTCGTGGAGAAAAGGGAGGAGCAGTAATGGCGGGAAAAAGCATGACTGGAACTGCAAATAGAATGGCAAATGGAAAGGCAAATAGAAAGTCTGGCGCCGGGAAAAAAGGTTTTCCCCTGTTTTGGTGTCTCTATGCGCTCTTTGTTGCGGCCATGGTGATCTTTTGGCTTTACGTGGTGTCTTACGTAAAAAAGAGCCTTGTACTTTATGAGAACAGCCAGCCAAGGAATACCATGGATGCGATCATGGCGGACTTCCGGGCGAAGGGGCTTCAAGATTACGTGACTATCGAGGGCGAGGTTTCCAGATTTGAAACGGAAGATAATTTTGTAAAGGAATTCCAAAGCCGCGTGGTCGGAAAGATCCTTTACTATGATCTCGCAAAGGGCGTGCAGGATCCTTCCGCACCCCGGTATGAACTCTTTGCTGACGGAGACCCGGTGGGATTTGTTACGCTGAAAGAGATTTCTTCAGAGCCCTTTTTCTTAAAGCTCCTTACCACCAGAGCCCTTTCAAAGCTGGCAGGAGCTTTTCTTGATTCTTCTGCTAGCATTTTATAACTACGTGCTGTTTCATTCAGTTTGGAACCACCGCTGGTGTAGAAGTTGGTCTCAATGCCGTAAATCATATTAGGCCTCTTGATGACGAAATCAAATCGTTTTTCAGTACCGCCTTCATTGGAAATGCAGGAAAGGTCTATGCCCCACTTTTGTTCTATCTCATGGATGTACATTTCTTTAAAGTAAGTATTACCTTTCTCCAGTCCAGCCTTAACTAGATATCTTTCTACCAGGTCTTCCATCACGTGACCGCCACGATTCTTACGAGCATTTGAATCCAGTCCCGTTTCAACGCCAGTAACATAATCAACTAGGTTATGGATGTGCCTTTGTTGCATTAAGTCGAACAACCCAGTTTCACGCATGAATACAACATATTCCTCGATTTCGTAATTAGCCCGATTAAAACTCCATACTCGTTCTCCGTCAAAGTCTACTGTTAATATATCTGATTCGCGTTTTGCCAGTAGAATGGGAATACACTTCAGAATTTCAGGATAGCGCTTGAACAGAGCTACGAATTCCTTCTCAATGTTTTCGCAACCAATCAATGAGTTTAAGATATTAAGCTCCACCTTGATTGACTCCACATTTTTGTAGACTTTCTCGAAGTCCGTGTAATAATTATAGCCTGCTATGGAGGATCGGAATCCTGCCAGCCATGTTAGAAAATTTCTCATATTTAGGCATTAACTACGTTAGAAATCATCAGTTCAGAGATGGCGCCGCGGCCAGAAGCGTCGGAATTAATCATTCTGGCGGCGGATACTCTTTTGATGACAAAGTGTTGGTATATGGTGTCGAAGAAATTCTCTGTAGGATTCACGTCCTTCGGATCAGAGTTACTGGCTACAAAGAGGGCTTTTTCCTTGCTAATCTGGTCACAGAAGTCGCGGAGTCGGAGTTGCTCGCTATCGTCGAAGCCTTCCTTTGCATATGACGTGAAGGATGAAGTTTCGGTGATGGGCTTATACGGCGGGTCAAAATAGAACAGGGTATTAGGGCCGGCGAAGCGTCCAGTTTCCGCGAAATCACCGCAGAGGATTTCTACCCTCTGAAGGACACTGGAACATGCACGGAGATTATCAGCATCGCAAATACGGGGATTAGCATACTTGCCGTGAGGGACATTGAATTCGCCTTTGGAATTGACCCTGTACAGGCCATTAAAGCACGTCCTATTGAGGAAAATGAAGAGTGCGGCCGTTTCTACCGGAGTGGTCTGCTTCGTGTTGAAACGGGCTCTCTTCTCAATGAAAAAAGCCTTGCGGTCTTCTGTGTCCAGGGGAATATACT
>ONSO01000222.1 GCA_900320485.1 uncultured Lachnospiraceae bacterium | reverse complement strand
CCGGGGCTTCCCTGCTGTCAAGAGGCTACTACAGCATTTCAAAGATCAAGGGCGCGTTAAAGAAGACCTCCGTCTTTGCAGGCATGGCATATGCTGATCCTGCATATTCGGATTATACGGCGGATGAAAAGGATGCCTTTGTAACCATTCATTACAAGGATGATTCCAATAAGGACAGCGCCGTGAACTTAGACGGTGATCCCGGCTTCCAGGCGGATTTCGTTAAGAGACAGTTTATCCTTGAAGGTATTAGCATTAGTGCTAAGGATGCCGCGGGAAACATGGTTACCATTACCACTGACATGGTATTCCATACACCGGACGTCAATATTTCCGGTAGTAACCTTGTAAAGGAATTCATGAGATACAGCCTGATCGCTGACGACAAGATCGAGAATTCCAGAACCAGCATTAAGGTAGACGGAAACGTTTACGCAGGCAAGAACGGAATCAATGCAAGAGGCGGCAGCAATGCTGACTTTATCGGTAAGAAGATCGTATCCCGCGGAGACATTATTTCCTACTCTAATGGATCCATTACCGTTGGTAATGCGGGCGAGCTTACAAGAACTCAGATTTGGGTCAACAATGCAAGAACAGAGAGAACTACCAGCGCTACAAGCCCTGCAAAGATGAACCTTTACGGTTACATGTTTATCTCCGATGACCTTGAAGTAAACGGTAACAAGGATGAAGTAAAGCTTGCAGGCGAGTACTACGGATATAACTTTCAGGAGAACTACGATGCAAAGACCATCAGCTTAAAGGATGCAGAGTTCTCCAGTGCCATTGTCATCAATGGTAAGAAGTCCAACATTGACCTTACGGGCCTTAAGAAGCTCATGATCGCCGGACGTATGTTCATCAGCAGAAATGCCGGTGCTACAAACCCTCAGGACATTGCAATGGGTGAGTCCATGGGCGTTCGTACCGACCAGATCGCTTATTACGTGCCTCAGAACTGCATTGACTTTACCAGCAATACCATTAATGATACGCTTTTCCAGAATTATTCCGGCGTTGCTAACGTAAGCAGCTACTTAAAGGCAACGGAGCCTTTTACGGAGTTTAACTACCGCATGGGCGGGTCAGTGGAAAAGATTTATTATCTGAACTTTGCAAATGAGCAGATGGCCAATGATTTTTATACGGCTTACTATCTTGTAAACGGAAGTGCGTTAAAGTATTCCGCTGAGAACTACATCGAGGCAAATGCGCTTAAGCTTTCCGGTGACGTAGTATTACAGCTCCAAGGCGATATCCTTTATCGTCAGGGTGATACCGGTAACCTGGTAGAGTTCCATTCCCCCATTGATCCTGAGAAGTGGGGCTACGGCAAGCTGTACTACAAATTCTCTATGAACCATGCATTGACCTATAAGCAGCTGCAGACTAACCTTGAAGAGAATCCTGACGGACTTACCGCAGCAAATGCAAGACTTGCGGCAGACGCAACGGGGGTTTTCGATAACCTGATCGACAGAGCAAAGCTTAGTGCTCTTGTAAACGGCGAGAATAAGACCGGCGATCATCAGTTTATCAAGGAATACGTAGATCCCACGGGAGCCATTCCCGGAAAGAAGCTGATCGCCATCGTTGAAGGTGATTACGTACTGAACGAGTCTACCAATGAGTACACCGGCGGTATCATCGTGGCAACGGGTAACGTTACCATTAAGGCGGGTACGGATACGCAGAAGTTCAGTGGTACCATTATTTCCGGCGGAACCATTACCTTTGGTAACAGCGTAGCTGAGTTCGAGGCAGATGAGGTTGTGGTTTCCCAGATGATCTCTGATGACGTAAAAGAGACCATTCCCATGTTCGCTACCATCTTTAAGGGATACGGCGATGCGGCGGAAAATGCAATGAGCACCAATACCATTAACAAGTATTTGACCTATGACAACTGGACCAAGACTTATGAGGAATAGTAACAAGCAAGACGGGGCGTCAATGACGCAGGGAGGTTTTAGATGCGAGTGTTAAAAGACCATAAGGGCTTTAGCCTTGTAGAATTGGTTGTGGTAGCAGGACTGGTTGCGATCCTTGCCGGAATTTCACTTCGGCTGATCAGCCACATCGGCGCCGCAAACATCGAAAAATCAACAAAATACGTAACGGACGCCCTGTCGAAGCAGCAGATGAAGTCCATGAGTAAAGAGAAAAAGCCGAATCTCTTTATCTATGAATATAATGGGAAGCCCTATTATATTCTTACGGACGAAGATACGTACACGCCCTCTAAGGGAAAAGAGCTTGGCGGCGTTACCGTAAGCTATAACGACGGAAGCGATCATACCATTGAAGGAGCTACGGTTTTGAAGATCACTTACAAGAAGGACGGATCTTTTAAGAGCTGTCCGAATACCATTACCATTTCTACCAACTCGGCGACAAGAACCATTACGCTGAACAAGGAAACGGGCAGGCACGTAGTAGAATGACAATGATCAAGTTTTAGAGATGGAGGGACAAATCGTGAAAAAATTGGATAACAAGGGTCTTTCGCTCGTGGAACTGATCATTGCCATAGCAATGTCGACCATCGTCGTCGGAGCGGCATCCATGTTCCTGTATTCCGCCAATAAGAGTTATCACACGGCAGAGTATAGCATCGACCTTCAGATGGAAGCGCAGCTCCTCATGGAGCAGATGAGCAACTGGGTTATGGACAGTAACTACATTACCTACGGCGGAACGTCTCCCAGCAATTACCTGGTACTGTATAATTTCAAGAGGCCTAAGCTGGACTCCAGCACCTTAAATGAAGTTGCACAAAAAGCAGACCGCATTATCATTTATATGGCGAATGATAAGCTGTACATGAAGAAGTCTACGGAAACCATTCCGGGTGAATATCAAAATGAAGTCGAAAATACTGCGCTCTTTGATACTTCCTTCCTGACGGAGGATCCGTTGGACGTAGAGTGCATTGGTGAATACACCAAGTCCTTTACCGTAAAGCTTCCAAACGGCATGGATCCCAAGAAGATCAATTCCGTGATCATCGAGCTTGGAATGTACGAGGGCGTTACGGGACAGTCCAAGTCCTATGAAGTATCAAACCGTTTTAGCCTTAGAAACAGCATGCGTGACATAGAAGTTGAGTGATCTTCAGAAGCGGAAGGAGATTAAGTGATGAAGAAATTCAAAGGAGCAAATTGGAAAAAGCGCGTTTTAGCCGCAGCAATGGCCGTTGGCATGGTGCTCACCATGATCACGGCTTCTGATTGGGCTAACATTGCGAACGCTGCCGGTTCAGGCCGCTCTGAAAACTTGCTGTTCCAGGATCAGGGCAAGGCACTTCGTACCAGAGCGGTACTGGATGACCTTCCTATCCCTGCGGATAAGAGAAGCGGAGCTGAATATGATGCATGGATCGCCAACTGGCAAAGCGGAGAGAAGGGTACTTATGACAGACCCTTCATGATTTTGGAGTTGGTGCCTTATTATGAGCAGGGAAATTTTGGCTGGCTGATCGATGGCTGTGAGCCCATTGACGTGGATCGCCTTCGCGGTAATACCACGCAGATGAGCGGCATTAAGTGGCTGGAGGCTCAGAATTTCTTTACCGTAAACCAGATTGATTATACTACATATTTCTTCCCCGGTGAGACCGAGTGCAGACGTGAATTCTACACGGAGAATAATACTTATAAGTTTAATGAGACTACTTGGGAATCCATGAAGAAGACGG
>ONSO01000297.1 GCA_900320485.1 uncultured Lachnospiraceae bacterium | reverse complement strand
AGGGAAAGGAATACGTCTTTATTGACACTGCGGGACTTCGACGCAAGAATAAGATCAAGGAAGAGCTGGAGCGTTTTATGATTGTCAGGACCGTCAGTGCCGTGGAGCGTGCGGACATAGCGGTTCTTGTCATTGACGCGAACGAAGGCGTGACGGAGCAGGATGCAAAGATCGCCGGAATTGCCCATGACAGGGGGAAAGCCGTGATCATTGCGGTGAATAAGTGGGATGCCATTGAAAAGAATGACAAGACCATTTACCGCTTTACGGAGAAGATCCATGAGACCTTAAGCTTTATGCCCTATGCGGAGCTTTTGTTCATCTCTGCACAGACGGGACAACGCATGAACAAGCTGTTCGAGACCATTGACGTGGTGAGCGAGAACCATTCCATGCGCGTCCAGACGGGCGTCCTCAATGAGATCATGACGGAAGCGGTTGCCATGCAGCAGCCCCCCACGGATAAGGGAAAGCGTTTGAAGCTTTATTATATCACGCAGGTTGCGGTAAAACCGCCTACGTTTGTCATTTTTGTCAATGACAAGGAGCTGATGCATTTCTCCTACACGAGATACATTGAGAATCAGATCCGCGAAACCTTTGGATTCCGCGGAACGCCCCTTCGCTTTATCATTCGCGAGAGGAACGAGGAAAAATCATAAACATAAGGGGAGTAGACAAAAAATGGTACGAGTGATCTGTGTCCTGATCGGATACGTTTTTGGATTGTTTCAAACGGCGTTTTTCTATGGAAAGATGCATGGGATCGACATTCGGGAGCATGGCAGCGGAAACTCCGGAACGACAAATGCATTAAGGGTTCTTGGCACAAAAGCCGGACTGATCGTTTTTGCAGGGGACTGCCTGAAATGCATTTTGGCAGTGCTGGTCGTTAAGCTGATCTTTGGCAATGACTACGGGGATATCATGAAACTGCTCTGCCTCTATACGGGTGCAGGAGCCATCCTTGGACATAATTATCCTTTTTACATGCATTTTAAGGGTGGCAAGGGCATTGCGGCAACGGCTGGCATGGTGATCGCCTTTGATCCTTTGTTTACGCTGGTAGGCGTCGTGGTATTTTTTGGAACCTTTTTCCTGACGCATTTTGTATCCCTTGGATCACTTCTGGTATACACCGTATTGATGATCATGCTTGTGATTTGCGGACAGATGGGGTATTTCCAGGGACTGGAGCAGGGAACGCTGATCGAGGCCTACGTGGTATTTGCGCTTCTCATGCTTCTGGCCTTTTGGAAGTGGAGGGGAACATGGCGAAAGTTACGATTTTGGGCGGCGGAACCTGGGGCATTGCATTGGCCGTGCTTTTGCATAACAATGGACATGAGGTGACGGTCTGGTCTGCCGTGGAAAAAGAGATTCAGATGCTAAAGGAGCAACGTGAACATAAGATGCTCCCCGGCGTAAAGCTTCCGGATGAACTTATCTATACGCTGGATGAAAAGCAGGCGCTAACGGACAAGGACATTGTAGTCATGGCAGTAGCCAGCAGTTACACAAGAAAGACGGCGCATGCCCTGGCACCGTTGGTAAAGCCTGGGCAGATCATAGTGAACGTTGCCAAGGGCATTGAGGAGGCTACGCTGATGACCTTGACGCAGGTGATTGAAGACGAGATCCCCACTGCGGACGTGGCAGTGCTGTCCGGCCCTTCCCATGCGGAAGAGGTGGGACGCGGACTCCCTACTTCGGTAGTGGTAGGAGCGAAGAGCCAGGCAACGGCGGAGTACGTGCAATCCATTTTTATGAGCCCGGTTTTCAGGGTTTACACAAGCCCTGACGTTCTTGGGATCGAGCTGGGAAGCTCCCTGAAGAACGTAGTGGCGTTGGCTGCCGGCATTGCTGACGGATTGGGATATGGTGACAATGCCAAAGCGGCATTGATCACAAGGGGAATTACGGAAATATCCAGACTTGGCACTGCCATGGGAGGCAAGGCAGAGACCTTTAGCGGCCTTACGGGAATCGGTGACCTGATCGTTACCTGTGCCAGCATGCATTCGAGAAACAGAAGGGCGGGCATTTTGATCGGTCAGGGAAAGACTTATCAGGAGGCCATGGAAGAGGTCCAGCAGGTTGTGGAGGGCGTTTATTCCGCAAAGGCAGCCATGAAGCTGGCTGAAAAATATCACGTGCAGCTCCCGATCATTGAACAGGTAAATAAGGTTCTTTTTGAGGGGAAGAGTGCCGCAGACGGCGTGAAGGAACTGATGCTCAGGGATAAAAAGAGCGAGGTTTCCGTGGCAAGCTGGAATTAAGGCCACGTGCGGCGCTTAACAAAGATAGCGGCCAACCCAAGGTATTTTCCTTAGAAGGCTGGCAAGGAGCATGCTGATCACAAAGCTTATGACCGTGATCGCGGAGATGGCGATCACCGGCGTCATTTTGGAAAACAGCGGCAAGATCCACGGAGATTCCATGACAAGCAGATGGACCAGGTAGGTGCCAAAAGTACTCTTCGCAAGGAAGCGAATGAGCGTTTGGGTAAAGGCTTTTTTTTCTCGCTCCTTTCGATGAACCGCCAATTGAAAGAGCGAAAGGGTCATGAGAAACGTAAATAAGCCGTAACTGTCGGAGATTTCCGCGCGGGGTTCTCCGAACTGCCAGGCCTGAAGCATGCTGACAAGCACGTTCAGAAGATAGAAAAGGGGGAAACCAAAGCCCAAAAGCTTTGCCCATTTTTAGACAAGATCGATCTTTGCATTACCCAGAAGCGCAAGAACTTCTGGGTTTTTTACGTAAGTGCTCAGGGTTATGCGAAGGATCTGAAAACAAACGAACAGGCCAAGAAAATAGTGCAGATCCTTTTTGTCACAGGCAGACAGCCATTTGCGCAAAATGGGAACCAGGGCATAAAGACCCATAAGCATGGGGAGAAACCAAAGGTGGTAATTCCCTGCCAGCATGCATTTGATCAGGGCTTTTATGCTTCGGGCATCTCCTTCAAGGGCGGTAAAATGAACTGCACCGTAAATGCAGGACCAAATGGCGTAGACAATGGCCAGCCTTAAAATATTGTTTTTCCATAATTTTATTGTGGATATTTCTTTTTGGGGATCCAGGAACAATACGCCGCTGATCATGGTAAAGACGGGAACGCCAAAACGGGAAAAAACGTTGATGGCGTTTGTAATGATAAAGTCCGTGCCGCGGACCGGAAGATAATACCATAAATGTGCCGACGCATGCAGTAAAACAACGGAGAACGCCGCAATGAGGCGCAACAGATCCAATTGTACCAGCCAAGTTTTGTTTTCTTTGTTTTCCATGCGGACAACCTCCCAGCGTGTTTACAGGCTCTTATATTATAGGGGGTTTTAGAAACAAAGTCAACTTGCCCCCGAAGAAACCTCAGATTGATTTTTGGACGATGATACTTCTCAGATTGATTTTTGGACGATAATACTTTATAATAATATAGATATGCAATCCGAACGAAGGAGAGAAAATTCATGGAGAATCAAAGCTTTCAGGGAACCAAGGAATACGTGGCAAGTGCCGAGCTGATGGCCAGCGTAAACATTGCCATTGCACTAAAGAAACCGCTTTTGATCAAGGGAGAGCCCGGAACGGGTAAGACCATGCTGGCGGAAGCCGTGGCAAAGAATCTTGGGAAGCGGCTCATTATTTGGAATATCAAATCAACCACGAAGGCACAGGATGGCCTGTACCTTTATGATACCATTCAGCGTCTCTATGACGGTCAGTTTGGCGTGGAGGGCGTGGATGACATTGCAAGATACGTAAAGCTCGGGAAATTGGGAGAAGCCTTTGACAGCGAGGATCAGGTGGTCCTTCTCATCGATGAGATCGACAAGGCGGATCTGGAATTCCCCAATGACCTTCTTTGGGAGCTGGATCAGATGGAGTTTTATATCAACGAGACCAAGAGAACGGTTAAGGCAAAGCATCGTCCCATCGTGATCATTACGTCAAACGCGGAAAAGGAATTGCCGGACGCTTTCCTTCGCCGCTGCATTTTCCATTACATTGACTTCCCGGACAAAGAGCTGATGGAGGAAATTGTCAGAGTGCACTTTCCCGACGTGGAGGCGAATCTCTTAAAGCAGGCCATGGATACCTTTTATGACATCCGAGCCATTCATGACATCCGAAAGAAGCCCAGCACGTCAGAGCTGATCGATTGGGTGAACGCACTGCAGATCGGCGGTATTCCGGCAGACAAGATCAAGGCGGAGCTTCCCTTTATTGGCGTTGTCGTAAAGAAGGACGAGGATCTGGAATTGGTCAGGCACGGGAATCATTGATCCTGCCTTCGCTTAAGAAGTAACGTTACGCGAGCGGGAAAATGGAATATGGTGGATGAGCCGCGCCTTGCGGCTTTGAGGTGATGCATGTTTACGGAATTTTTTGAAAATTTTCGGAATATTTCTTTGTGCATTTAAAAACACTATTTA
>ONSO01000008.1 GCA_900320485.1 uncultured Lachnospiraceae bacterium | reverse complement strand
CGCTTCTCCCTTTCTGGTAAGCGGCACCCTCGTGCCGTCGGAAAGATACAGGTTCAAGGTAATCTTGTCGTGCATCTGCTTGGCTACCACGTAGTAAGAGAACTGCCAGCGGTCCAGACTTCCCTTGGGACTGTGCGGTGCATTCTTCACAAGCTGCGTCTCCGTCACGTCACCATCTTTCGCATTCAGGGTCAGCGTTGCATACGCTCCCTCGTCCGCCAGTACGTAATCCGGCATGGTTACGTAGAACAAAAGCCCTACCTTGCCGTCCAGGTTCGTGGCCACGGCGTCAACGTCGGCCGGCACTTTCGCTTCCGCTTCTTTCCAGATTGCCTTTACCGTCACGGCCTGGGTTACAACGTAACTGTCTCCCGCAACATAATTAGTGCTCTGCGCATTCCATGCGTCAAAAATGCTCCAGCAATCAAATTCCATGCCATCCGGAGGCAGGAACCCGCATTCCGGCAACTGCCATGAATGATTCATGCCAACCATCACGGACTCCATGCTGCCGTTTCCGCCATTTGCGTCGAAGCTGACTTCATAAAGCTTCACCGTGTATGCAACCAGCGTCAGATTGTCCTCCACGGGCGTATTAAAATCAAATACCACTTCCTGGTTGTCCTTGTATGCCCAGTGATCAAATGCCCATCCGTTTGTCGTCTGAGGATCTGCAGGCTTCGTCACCGTATTTCCAATCTTTACGACCTGCGACGCGGGCGCTTCACCCGTGCAATAAGGATCCAGTTCAAACTTGACAATACACTCATCCGAACCCAAAACCATGAACGCCTCACTGGTAATGCTCTTTGATCCAAACGTCATGACAACGTATGCCATTTTCCCGGAGTCTGCGGAAGAGAATTTCACTTCATTCTTTTTCCCCGTCTCCTCATCATGCACCGTTGTCTTATAAAATTTTCCGTTAAGATACCACTTGCACTGAATGGAGGCGGGATCTGCCTCGTATGCCTCAACATAAGCGTCTCCGTCCACAAACAGACTCTGTGCGCGGATATACGTGCTTTCGTCATCCACAAAGTAAGTAATCTCCTGCGTTACGTCGTCCTTTCTGGATTCCACCAGCAGCTCCAGGTCATTTAGCTCAGCAACGTACCGGATCGTAAGCTTCAGACTTCCATCGGACTGCTTGGTCACCTGATAGCCGGAGCCCTGATTCGCGGCATCCGTCAGATAATCCAAATAGGCATCCGTACCGTATCTCTGAACCTTCACGTAATCCGTAATGGCCTGTACGTCATTCCCGTCAGGGAATGCAAACCGGTATCCGTCATTCGGAAGCAATTTCAATTCCGCAATATAAACCTTGCCCTTTTGAACGGTAGTCTCTTCAGTACTCATATCGGCCCGTCTCCACTTTGGCTGGGCATCGGTACTTGTAACGACGTGATACTTCGCGTCCCAGTCAAGGGCATACTTAACCTTAGGCGGATCAAGGTAATGAAATGCATCTCCCACGATCAATTCCTCAAACATCACGTCCACAAGCGGGACCTCGTAAATCCTGGGAGTAAAATAAATGGTTACCGTCCAGCTTTGGTTCCTCTGTCCGTCAGTCTGGTCCACTTTCCAGTTGACGTAGGCATCACCACTCATTACGCCATTTTCAGGGTAACGAACCTCGAGCCCCGTGAATCCTCCCCTCAGCTTCAGGAACGCCGCCTTATCCGCAGGACTCTCCAAATCAGGGAATGCATAGCCTTCATCCGCAGTCAGCCGGAAGGTTGCCGCATAACGCTTCCCCTCCTCCACCTTACCGTTTAGATTCACTCCCGTGCCCGATCCTTTTGTGCTCCAAGTGCTCGTCACGCTGAGCTTATAATGGCCGCCGTCATCCGACGCTTTTTCCATCTCCAGATAAGAACTGGGGTCGCCTTGTCTAAACGGCTCTCCGACGATCAATTCGGCAAACGTAAGAGAGACGCCCTTCAGCTCCTCCATCCACTTTGCGTGAAGGGTAACGTTTTCGTCCACCGCCATGGGGAACTCCACCGGCGTGCCAAAGGCCTCGTCATAATACCAGCCTCCAAACAGCCACCCCGGAATATCCTCACTGAATTGCTCCTCCAGGTTCTTTCCAATGATGACTTCCTGCGTGACGTTCTCTCTGCGTCCGCCAAAATCATAAGTCACCTTAGCCCTGGGCGCCGCAATGACGGTGACCTTAGCGCTTATGAGGACCTGGTCATCATAATAAACCTTTGCATAAACGACCTTTCCAACGAGACTCGCGTCGAGGTCAAGTTTTACCTGATTTGCGCCCTCGATGGCTTTTCCGTCCGCAAACCACTGATAAGTGTCTTTGCCTTCCAACACTGCCTGCATGAATGCTTCGCCGTTCTCAGACGTATTTAATTCGAGATACTTCTCCTCCATGGGCATGCTGTCGTAGGTATAAGGTATCACTTCCGTGATCAGACGGACGCCCCGGTCAATGCTGAATTCCGCATCATCGAGTTTATAAAGATAATAACCCGCGTGACTTTCATCTCTGGTGCCATGCTTATATGCAGCATTGATATGAAAGCAACTATTCTCCCGAACGTCGAGATCCGCCAGCGGATTTCCGTCAGCGTACAAAATCATAAGATCCGAGTTTTCCCCGAGATCCAGTTCCCCAAGCCGATTGTCTGCCACGCTTAAATACTCAAGCCCGCTCCTCGGAAGCAAAAGACTTGTCAGCTGATTGCCATCCAGGCTCACGTTCTTAAGGTATTTTTTGTCGGAAAGATCCAGGCTCGTCAGCTTATTATTTCTGCAATTTAATTCAGCAACAAATTCCAGGTACTGAATGCCCTCGAGATTCGTGATTCCCTTCCCGTCAAGCTCCAAAAGGATAATGTTTCCAATTTCCTTACTGCTTAAGGTTCCGCTTCCGTCCCTGTCATAAGTTCCGCTCAGGTAATTCCGGAAGGCCTTGTCCGGGAAAAAGGCGGCAGTCAGTGGAAGCTCCGAACTGGTTCCTTCGGGAACGTAAACGCCGGCGTCCATCTTGAGGTAACAGTACTCACTGCCATCTGCCGTTTCCACGCTTCCCCAATAAAAAAGCGTTCCATCCGTTTCTTCGGGATTTACCTTCTTTACCAGTTCTGCCAGCAACGGACTCTCTTCCAGGTTCAGCCATTCAATTCTGTTGCCCTGGCACTCCAGATCCCAAAGGTTTACCAAACCGGTCAGATCCAGCGTTGTCAAGTAACGATTATCATTGCAATAAAGTATGTCCAGTTTTTCCAATCCGGCAACGTTGAGCATTTGCAAACGATTATCATGGCAATCCACATCCTCTAGTTCCTTACAGCTGCTCAGATCCAATTCCGTCAGCGAATAATTTTCATATACCCGCAAAGTCTTAAGTGCCGTACAAGCGCCACAATCCAAGCTTCCCACGCCAGTTCGAATTACGGACAAGTCTTCCAACCGGCTGCAGCCGTTTAAGTTAATGAACACGATGTTACGGTTGGAATGTATGCCAACCGATTGCAGCAGCGGATTACCTGACAGATCCACCTGGTGCACGCCACAGTCATCCAAATATAAATATAGCCTGTTTAATTTCGGATACTGCGTTGGTTTCAAATAATAAACCCTGAGAGCAGTGTGTTGTATATTCAAGTATTCCAATTGATCCGCTTTAATACCTGTCAAATTATAAAAATTCGATTCATAAACATATAATTGTTTCAGCGTAGGCGCATTTATCGTCGGAGAATCATATGGCATGTAAAATCCGCCCAGGCAGACATTTTCCAGCTTTGTGTTGTTGCTGAAATTCAAAGCAGCCAAAGGATACTTCTTGAGAGCCGCCGGATCATAGTAAACGGTGAATTTTTTCAGTTCGGTAAACCATTCAATGCCGGTAAAGTCGCTGATCCATGCCCCGAGTTCGGGATTCCGTACCACGTTGAAACGGATTTCTTCCGCATCTTCTATCTCGTTTGCATCCAGCTTTCCGTCACTATTCTCATCAAACGTAGCTTTTACGTAATTTCTGAACGTTTCATCAGGAAACGTCGTTTCATTGATCACCGTGACGATCGCAGGATTGCTTCCCGTCAAAACGGTGCTTTGATCAACGTACAAGAGCTTGTCCCCTCCGGAAAGATCATAACGGACGACACTCATCCCATCCTGCTGTACAACGCTCTTCTCGCCCTCCTGGACGGTCCTAAACAACTCAGGGCACTTCCGTACGTCCAAAGCCGCGATCTGATTTCCGTAACATTTCAGGGAATATAATGCCGTATTATGACTTACGTCCAGCGCCGTCAGATTGTTTAAGCCTACGTTCAGCCGCTCAAGGATCAGATTATTGCCAAGATCCACCTCTGTCAGGCGGTTTCCGAATGCTTCCAGGCTGACTAAGCTCCTGAAAAAACGGATGCCCTCAAGGGACGCAATATTTTTACGGTTCACGTTCAAAACCTGCATTCCCGCAAGTTCGGAAGAATCCAGCCATCCGTCCCCGTCTGCGTCTACGTTATTCAAGATAAAGCTACGGAATGAAGAATCCGGGAATTGCTCTGCATCGATCTTCACCACTCTCTTTAGACGTACGCTGCGAAGGTCGAAGTATACGGATGTATCATAACCCATCGAATAGCCAACATACCCGGTGGAGTTCGGTTGCTCCGAATCGTATTCATACAAGGTGCGCCTTATTTTCGGGCAATTTCCCACGTCTACCTCCATGATGCCTTCTTTAGGGTAGCACGAAAGATAATTCAGGTTCTCACTGTTCAGCTGAATGCTGTTAACGTTCACGTTCACTGCATAAAAGGATAACAGTTTCGTGTTTTGCGTTAAATCCAGCGAAGTAATCGGATTGGAACTGCAATCGAGCAGAACAAGCTCCTTATTCCGACTAACGTCAAGCCTAGTCAATTGATTACTTTTGCAAACCAGACGGTCCAGGTTCGGAAGCATGCTTACGTCCAAGCTGGCTAGCTTGCAATTTTGCAAGGATAAGTCCTTCAGCTTTACGTTTGCGCTTAAATTAATACTGTTAAAATGACTGTTCCCCTGAATTGACAGTGACAACAGCTCCGTATTCTTCGACAAATTGATTTGAGTCAGGTTTGTACCAATGCAGGAAAGGGAAACCAAATTGGGACACTGCGTCACGTTCAGGCTCGACAATTCTGATTTACCACAGTAAAGAGAACGCAGCGCGGGCGCTTTCGTTACGTCCAATTGCTTAAGCTTGCAAGGATAAATCGTCAATCTTTGAAGGTTGGGCTGATTTCCAAGAATGATCTGCTCCAGATTCTCATCGTCCAGCGTGACCTCCCGTAAACTTTGGTTCGCGCTGAGGTCAATGCTCTTAAGTCCTGACATTTTTTTAATGTGCAGAGTGAGCAGGGATGAAAGCTTCTCAAGGCCCTTAAAATTCGTTATTGCAACATTGGTCCCATCGAGATAAAGGTAGGTAACCTTGCTGATCTCATAATTATCCAGAAAACCGTCCAGATCCAAATCGTATCTGTATTTTGACAATTCCTGGCGAAAGCCTTGGTCAGGGAAGTTTGTCGCATTGATCTCCACGGCTTCAAAGGTCACAAACTGTCCCTTGTCCACGGCAAGCTTCGCCGTGTCACTGGCATAGACGTTGCACTGCCAGTAACTCTGATCCGGGTTACCACTTACGTACGCATTCAACAGATGCTCACTTGCCCTTGCATTGACCATCTTCAGGTAATTTCCGTAGCAATAGAGATAGCGGAGATTCCCGTTTTGGGAGAGAGAAAGCACCTCCATCCCATTATTGTTACAATAAACGCGCTCAATTTTGGCATTTTTTGTAAGGTCAAGCGAACGGATCTGATTATTGTCACAGGTCAGATTTTTCAGCTCCGGATTATTCCAAAGGTTCAGCGAAGTCAGCTTGTTGCCGGAGCAATAAAGATCCTCCAGCTTCGTAAAATACTCAATACCCTTCAGCGACAGCGCATCCTGCCCTGAAAAACGGATGACCTTAACGGCCTGTTGTTCCGCTACGCTAAGGCTTCCGTTGTGATCCGCGTCAATTTGTTCGCTTACGTAAGCGCGGAAACGGTCATCACTGAAGGTACTTTGATTGATCTCCACGTCCCCGGCTGCCATACCCCTTCCGCTGCACAGCATGCTCAAGGTCACCGCCATGACCATCATCAGCGCCCACTTCATGCCCAATTTTTCCGATTTCTTTTTCACGATGATTCCTCCCAACCATAAAAAAAGGACAAGCACGTCCTTGTCCCCCGTCCTACGTTCAAGCCCTTCTTTGAACAGTACTATATTTTTATTATACAGTAGTTTCCATATAACGCAATAGTCAAATCCCATCTTTTTGTATGTTTTGTTCAGAGTTTTCTTAAACTTAAAACAGGTCGCGCAATCCCCTTTTATACTCTTCAGACGTCTCTCAACGTCCATTCACCACGGACCTGCCAAGCAGATTCGGAAAATTTTTCTTTTTTTACGTGAGCATACATGTTAGGATATGTATAGACTTCCCATAACCGGCGTCAGAGGAGTGATTGTCATGAGTTTGCGTAAAAATATTGGTGTTGTCCTTAGAAAACTTAACAAAGTAACTCTCTTGGAATCCTTTCAAGCGTTTGACGTTATAGATTGCGTGAACCCGCTTCTGCATTGGCGCGATACGCGAAAGCTCATCTTCCAGCACGGCAGTACTTATGTTTATTCTACCATTTATTTGCGTAAGTATAGACGCGATCAGCCCATCTACTATGCCGTTCATCAGCTGATCCACAGTTATCTTCCGAGGCTTTCCCGTCTGGAAAGTGCTTTGGTTCTCGGCTGTGCAGGTTGTTCCATCCCGCGCTTTCTCGCCTTAAGCGCTCCAAAATGCAAGATCACGGGAATCGAGTATTCAGAAAAGATGATTGAAATTGCAAAGAAGTACTTTGTCAATGATCCGGCCATTTTTCGCAATTTTCAATTGCTCCACGCGGATGCCTTCACCTATGTTCACGACGTTTCCGCAAAGTATCAATTGACGTACGTTGACCTTTTTCTTGCAGACAAAAATCACCCGCAGATCTTTACGGATGGCTTCCTGCGCGACCTGGATTCCATTACCGCGAAGGAATCCGTCACCATCATTAATTTGCTAAATCTAAGCAAGGCTGATGCCGCGAGATATCTGCTGCGCCTTACGGAGACGTTTCCCGCCGTCTACCTTTATAATGATCGCTTTCACTACTATGGAGTCCTCATCAAAACTGAAAATCCGGCCACGCTAAAGCGATTTGAGGCCAGGGCAGCAAAGTCCGTCCGCCTGGAGGAGCGCTTCATCTCCCCTGCTCCCCGTACGCAATGACAGTCCCGCGGGCTGCACAATAAAACCAATATCGTGCATGTTTCAGATATATATTTCAAGGCATAAGCATGGTAATTTTTTAACATCAAATTTGTGGATGATCCCAAAGTGGAAGTCCCAGCTCATTAAAGGAGGGTAAACCATGCATAATAATTGGAAGGCTTTATGCGGAGCATTAACCATGTCCGCGCTGCTTGCCATGACGGGGTGCGGAACAAATCCGCCGGCGGATGCAGGCGAAACTACCGAATCAAATACCCGGGATACAGGCACCACGGAGATCACGGAAGCTTCAGCGGCTGCGGAAGCCACCGAGGCTTCGGATGAAAACCCTGGTAATTCCCAGCTTCTTCTCGGCGGAGAATGTCTTGATCTTGGGAACGACTCTTCGGAAAATGCTGAAGTTGTCATTGGGCCTACTGACCTGGAAATTCTGGATGAACTGCCTGATATCCTAAAAAACAGCGACTTGCCAAAAATGAATCATTATTCCGCTGATACCGTCGCCGGCGTTCACTATTACGATCCGGCCATATCAGGGTGTCTGGGCATCATGTCTTACAACGACGGCACCGCAGATATTTTTTATAATTCTTCCAATAACCAAATGCGCCTTAAATTTCTCAGACCCTCAGGCATAGTTTTCTCTTTCGACGTTCGCGGAATAACGAAAGAGAACGTGAATGCATCCGTGTTCAGCGGACGCGACGTTCTCTCCGACGTGAAGGATTTTGCAGAATATTACAATTCCATGTATAAGAACCGGCAATTCACTCACAATGATTATAATTTCACGGAAGACAGTGAGACTTATCTAAACAACATAAACTTAATATATGCAAGATTCGGCGTGCTGGCGGCGGAGGCATTTGACGAATTAGGGCTCTCCTGGGAAGACTTTGGAATTCATTTCGGAGATGAATATCAAAAATACGATGCGCACGTTTCCCTTTCCGGCACCCGGGACAAAGCTCCCCTGTTCATAGAAAAACAGACGTTTACGGACGGCATCAGCGATTCCACGGGAAAGACGTGGGTTGAAACCGTTCGCGAAGGCATCAAGCAACAGACCCTTTATTACGCCGAAGCTGAGTGGCCGTATGAAGATTGGTTCGCCTATAATGAAGCTCGCAGCAACAACTTTATAGACGGTTCAGATTACGTCCAGATCGAAACTCGCAGCCATGAAACCGGGTTTGAGGTTTATTATCAATCGAGCGATAACAATACAATCGATACGTTATCCTCCAAAGATTTATTCTTATATTTCCATGGCGATAACAATGGAATATCGATTGAATATAGTTTCAAAGCAGATTACGTGGAAACCGAAGAGCCGGGAGTTATCCGTCCGGAAACTGCAATGGGCTTTGGAATATATTGTAAACCGGAGGAAATAAAAGACATCTTTGCTTCCGAAGAATCCTTAAAGGCTGCCCTTAACAAAGGCGTGAATTCGTTGTACGGAGAAAGCAAATATATGACCACTGACGAAATGATCAAGGATTTTATGAGTAGATACAAAAGATACGTGGGTTCCATTGACGACGCCATCAAAACAATGGGCACGTGCCTTGCGGATTACGGGATCGAGTATTAAAAAAACGTATGTCTCTATGTAAAAAGGCGTCCGGCTCTTTGTGAGCGGGCGCCTTTACTTTTATTACAGCAGCTTCGGCAGGAAGGTCACTTTCTCGCTGATACTCTGTAAGAACACTGCCAGATAATTGTTTTCAAAGAACCATTTCAGGACCAGATTCCCCCTGGTCCACTCTAAGATCTGCTCACTCATGCCGCCCATGTCCATGATCATGACAAAGAAATCCAGCGTCCAAAGGAGCAGGACGGTCTCCATAAGTCCCACGACCATGCCCAAAACCTTATCCAGCCAATCTACAATGGGCAGTTTCACAACCAGCTTTGCCGAGAAAAAGACCGGCTTGAGCACAAGCTGCACAATTCCCAGCACCGCCAGCATCAGTACCGTCAAAACCGCATGAAATACCTGCCCCTCATTGTAGCTCTTCATTCCATTGGTGATCAGTGCCAGCATAATGCAGATAATGATCAGGGATACCAGCATGATCACTTCCTTGACCATGCCCCGCTTATACCCGCTCCTGATCTTCAAAATGGCAACCACCAGGGCTGCGATCACTAAAATATTGAAATCCATGGATCTCCCCTTTCGTCCCTTACTACTTCAGCTGAATGGTATCAATGGAAGTATCCGTCACCACGCGGTATCTGTAGGGACTTTCCGTAGGCAACATGAGCGTTACGCTCTTGTCAAATTTTCCTTCATATTTCCGTACCCCGGACATAGTATAGATCATACAATCCGTTGCGTTATAAATGGCATAGGACTTTTCCTCAAAGAAGATGCCGAGATAGTCCATGTCGAAATACCGCTCCGCCACGTTCTCTCCCGCGGAATTATAAATCTCCAGCAGGTACTTCGCCTCCGGCTTGTCCGAAGCAAATACAAGGCCAACGTAATTCTGGTCATAATATACGGCCTTGATCTCCCGGTCAAGAATATGTTCTTTCTTCGTCGTCGGAACCTGCTCGCCGGAATAAAACATCAGGCGGTTGTCCGCCACGGCAAAGGCTGCGCCGTTGGTCATAAAGTGGATCTCGGGAACGATCATGTCCCGGTAGGTAAAGGTGCTGACCAGCTGGTCGCTCTGATTGTCTCCCACGGGGCCATAATTATAAAAAGCCACGTTGGTCACAATGTTCCCCTCTTCCACAAACACAAAGCTTACCGCCAA
This sequence comes from uncultured Lachnospiraceae bacterium, assembly GCA_900320485.1. GTDB lineage: Bacteria > Bacillota > Clostridia > Lachnospirales > Lachnospiraceae > Acetatifactor. The sequence continues at coordinate 34,571 of ONSO01000008.1, read as the reverse complement.
AAGATCTCCGTTGGGAGAAAGGCTGATGGCACCGGGATAACCGCTTTGGCTCATGTGGAACTGGCCTTCGTAAATATTCTGGCCGCTGGCTTCGTAGGTATTGATCCAGACCACGTTGGTGTCCTCCAAGACCGCCGTAACGCGTCCCGACTCCGACACCGTAATGCACTTGACGGGAAGATTGGTCTGGATCTGCCCAAGCTGGCTGTCCGCGCTCTGCACGTAAATTTCATGTCCGTTGTACCCGCAGAGGGCAGACGTACTTCCGCAGGTCGCCAGCATCACGTCCTGGATCTCAAAGCTCTGGTTCCAGGTCATAACACCCTTGACGTCCACGCTGTGGGCACCGTCCCGGCTGTAAGTCAGCACCGAGTTCCCCAGCTTCACGTCCTTGGCGCCGTCTACCTTCGTCCTCGGCACGGTGTTTACCACGTCATACTCCTCATATATTTTCCCGCGATACCGGAAAAACAGGAAAGCGCCGCCTCCGACTATAATGCACAGGATCAAAATGATCCTAAGCAGCCGGAATCTGCGATGCCTCTCGTACTCCCGTTCCGACTGCCGCTGCCTCTCTCTGGCGCTGCTTTTCTTCTTTTGATTTCTCTCATCAAAATTCTTAATGATCGCCATCTCACGTCCTCTTTAGCACAAAAAATGGAAGAATAAAGATAGTATACCACGTTCCCGTAAATTAGGGTAATAAAATTTTCTGTCCCTCCTTAATTTCATCCGGATTCCGGATTGCATTCAGTCTGCAGATCAGATCCACGTATTTCTCGCTCCCGTAAACCCTAAGGCTGATCCCCGTCAGCGTATCCCCGCGCTTTACCACGTACGTGACCACTTCCTTGGCCGCCGGTGCGTCCGTCTCCGCCGCTGCGGCTTGTCCCGTCTGAACCTTTTCTGCCTCTGCCATCTCGGCCTGACCCGTCTGAACCTTTCCTGCCTCTGCTGATTCCGCCTGGACCTTTCCTGCCGTCGGAACTGCTACCGTCTGGTCGCCGTCATTATTGTCAGATCTTGTCTTCCCTTTTTCTCCTTCAGCCTGCCCGGCCTGTCCGCTCGTCGTGCTACCCTGCTTTGCCGCATTCTCCTGCCCGGCCTGTCCATCCGCCTTTCTTTCCTGCGATGCGTGACCTGCCTCGCTGCCCTGCGACGACTGATCCGCCTTGCCATCCTGCGCCGCCGTTTTCGCCCCTTCGTCTTCCTTTTCTGCTTCCCCGCTCTCTGCTGATGCCGCCAGGCTCTCCTGAAGCTTCTCCTCCCCCCGGGACGCATTCGCCTGCGCGATCTTTCCTGACGTTACCGTCATTTCCGGCAGTTTCTTCTCCCTGAGTTCTTCCTTCAGCCGCTCCCAGGTAAATCCCTTTTCCTTTAGCGCCGGAGAATTCATGGCAAGCCCTAAAGCACAAAGCAGTACCAGCACTGCCACGGCGGATGCCCTAAGACCCCCGATCCCGGCTTTGGATGGCGTCTGGTCCTCCCCCTTTTCTTCCGCCTTCCGAGCATATTTTTCCCGTCTCTTTTCCTGACGGTTTCTTGCGGCATCATATTTTTCACTGTCTACGCTCTCAGGCGCCGCCTCCACCTGTCTTGACTCGAGCATGTAGGACAGCATGGCCTCATTCTTTTCATAAAACTGCGCATATCCCTTGACAAACCTGCACTCTTCCTTCCCGCATACGTGGAATCCCTCCACCACGTTACCGTCTAAAATCCGATATCCCAAGAATTCAAACTCCGGGAAAAACTGTCTGCGGATCCGCTCGATCTCCTGCCCCTGAGCCTGTGAGAGATGCCTTACCTCTTTCTGGATAAAGTCCAGCTTTCCCGCTCCATAAACAAACAAAAAGGTAACGTCTTCTTCCTGCTTTCTCTTTCCGTACAGTGCGGCCGCCATGGTCTTGTCCCTCGCGAGTGGATTGAGCTGTTTCAGGTATGAAACTACGTAATCCTCCACAAAAATCTTGCAATGTTCGTCCGCTTCGCCAATCTGTGTAATGTTTTTTGGCAGATCCATAAAAAATACCTCCCTTGCCTTTTTGCTACATCATAGCATTGGCAAAGGAGGTTTTTTATCATTCTTTGTCGGCGGATCCATAAAAACGTTCGACAGATTCCGCCCGTCACGACTTAAGTTTAAGCCTCAAAACGATATACGGTCACGGAATCATACTCCCGGTCCCCGCCAAAAATGCAGGAAGGGAAGTCAGGTTGATGCACTGTGTCAGGATAATACTGCGTCTCAAGGCACAGTCCCATGCGGGGACCATATTCCACGCCGTCCTTTCCCTTTACGGGCGCAATGCAGTTGCCTGCATAAAACTGTACGCCGGGAAGGGTCGTGTACGCCTTCATCACCCTGCCGCTCTTAGGCCCCTTCACGGTGGCAAACTGACGAAGCTTTCCGTCTGCGCCGTCAATGATCCAGTTGTGATCATAGCCCTTGGTCAAAAGGAGCTGTTCCCAAGGCTCATTGATCTCTTTGCCGATCACCTTAGGGGAGGTGAAATCCATGAAAGTACCTGCAACGGGAGCCTGCTCACCCGTAGGGATGGCCCCGGCTACCACGGGCGTATATTTACTGCAGTTCAGGGTCAGTTCATGCCCCTCAATGCTTCCGCTGCCATGCCCGTCCAGGTTAAAATACGTATGATTCGTCAGATTCAGGACCGTCTTCTTATCGCTGCTTGCATGGTAATGAAGCTCCAGCCCGTTATTTTCGTCCAGCGTATAAGTGATCTGAACCTTTTTGTTTCCGGGGAAGCCCATGTTTCCATCCGTATCCTCCAGGGAAAAGCATACGCTGTTCTCACCCACCTGCGCATCCCAGATAGCCTTATGATAGCCTTTCTCATAATCACTGTGAAGGTTATTGGGGCCGTCATTTACCGCAAGCTGATACTTCACGCCGTCAATCTCAAAGCTTGCGCCGCCGATGCGGTTTGCGTTAGGACCTACAACCGCGCCGAAAAAGCTTCCGTTGTTGTAGTAATCCTCACCCTTGTCAAAACCCAAAACAAGATCATCCAGCGTCCCCTTCGCATCCGGAACGAGAAGCTTTACCAGCACGGCGCCGATATTGGTCACCGCCGCCTGCATCCCCTTCTTATTCTTGATGACGTACAGTTTGATCTCCCGGCCGTCCTTTGCCTTGCCAAACTCCTGAACCTCTACTGCCATTTCCCTCATACCTGCCTTTCTCTCTTAAAGCTCGACCCTTCCGTCCAACGCACGGGTCAAGGTCACTTCATCAATGTACTCCAGATCTCCGCCCACCGGAACGCCCGTGGCAATCCTGGTTACCCGGATGCCCGTAGGCTTGATCAGCTTGCTTACGTACATGGCCGTGGATTCGCCCTCCAGATTGGAATTGGTGGCGATGATCACTTCCTCCACGTCCCCCTTCAGGCGCTCTAACAGTTCCTTCAGCCTGATCTCATTCGGTCCAATGCCCAACATGGGCGAGATCGCCCCATGAAGCACGTGATAGACGCCCTCAAACTTTCCGGTCTTCTCATAAGCCGCCATGTCCCTGGGATCCTCTACCACCATGATCACCTTGTGATTGCGCTTTTCATTGGCGCAGACCGGGCAGATTTCCCGGTCCGTCAAGGTACAGCATTCCTTACAATAGCACACCTTCGCCCTGGTTTCCATCATCACGTTGGCAAGACGGTTTACCTTGTCCTGCGGCATGTTGATGAGATGAAAGGCCAGATTTTGTGCCGATTTATTACCGATCCCCGGCAGGGATGCCAGTTCATCGATCAATTGATTAACGTGTCCGCTGTATAAATTCATTAGAAGGGCAATCCTCCCAGGCCTCCAAAGCCGCCGCTCATCTTATTCATGAGCTCCTCGTTTGCTGCCTCTGCCTGCTTTACGGCCTCGTTTACCGCTGCCACGATGGAATCTTGCAAGGTTTCAATATCCTCGGGATCCACGATATCTTCCAACAGTTTAATGGAGACCAGCTCCTTCTTACCGTTTACTGTTGCCGTAACGGCTCCGCCACCGGTAGTTGCCACAAACTCCTTTGTCTCCAGTTCCTTCTGTCCGTCTTCGATCTGACGCTGCATGCGCTGTGCCTGCTTCATAAGGTTATTCATGCTGCCGGGCATCATTCCTCCCGGAAAACCTCCGCGCTTTGCCATTGTTTATTCCTCCTCTTCCTCTATCTCCATCTGGATCACCTTTGAAAGATCCACAAAATGGTTATCAAAATCCTCCGCGCCGGCATAGGACTGCAGAACTACCTTAACGGCCTTTCCGCAGAAATCTTCGATCAGGCGCTCCGTCTCCTCGATATTCTGAGGATCCCTGTTAAAAAAGTCATATCTCTCGCCGTCTTCCAGGGCGATCACCAGCTCATTCTCCCTGCCAAGACTAAGCTTTGCACACTTCAGGTATATCTTCAGGGGGTTTGAGGCATTCCCGACGATCCCCATCCAGTTACGCACCACGTCCTGGATCTCCTCCGGCACGGCCTTCTCCAGCTTCGGCCTCTCCACCGGCGTTGCCGGATTCCCTGCCGTCGCTAAGGCTCCCGCATCCTGAACCTTTACAAACGTCCCCTGCTCCACCTTTTCCTCAACCTGGCGGATCCGGTCCAAAACCGCCTCATTGGAGGTTTCCATCTCCGGCTTGCAAAGCTTTATCAGGGCGATCTCCACAAGGATCCTCTTCTGGGACGCGTACTTGATCTGCCCTGCCAGATCCGAAAAGATCCGGACGTAACGGCTGATCTGATCAAAGCTCACCGTCTGGGCCTCTTCCTTTAACCTGGCCAGGTTCTCCGTGGACACGTCCAATACGTCCTCCAAATGATCCGTGGCCTGTACCAGCATCAGATTTCTCAGATACCAGGTAAAATCCGTTACGAACTGGGTCAGCTCCCTGCCCTGCATGACAATCTCTTCCAGTAATTTCACGCACCCCAGCACGTCACGGTCAAGAACGTGCCGAAGGAGCTGGCTAAACACCGTATTATCCACGGCTCCCAGCACGTCCAGGGCCATGTCATAGGTCAGTTCATTCCCCAGATGAAAGGCGATGCACTGATCCAAAAGGCTCAAAGCGTCACGCATGGAACCGTCCGCCATCTTTGCCACGTAGCGCAGGGCCTTGTCCTCCACCTTAACGTCCTCTTTGTCCACCAGTTCCCTCATCCTTGCCGCAATGGTATCGATGGAAATACGTTTAAAATCATATCTCTGGCACCGGGACAAAATGGTAATGGGAAGCTTATGCACCTCCGTGGTTGCAAGGATAAAGATCACGTAGGAAGGCGGCTCCTCCAGGGTTTTTAACAGCGCGTTGAACGCGCCGATGGAGAGCATGTGCACCTCATCGATAATGTAAACCTTATATTTTCCTTCCGCAGGCGAATATGCCACTTCATCCACGATCTCACGAACGTTGTCCACGCCGTTGTTGGAAGCGGCGTCGATCTCGATCACGTTCATGCTGGCGCCCGCCGCGATGGCCTTACAGATCCGGCACTCCCCGCAGGGCCCGTCCTCCGTAGGATTCTCACAGTTTACCGTCTTTGCAAAAATCTTTGCCACGGAAGTCTTTCCCGTACCCCTTGTGCCCGTAAAAAGATACGCATGACCGATCCTTCCCGCCCGGATCTGATTCCGGAGCGTGGTCACAATATGATCCTGTCCCTTCACTTCCGAGAAGGAAGCGGGACGGAATTTTCGGTATAGCGCTACGTATGACATATAAAAACTACCTCACGTTCCTTTTAGTCGCCAAAGCAGATGCCCATCAGCTTGGCTTCCTTGACGATGGTAGAGTTCGGGTCCACCATCTTCAGCTTTCCTGCCACCTCTTCCAGGGGCACCTTAACGATCTCACGATTCTTATAACCCACCATGAAACCATATTCCCCGTTCAGGATCAGCTCACCGGCTTCCGCGCCAAGACGGCTTGCAAACACGCGGTCATAAGGGCAGGGGCTGCCGCCGCGCTGCGTATGTCCGGGAACCGTTACGCGGATCTCCCTGCCGGTCTTTTCCTGGATCTGGGCCGCGATCTCGTAAGATACGGAAGGGTAGGGATTGTTCAAAAGTTTTTTCTTATAATCCTTCTTGGACAGTTTTGCATCTTCCTTGGAAATGGCGCCTTCCGCCACCGCAATAATTGTGAAGCGGCTGCCGTTCTTCTCCCTGTCCTCGATTTTCTTGATCACTTTATTAATGTCATAAGGGATCTCGGGGATCAGGATAATGTCCGCGCCGCCTGCCATGCCGGCGTTCAGCGTAAGGAATCCAACCTTATGGCCCATGACTTCCACGATAAATACCCGCCCGTGGGACGCCGCAGTGGTGTGAATGCAATCGATGGCATCCGTGGCCACGTTCACCGCACTCTGGAAGCCGAAGGTCATGTCCGTACCCCAAAGGTCATTGTCGATGGTCTTTGGCAGCGTTACCACGTTCAGCCCTTTTTCCCTAAGGAGATTTGCGGTCTTGTGCGTTCCGTTGCCCCCGAGGATCACAAGACAGTCCAGCTTCAGCTTCTTGTAATTCTTGATCATGGCCTCTACCTTGTCCAGGCCGTTTTCGTCCGGATCCTGAATGGTCTTAAACGGGGTTCTGGAGCTTCCGAGAATGGTTCCGCCCTTGGTCAGAATGCCGGAGAAATCATTTCCCGTGAGCATCCGGTAGTTACCGTAGATCAAACCCTTGTAACCGTCAAGAAAACCGTAGATCTCAACCTTCTGTTTGCTGTTTACAAGCGTCTTTACCACGCCGCGCATTGCAGCATTCAGTGCCTGGCAATCGCCGCCGCTGGTCAACATGCCAATTCTCTTCATTTCTCCTCCGTTTCCGCCGCCATGAGGATTCCCCGTGGTGCTGACTTGTATTTGGAGCATCCTGCCCGCCACGGGGCACCGCTCCCTCGTAATAGTATAACCCATTTTCTCCCAAGAGACAACTTGAAAAGTCAAAAAAAAACCGGGGCACGTCAAAGTTTTTTCCCGCCCCGGGTTTTCAGGCCTTCCGGCCTCATCTGATCTGTTATGCATTTTGACGGCTTCTCGTCAAAGCCTTTTTACTCGCTCAGCGTCAGGTAAAGCTCCGCATCCGTTGCATACACGTAAGGATTTGTCCAGAATACGCCCACAACGCCTCCGGTTATGGCAGACAGAACATACCAGCCAATAAAGGAAACGTCCAGAATAAAGGCATTCATCTTCTGGCCGTCCATCATGTTACTGCTCATCCCAAGAACCTCCTGATATGAAAGCTCCGGGTGCTCCGCAAGAATATACGGCACCATGCGATACTCATACGCCTTCACGATCCCGGGGATCACAAGGAGCAGGGACCACAGGAAAATGGACAGATTCTTCATAAACATGCTTACGACCACGTTGCCGTAATAGCCGCACTGAAATGCATACAAAAAGCTCTTCACGTCATGCTTTTCCTCAGCCGCATTCTCCAGAAAAAATTTTCTGCCTCCGACCTGCAGGGGATTTAAAAGCAACGCTTTAAGAAGAATTCCAAAGACGGCAACCGCCAGGGCCAGCCCGACCAGCAAAATTCCAAACACGCCTCCCGCCAGTCCCCAAACGATCTTTCCGATGGCATAGGCTCCCCTGCTCACGGTATTTGCCGCATAATCCTTCACCTTCTCGGTAGTGACGTTCAGATCAGAAACACTGATACTGATCACGGGCTTTCTGCCCTCTTTTTCCTCCTTATCCCCACGGCCGCCTCCTCCGCTTCCTCCGACCAGCATGAGGATCAGCGCCGCCAGCACGCACCACCAATAGCTTCTCTTGAAAGCCTTCTTTGCGCTCTCCTTTAACATTTCCCTGGACCAAACCTTTTGATTCACGTTTCCGCCTCCATTCCGCTTCTCTCCATTATACGCTCACGTTACGTTTTCAAACACTATCGTCATTATAATCCAATATACCTCGTTTGGCAAGGTATATTTTGAACGAAAAGCATGCTTTTATATCAAAATTTGCACGATAAAGGACTTGCAAAATCCTCCCTTTTCCGCTAGAATAGAGTACGCTATGGAGATGTACCCAAGTGGTTGAAGGGTCCGCACTCGAAATGCGGTAGGTCGCGCAAGCGGCGCCGGGGTTCAAATCCCCGCATCTCCGTTAAAAAAAGGCTTCGCAACTCGCGAAGCCTTTTTTACGTTCAACCTTTCCGGCACCTTTTTTCATCACCGGCAAAGCCCTTAATCATCCAGTCTTCTGTTGGAAAATCGTCCAATGGGCCGGTCATCCTCAGCCTTTCCTGCCTCAGCCGGTTCTTTGTCTTCCGCTTCATTATTTTGCGGCTCTTTGTCTTCCGGCTCCCCGCCCTTTTCAGGCTTCCCGGCGTCTGCGGCATTTACCGCTTCCAAAACTTCCTTCGCAACTGCGGGTTCCTCGAAGCCGGGCTTTCCGTCTAAGATACTCCCGCCGGAAAATCCGCTCACTCCCGCCGGTGTCTCTCCGTTTGTTTTTTCCTCCGGCTCAGGCAATCCTTTCTCCCTCCGGAAGATTTCCATGAATTCCTTACCGGTAATGGTCTCCTTCTCTATAAGAAAGGCAGCGATCTTATTCATGATGGAACGGTTCTCACGCAGCATGGACAGCGCCTTCTCATAGCTTTCCTTCAAAAGCTCCACGATCTCCGAATCGATCTCCGCCGCGGTGGCATCACTGCAGTTCAGTGCCGTTCTGCCCTCAAGATACTGGCTCTCTACCGTTGCAAGGCCCATGAGGCCGAATTTCTTGCTCATGCCAAAGCGGGTGATCATGTTTCTTGCAATGTCCGTTGCCCGCTCAATGTCGTTGGCCGCTCCCGTGGTCACGGAATCAAATACGATTTCCTCCGCCGCACGTCCGCCAAGCAGTCCCACCAGCATGTCACGCAGCTCCGCCTCGGAGTTCAGGTACTTCTCCTCCTCCGGCACGTGCATTACGTAGCCCAGCGCCCCCATGGTACGGGGAACGATGGTGATCTTCTGCACCGGCTCGGAATTCTTTTGCAGCGCACTGATCAGCGCATGCCCAACCTCGTGGTAAGAAACGATCCTTCTCTCCTCGGGACTCATGATGCGGTCCTTCTTCTCCTTACCGACGAGAACCACTTCCACCGCACCGAACAGATCCTTCTGGCTCACGTATTCGCGGCCTTCCTTGACTGCATTGATGGCAGCCTCATTGATCATATTGGCAAGATCGGAACCAACGGCACCGCTGGTTGCCAGTGCAATGGCATCCAGATCCACGGTCTCATCCATCTTTACGTCCTTGGCATGCACCTTCAGGATCTCCACTCTGCCCTTTAAGTCAGGCTTATCTACGATGATCCGTCTGTCAAAACGTCCGGGACGGAGCAATGCCTTATCCAAAATCTCGGGACGGTTCGTGGCACCGATCATGAGAATACCCTTGGAGCTGTCAAATCCATCCATCTCGGAAAGGAGCTGGTTCAGCGTCTGCTCGCGCTCCTCGTTGCCTCCGCCGTACTTGGAATCACGGCTCCGGCCGATGGCATCGATCTCATCAATGAAGATAATGCAGGGGGCATTCTTGTTTGCCTCCTTAAACAGGTCACGCACGCGGCTGGCGCCCATGCCCACGTATAATTCCACAAAATCCGAACCCGTCAGGGAAAAGAACGGAACGTGTGCTTCTCCCGCCACGGCTCTTGCAAGCAGCGTCTTACCGGTTCCGGGAGGGCCCACCAAAAGGGCACCCTTGGGAAGCCTTGCGCCGATCTTGGAATACTTCTGGGGATTATGCAGGAAATCCACAACCTCTACCAAAGATTCCTTCGCTTCGTCTTCACCCGCCACGTCCTTAAAGGTAACACCCGTTTCCTTCTGCACGTATACCTTGGCGTTTGACTTTCCAATGCCCATGGGGCCGCCGCTTCCCCCCATTCTCTTAAAAAGGAATCCAAGAAGCGCCCAGAATAACAGAATGGGCAACACCACGGTCAGCAAAAGCTCCATGATGTAGCTGCCGTTTCCGCTGGAAACCAGCTCGCCCTCCACCCCATATTCCTCCAGACGGGCCATCAGGGTATCCATGTCCTCCGCCAGCATGGTCTCATAGGTATTATTCATTTCCCTCACTTGGTTCATGAGGAGCCGCCCATAGATCGAAGCCGGCTGCTGGCTTACCGGGGTACTTGTCTCGGCAGTATCCCCCTTCAGCGTCACCGTCATTACCCGGTTATCCGCAAGCCTTACGCTCTTTACCTTTTCCGCCTTCAGATCCTCCAGGAACTTTGTATATTTTACGCGCTCCTGCTGCCTCCCCCCGTAAATGGCCGTATATAGCACGTACGCAAGAAGCAGCGACCCCAGGATCAGCATGATCAAAAGCGGGAGGGGCGGACGCTTTTGCGGCTGATTGCCTCCATTATTATTTTGATTATCCATGTCTCTTCGTTTCCATCCTTATCCTTTCGCAGTTTTTGCGAAATATCGTTACTCCTTCCCATTCATTTTATAGTATGAGCGAGGAGTTCCATTTCCACTCATATCATTATAGGGAGAAAAAGGACATAAATCAATAGAATAAATGTGAAAAATCTGTGAAGTCTTAATGAAACTCTCCTAAAATCCCCATGTTTTTTTCAAGTTTTTTCTTTTTTTCATTGATTTTGTTTGTTTTTTTATGTATGATGATTTTGGAGCGTGCCCGAGTACGCTCTTTTTGGGTTTCACAAAATGGTTTCCAAAGCGGGAAAGAAATGGGAAGGACGTAAGAATATGGTAAAACAAGGCTTTGACAACGAAAAATACCTGCAAATGCAATCTCAGCGCATCAAGGAGCGCATCGCCGCCTTTGGCGGAAAGCTTTACCTGGAATTTGGCGGAAAGCTTTTTGATGATTACCATGCCTCCAGAGTGCTCCCCGGCTTTAAGCCCGACAGCAAGATCAACATGCTGGTACAGCTTAAGGATCAGGCCGAGATCGTCATTGTCATCAATGCCGCCGACATCGAAAAGAACAAAATGCGTTCTGACCTTGGCATCACCTATGACCTGGACGTGCTCCGTCTCATCGACGCCTTCCGCGGATATGGCCTGTACGTTGGAAGCGTCTGCCTTACCAGATTTGCCGAGCAGCCCAGCGCCGTCACCTACCAGAAAAAGCTGGAATCCTTAGGCCTTAAGGTGTACCGCCATTATTCCATTCCCGGTTATCCCTCCAACATTCCCCTGATCGTCAGCGACAACGGTTACGGAAAAAATGAATACATTGAGACAAGCCGTTCCCTGGTAGTGATCACCGCCCCCGGCCCCGGAAGCGGAAAGATGGCGACCTGTCTCTCCCAGCTCTATCATGAATATAAACGCGGGATCAAGGCCGGCTATGCGAAGTACGAGACCTTCCCCATCTGGAACATCCCGTTAAAGCATCCCGTAAACCTGGCCTACGAGGCCGCTACGGCAGACTTAAATGACGTGAACATGATCGATCCCTTCCATCTGGAAGCCTACGGTGAAACTACCATCAACTATAACCGCGACGTAGAAGTTTTCCCCGTGCTTCGCGCCATGTTTGAGAAGATCATGGGCGAATGCCCGTACAAGTCTCCCACTGACATGGGTGTTAACATGGCAGGCTACGGAATTGTGGACGACGAAGCCGTGCGCGATGCCGCAAAGCAGGAGATCGTCCGCCGCTACTACAACACCATGTGCTTAAAGCGTCAGGGCATGGCGGATGACGACCAGATCCTGAAATTAGAGCTTCTCATGAATCAGGCCGGAGTCACTCCCGCAGATCGTCCCGTGATCAGCGCCGCTACCACAAAGGCCGAACTGACCGGAGAACCCGCCGCAGCCATCCAGCTGCCCGACGGACGCATCATCACCGGCAAGACCAGCGAACTGCTGGGGGCCTCCTCCGCAATGCTCCTCAATGCCCTGAAAGCCTTGGCCGGCATTGACGATGCAGTGCAGATGATCTCCCCGTCCATCATTGAGCCCATTCAGGAGCTGAAGGTAAACCACCTTCGCAACAAAAACCCCAGACTGCACACGGATGAGGTGCTGATCGCCCTGTCCATCTGCGCAGCCACGGATCCCACCGCAAAGCTTGCGCTGGAACAGCTTAAGAAGCTGAAGGGATCCGAGGTACATTCCAGCGTGATCCTGTCCCACGTGGACATGGGCGTCTTTAGAAAGCTGGAAGTAAACCTGACCTGCGAGCCCACCTACCAGAACCAGAAACTGTTCCACCAATAAAAAAGGCAGAAAAAAACGGTACCAGGCTTCCTCCTGATACCGTTTCTTTTTTACGTTGTTTGTTCTTCCGCCGAAGCCCAACCCAGACGTTTTCGGCAATCAAGGCAGGCCGCTTACAGCGCCGCATTCAGGCGGTCACGAAGCGCTGCCTCCGATTGTGCGCCGATGATCTGATCCACAACCTCACCATTCTTAAAGATCTGCATGTTCGGAATGCTGGATACGCGATACTTCTCCGCAAGATCCATGTTGTCATCCACGTTGCACTTTCCGATCTTGATCTTTCCCTCGAATTCTCCCGCAAGCTTAGAGATCACGGGGCCCATCATCTTACAAGGGCCGCACCACTCTGCGAAGAAATCTACAAATACGGGAACTTCACTCTCCAGAACCTCTGCCTGAAAATTATCTTCGTTGAATAAATACTCCATGTTTTCCTCCTTCTTTGCCCAGTCGGCAATCCTCGTCATTAGTTACTCCTGCAGATTACGTATTTACAAATGGGATTTCCCATGGCAGAAAACTTTTCCTCATACTCCGTGCAGACGTTTCCCTCCATTAATACGGGATCCGCGTGCAGGTCATAGGTCAAAACCTCAGCCTTCCAGCCCGCCGGCTCCAGCTCCTCCACGGCAAAATCAAACAGCGGACGGTTGTCCGTCTTGAATTCAATGCGGCCATCCTTTGCAAGAATCTTGTCATATCTTGCAAGGAATTCCCGGGAAGGAAGCCTTCTCTTTGCATGCCTGTCCTTGGGCCAGGGATCCGAAAAGTTCAGATAGATCTTTGCGACCTCGCCGGGACCAAAGACCTCCGCGATCTCCTCCGCATCCATGCGGATAAACTTCAGGTTTGGAAGCTCCTCCAGCTCCATCTTCTGCACTGCCCGGAGCAGCACCGTGGAATACTTTTCCACCCCGACGTAATTGATCTCCGGATGCTCCTTAGCCATAGTATGGATAAATTGTCCCTTTCCCATACCAATTTCCACGTAGATTGGCCGGTCATTTCCAAAAATCTGCCCCCAGGTTCCGGGACAATCCTTCAGCGTCTCCTCCCGCACTACAAAACGGCTCTCCGCGATCACTTCCCGGGAACCGGTTACGTTCCGCAATCTCATTCTTCCATCCTCACGCATTCTTCACTAACTTTATTATACCTTTGCCCCATGGTACAAATCAAGTAAAAAAAACTGATCACCACAATTTCATAAGATTTTTCACTTTCTTCTTTGGTTTTTCCAAAAAACGTAGTAAGATAGTACAAGGAGCGCTCTTTTCCAAAAGAATGCGCCCGTCATTAAAAGGAGAACTGCATGTTTCGAAAAACCATTACAAAAATCCTCTGCGGAGCTCTGGCACTCTGCCTCCTGCTATCTGACGCAACCGTCGCACGGGCAACAAAGGAAGACGAAAAGGAGATCCGCCTGGCAGAGCATCAGGCCATGCCCATCCAGTCCAACGAGATCCCGGGCTGGCCCACCGGCCCCGTAGTCAGCGCGGAATCCGCCATCCTTATCGAAGCAGAGACCGGCACCATATTATACGAAAAGAACATTCATAAACACCAATACCCGGCCAGCACCACAAAGATCCTGACGGCGCTGCTGGCCTACGAGAACAGCTCCCTGGACGAGATCGTCACCTTCTCCAAGGAGGACGTCTTCAGTATTCCCAGAGGCAGCAACAACATTGCCATGGACGCGGGCTACACCCTTTCCATGGAGGATTGTCTCAATGCGCTGCTCATCCGCTCTGCCAACGAAGTCGCCTATGCCATGGCTGCCCACGTGGGCGGCAGCTGGGATGCCTTTGCAGACATGATGAATAAGCGAGCAAAGGAACTGGGCGCCGTGGATTCCAACTTTGTAAACCCCAACGGCCTTCCCAACGAGGAGCACGTCACAAGCGCTTACGACCTTGCCATGATCGGCCGTGCCTTCTTTGCCAATGACTACCTTTGCAGCATTACCCTGGAGCCAAAGTTAGTTGTTGAAAAGCCCAACGGCACTTTGGTGGACTGGAACAAGATGCCCCTGATTCCCTCAGGAAAATATGCCTACGAGTATTTGGTCGGATGTAAGACCGGATACACTGACAGCGCCCATAACACCATGGTATCCTGTGCGGAAAAGAACGGCATGCGCCTCATCTGCGTGGTCTTAAATGACGACAACCCTCAGTACTGCGAAGATACCATCGCACTGTTTGAATATGGTTTTGGGAATTTTAGCAAGGTAAACGTCTCTCAGACGGAAACCAAGTATGACATTGACAACATCGGGTTCTTTTATGACAATGCTGACATTTTTGGTGCGGCCCGCCCCATTCTCTCCCTGAACAAGGAAGATTGCGTAGTCCTTCCAAAGTCCGTAGGCTTTAACGACTTAAAATCCACCATCTCCTATGACGTGGATCTTCCCGGAACGGCTGCGCTGATCACCTATGAATATCAAGGCGTCAAGGTAGGAACCGTCTCCCTGGATCTTGCAAAGGACACCAAGAACGGCTACTCCTTTGAAAGCGAGGAAACGCCCGCCGAGCCTTCGGCAACGCCGGCTTCCAAACCCGAAAAGAAGAAAAAGGCCTCCCAGATCTCCATCAATTTCCACGCCATCAAGGTGATATTGATCATTCTGGCTGCATGCGCCGCCCTGTTTTTTGTCTTCCTCTTCATCCGCAGGAATTTCCACTTTTCCTTCGGTTCGGGACTTAAGGGTTCGCGGAATCACGATTACGCCAAAAGGAGCATAAAAGCCTCTAACGAGATCATCAAAGAAAGAAAAGCCCAGATCCGAAATGCAAAAAGACGTTACAGGGAAAGATTTAAGCGCAGGTGATCCACCTGCGCTTTTAATCTTGTATCGTATTCAGAAAATCTTCCTTAATCTTTGAAGCCAGGACCTTTTCCCAACGGCTCTCTATTTCCTTCGCCGTATTCTCATCCACAAGCCTTGTCGTCTTCACGGCAAATACCGCGCCCTCCGCCGTCCTGTTCACGCGGATCTTCCCCTTGAGATATCCATGCTTCTCGCAATAAGCCAGACAAAGATAATGACGATTGTTCACCGTAAACCACTTTACCACCTTCTTCAGGTTCCGGTGGCAAAGGTAACACTTGCTGGAGCTGACCTCCTTGTCCGTAAGGAGCTCCCGCTTTCCGGGAAACGTCCTGGAAATATACTTGAAATAACTGTCAAACTGATGCTTTACTTCCGTCTCGCGGCTGGTGGGCGGATAGTAGACGTCATAGGAAACCCGCGACAATACCTTGGGATTTGCCTCCATCAGGACCTGAAGCACCTTCGCCGTGTAATAGGCATCGCTAAACGCCCTGTGAAACGGTACGTGCTTCTCAATGGAGAGATAATCCACCGCATCCTGAAGGGCCCGCCGCTTATGCGGTTCCTCCTGATCGTAGGTGAGCGCAAACAGCTTTTGTACGTCCAGGTACGGCATGGGTTTTTCCGCCAAAGGCAACATGTCATAAAACTTACGGTTCCGCTGAAGCTCCATCAGATCCAGCGTTCCCCAGGTACAAAACAAAAAGGGCCTGTCCCCGCACCACATCTCAAACCTGGTCGCCACCTCCGGAAACGTCCGGCTGTGCTTTAACTCCTCCATGGTAAGATGGATGATCTTCCCCGTGATGCGATGCATCTCTTTATATACCTGAGGGCGGATCAGTTCATTGAACTCGCTCTCCAGTGCCCCATCACCGGAAAGCCTCACCGCCCCGATCTCTATGATCTCGAAGGGCAAACCCTCCACCTTTGAACTACCCCCCGTATTGCTCTGGTTCCATTCCAGATCAAATACAATATAGTTCATGTTTTTAATATGCCCTTCCCCAATAAACCATCTTCTTTGCAGGCTTTCCGCAGCATACGCACGTACTTGCCAGCGTTTCCTGCTCAAACGGCATGCAGCGGCTGGTCACGCTAAGCTTCTCCTTGATGAGATCCTCGCAGGCCCGATCACCGCACCACATGGCCTTAACAAATCCGGACTTCTCCGTAAAGAGCTTTTCAAACTCCTCCATGGTAGTCGCCACGTAGGTATGTGCGTCTCGATGCGCCCTTGCCCTCTCCAGCATATCCTTCTGAATGGTCTCCATCAGCTCGGCAACCTTCGCCTCAAGGTCAGATAAGGCAACCTCGATCTTCTCCCTGGTATCACGGCGGCAGATCACGCACTTGCCCGCCTCAATGTCCTTGGGACCGATCTCCACGCGGATGGGATACCCCCTCATCTCT
This sequence comes from uncultured Lachnospiraceae bacterium, assembly GCA_900320485.1. Classification (GTDB taxonomy): domain Bacteria; phylum Bacillota; class Clostridia; order Lachnospirales; family Lachnospiraceae; genus Acetatifactor. The sequence goes on along the minus strand of ONSO01000008.1, from coordinate 18,079 downwards.
GCTTCCGCGAACTTAAAGCCGGGAGTCTTATCCGTGTCATCAAGCTTTACGCGGAAGTTCCTCCCAAGCAGCTCCTTTAGCTCCGTAGCCTTCTCCAAAACGCCTTCCTTCTTCTGGGCGATGGGAATGATGCAGACCTGAATGGGTGCCACTCTGGGAGGAAGCACCAGGCCTTCATTGTCACCGTGTACCATGATCAGAGCACCGATCAGTCTCGTGGTCATGCCCCAGGAGGTCTGATTAACGTACTTTAAGGTGTTGTCCTTATCCGTAAACTGAATGCCAAAGGCCTTGGCAAAACCGTCGCCAAAGTTATGGCTGGTGCCGGACTGCAGTGCCTTGCCGTCATGCATCAGCGCCTCGATCGTATAGGTCGCCTCAGCCCCCGCAAACTTCTCCTTCTCAGTCTTTTGCCCCTTGATCACGGGGATCGCAAGCACCTCTTCACAGAATTGCGCATAAAGATTCAGCATCTGAATGGTGCGCTCCTGCGCTTCCTCAAAGGAAGCGTGCGCCGTATGTCCCTCCTGCCAGAGGAACTCTCTGGAGCGGAGGAAGGGTCTTGTCTCCTTCTCCCAGCGAACCACGCTGCACCACTGATTATAAACCTTCGGCAGGTCGCGGTAGGAATGGATGTCGTTTTTATAAAAGTCACAGAACAGCGTCTCAGAGGTAGGACGCACGCACATTCTCTCCTGCAGGGGCTGCAGACCGCCGTGGGTTACCCAGGCCACCTCAGGCGCAAAGCCCTCCACGTGATCCTTCTCCTTCTGGAGCAGGGACTCGGGAATAAACATGGGCAGATATACGTTCTGCACTCCCGTCGCCTTAAACCGATCATCCAGCTGCCTCTGGATCAGCTCCCAGATCGCATAGCCCGCAGGCTTGATCACCATGCATCCCTTTACGCTGGTATAATCGATCAGCTCCGCCTTCTTCACCACGTCAGTATACCACTGGGCGAAATCCTCTTCCATGGAAGTGATCGCTTCCACCATCTTCTTACCGTCTGCCATTTCTTTCTTCTCCTTTACCTAAAATATATCGGCATGATATTTGATTTACGTTACAAAAATAGCCGGTTTGGAGTCCCGTAAGGGACCGAAAACCGGCGGTGCCACCCTAATTGATGCTCTAAAGGCATCCATCTTATCTGTCGTTAACGCTGACCCACGTTTCGTTTCCCGCGCACTGCGCTTCTTGTCCGTGCCCCCCATAACGCCAGGTGCCGCATCATCCGCGCCGCTTCGTCTCACGAAAAGACTCCAAGGCAGGTTCAAAGCCTTCCACACAAGAACCTCTCAGCCACGCCGCCTGAAAGCTTTCGCCTTAGGCCCTGCGTCCCGTTCTCTCTCTGGGGTGCTTCCGCGCTCCTACTAACCCTCTTCACCGTCTCCATATGAACGTGAATCCATTTTAGTACAAAAAAGGGTACCTTGTCAAGACAACTGATACAGCTTTTGGTAAAGTCATTACAAAGATCTGGTCTGCACCGGTCACGGTCCGCAGCCTGTGGGCGATCATGATCACGGTCTTATGCTTTGCCAGATTGGCAATAAGAACCAGTCAACTTTACCCCGACCAAAGCATCTATGAATTTCTGTCTTTTCCTGCCCACTCCATTAACAGGGAGAATCCCTTTTTTTCCGATTTCATTCTTTTCCTCCCATTCCTGCCGGCTTTCCGCCGCGTCCATCAACGTATTGTAGTTTTAATTTTTTTATGATACAATGCCTATGGCCGGTTTTCGCCTGCGGGAATCTGCTTTTCCCTGGATGAGAAATACGGAAGTGGCCATTACTGGATCTATGAATCCCCGAAAAAGTTCAACGTAAAGATCCACAAAAACGTGCCCATCAGATCCGTTGGCATAGAATACCACCCCAGCTACTACAACGACACCCTAAAGACTCTTTTTGGCGACCAATACCAAAGTCCGTCGGATGCCTTTCGGAAAATCGATGAAACCTCCGATTTTCCCGAGATGATGAAGCTTCTCTGGGACGTAAAAAACTATAAGGGAGACCCTCTTTCCGCCGCCCTTTTTTATGATGGTAAGGCCGTAGAGGCCCTGTCACTCATCTTTAAGCGGCACCAGGCCCTCAATGCAAAAGAGGCGAATCAGATTTCTGAAGAAGATGCAGAGATGTTAGAGGTGGTGTCCTCCTATATAGGCAACCACTATGCCGACAATCTCACCATAGAATCCCTGGCAAAGATCGCCTGCATGGGGACCACCAAGCTAAAGATCTGTTTCAAATTATATTTTCAGTGCACCGTGACGGAATACGTGCAAAAGGTGCGGCTCGACCAAGCGGAACATTTTCTTGCGTATACGGATCTTCCCGTGGGAGAGATCGCCAAGGCCGTGGGATATTCCTCCGCCGGGCACTTTGCCGACCTGTTCTGCCGGTATAAGGGTCTCCTGCCGTTAGAATACCGGAAAAGCACCCGCGCCTAAAATTTCCAAACATATATGCATTCGAAAAGACAAGCTCTTCAAACAGGCTAATCCCTTGCAAAAGGTAAGACGTCAAAACGTTATATCCCTAATGATGAAAGGAAGTACGATTTCCATGACCCGCATCATCACCTACGCCATACCCTCTGACGCATCGCCCTTAACGGTAAAGGGCTTTTTGAGGTCCAAAGGCTACTCCGTCCAAAACCTGAAGATTCTGAAGGAGACGCCGGATGGCATTACTGCTGACGGCAAGGCCTTGCACCTGAACGCCCCTCTAACGCCCGGAAGCTCTCTCACCGTACGCATTACGGAAGAAGTCTCTTCGGAAAACATTCTGCCCGTAGAGCTTCCTTTGAACGTTGTCTACGAGGACGATGACCTTCTGGTCGTCAACAAGCCTGCCGGCATGCCCATCCACCCCTCTCAGAACAATCGCGACAACACTCTGGCAAACGCACTGGCCTACTATTTTAAGGTTCAGGGCCGGCCCTTTGTCTTTCGCTGCGTAAGCCGCCTTGACCGCGATACTTCCGGGCTTACGGTGATCGCCAAGCACTATGTCAGCGCAGGGATCCTTGGAGCCGCCGTGGCAGCCAAGGCCATACGCGCGAAAGAGATCTTCCCGCCCAAGGAAAATCTTTCGTCCAGGGATCCCGACAAGACGATCATCCTGCGGGAATACCTCGCCATCGTCCGCGGCTCCGTAACGCCCCCATCCGGAATTATCACCGCGCCCCTTGGCCGCAAACCCGGCTCCATCATTGAGCGTTGCGTGGACTACGAAAACGGCGAATCTGCCATCACCCACTACCGCGTTTTGGAAGAAAAAAATGGATACAGCCTCCTCTCCCTCATTCTGGAGACGGGCCGTACCCATCAGATCCGCATTCACTTAAAACATATTGGTCATCCCCTCGTCGGAGACTACCTGTACAATCCGGAAGCGTCACCTTCCCGCCCCGGGGTGATCACTCGGCAGGCCTTGCACTCCCATTTTCTCTCTTTCACGCATCCCATGACGGGAGAACGCATGGAATTTACCGCCCCCCTGCCGGAGGACATGGCAAGCCTAATTCGATAACGCCGCGCTGCGGTAAAACCGCCTCAATGGCACTGCCTGCACCGTGAACTCTTCCTGCGCCGTGACAAAACTGCTGCCTGCACCGTGAACTCTTCCTGCACCGTGACAAAACTGCTGCCTGCGCCGTGCGGTTCAGTTTTTCTTCCTGACGCCAATTCCCTGGCCTGCGCTGAGCTTGCGAAGCGCGCCATCCTCGATCAGGCATTCTCCGTGCTCCTTCACAAAGATAATCTTCTGCTCCTGCGCCCCATAGAGACTCGAGAACTCCATGGCTTGCACGCAAAGCTTGCTGTAACGCTGATAAGAAGCCGATCCCTTTGCAACGTACAGAAAATACTTGTCATCCAGCCGATAAAGCTGGCTATGTACCCGGAGATTCTTAGGAACCACGGCTGCCAGATCCATTACGTTCCCAAGGCATTCAAATTCAAAAATACCTTCTTCCGGATTAGCCTGCGCCTGCTTGGCCTCTGCCTGACCATTCCCTGCCGTGGCATTCCCCGCCGGCTGTCCGTCCTTCTTTGTAGGTCCGTTCTGATCCAGTGCCTTCTTCATTTCCTTAAGGTACTCCATCAGCCGACCGCCATCTTTATCCAAAAGCGGATCACTCTCGCTAAACGTAAGTACCAGTCCCTGCTCCGGCATCATCATGATGGACATGTCAAAGGCAAATTTCGGAGGCTTGTAGCCCACCTCCTCCGTCGCCTGAGTAATGATCTCCCTCACGACCTCTCTTGCCTTCTCGCTACGCATTACAAAATCCTTATAATCAATCTGGTAACCCTCTAACTCCTCGTTGGAGATAAAGCATCTTACCGTTTTTTCATCTACTCGTTCAAATTTCATAGGCACCTTCCTTTCCGCCGGTCATACTGCCCAACACCCCATACGTCAGGCTCCGGCGAACCACAGGCATCCCCCTCTTACTTACATAATACCACGTTCACAGTTGTTTTGCCACTATCATTTTTTGCCAGACCCTCCAGCCGCTCCATGCCCCGTCAAGCCCCCGCCGTCACGACATGTTTCCACCTGCCTACTCGCCCAACCTTTTCGCGGCTCCGGCATTTGCACCTTCCTACGCGCCCAGTCTTTCCAGCGCAGTTGTGCCTGCCTCAGGCCGTCCTTCCGCCATGCGAAGCTGCGCCGTCACCAGTCCGTAATAAATTCCCTTCTTCTCCAGAAGTTCATTGTGGCTACCCATCTCCGCGATGGAATGCTTGTCAATGACGATCAGCCGGTCTGCCTCACGCAGCGTCGACAGTCTGTGGGCAATGGCAAAGGTGGTTCTTCCCTGAATCAAACGGTTCAGTGCCTGTTGGATCAGGAATTCGCTCTCCGTATCCAGCGCTGAGGTCGCCTCATCCAGGATCAAGAGCTTAGGGTTATTCAGAATGGCCCTGGCAATGGCAACTCTCTGACGCTCACCGCCGGACAAGTTATAGCCATGCTCGCCAACGTAAGTATTATAACCGTCCGGCGTCTTACAGATAAAGTCATGCGCATTGGCAGCCTTGGCCGCCCGGATCACCTCCGCCAGCGTTGCCGCAGGCTTTGCGAAACGAATGTTGTCTAAGATCGTGCCTGAGAACAGGAAGGTTTCCTGCAATACCACGCCGATCTGGGAGTGGAGACTTTCCACCTTTACGTCCCTGAGATCCACGCCGTCCAACAGGATACGCCCCTGATCCGGATCATACAACCTCATGATCAGGTTGATCATGGTAGACTTTCCTGTGCCGGATGCCCCTACCAGACCGATCATCTCTCCGGGCTTCACTTCAAAACTGACGTCTTCCAGCACGGGTTCGTAGGTGTTGTACCCAAAGGATACCTTTTCAAACTGAAAATGCCCATTCACGGCAATTTCCCTGCTACCGTCATGATCCTTGATCTTGGGCTCCTCGTCCAATACGTCGTAGATACGGTTTAAGCTGGTCATCATCTGCATGACCATTCTTGGAAGATGGGTCATCCATCCCAAAGGTCCAAACAGATACCCGCTATAGGTCATAAACTGCACCAGCTGGCCCATGGTCATTTTCCCTGCCAGCACGTTCTGCCCGCCGATCAACACGGCAACATAGGTTCCACATCCCAACAGAAACGTCAAAATCGGAAAGAAAATGGCCCAGAAGGTCTCATTTTTGGACTGCGTTTGCGCATACTCCCTCGCTTTTTGGGAAAAGCGTTCTGCCTCCCTCTCTTCCGTTCCAAAGGTTTTCACAATCCTCATGCCGGAGATAATGTCCTGAATGCTGTTGGAAAGCTCGTCGGACTTGATCCACTGGCGATGAAAGATCATGTGGATGTGATGCCAAAAGATCTTCATCAGTACAAAAACCACAATGACAAACATCAGGGAAAGCCCGGTCATGACGGGGCTGATGGTCAGCATTACCACCAGCGACACGATCATGGTAAGAAGCGTGGAAAACATGTATCCAAACACTTCCTCAAAGAATTCCCGGATGCGCCCCGTATCCCTTGAAACCCTGTTCATCAGCTCGCCCGGCTTTCTCTTGTTGATAAACGAAAGCGACAATACCTGAATCTTTACGTAAAGCTTCTCCCTCAGGGACATGGAAAGCTCCGACCCCAGCTTAATGCAAGCCAGGTTCTTCCATACCTCCAACAAAATGGCACCGATCAAAAAAGCAAATGAAATACCGATAAACAGCCCCAGATCCGCCCAGGTACCTTTTCCCGTGGACAGAGCATCATCAATGAACCAGCGCTGTACCATGGGACTCGCCATGTTCATGGCAGAGATCACCAGCATGGATAAGCTGATCAGTAAAAGCTTCCCGCCAAATCCCCCGCACAGGCTCATAAACTTCTTTGCCACGTCCATCTTGCCCTCGCAATATGGGCAGGTACTGGTACCCGGCAAAGCACGGCCGCACTTTTCGCAATAGGTCTCGTATTCTGAGCTTGTGATTTTTTCCGCCCGATCCGCATCTCCATTTTCCTTTATGGACCTCACAATGGCCTGCGCGCCGCGAACCGCATAGGACGCCCGGACGATCTGCCGCATGGACACCCTGGCAACACAGGTATCCACCATAGCCATTTTCTGACTTCCGTTCCCACTTTCTGCCGCTACTTTCTCTTGCTCGCCGGCTCCGCTCGCTGCCTCTGCTTTTCCTTGCTCACCGGCCTTGCTCGCTGCCTCTGCTTTTCCTTGCGCGCCGGCCTCGCTCGCTGCCTCTGCTTTTCCTTGCTCGCCTGTCTCGCTCGCTGCCCCTGCTTTTCCTTGCTCGCAGGCCTCGCTCGCTGCCTCTGCTTTTCCTTGCTCGCCGGCCTCGCTCGCTGCCTCTGCTTTTCCTTGCGCGTCGGCTCCATGGTTGTATCCCGCAGGAATCGAAACCGTGATTATGCCGCAGCCTACTTGGTGTTCACAGCGGATCTTCTCACAATCCTTCAGTGCCACCTGGTAAGTCACCTTGCTTCCCGCAAGCACCAGAAATCTCTGATTTGTCACCGCGAGGAACACGTCCGTCTCATAGCGCTCCACTGCAAGCCCCGCTGCTTTACTCACAAGCACCGAGCCCGCACCGGTTGCGCTTCCTGCCGCTTGGCTGCCTTCCGTCTTGTTTACACTTCCTGACGCTCGGCTGACGCTCCCCTGCATTTCGTAGGCCAGATCTGCCGGAACGCAATATATCAATTTCTCGCCAATCGAAAGCGCCAGCGCCTCCAACTGACTTCCCGTCAAAGTAAATAACAATTTCATTGCTTTATTCCTCTTATTTTACCTCAAACTCTTCTTTGCAATTTTCAGTGTTTTCATGTTTTGCTGCCTTCTTCACGGCCTTTCCGGCTTTTCTTTGCCGCCTTTCTTTGTTTTTCTTTGCCACTTTTCTTCGCCGCTTTTCCGGCTTTTCTTCGCCGCTTTTCCGGCTTTTCTTTGCCGCCTTTCTGGCTTTTCTTCGCCGCCTTTCTTTGTTTTTCCCAGCGGCCCTTCTTTCCCTTGATTTTCTTCTCGGCGGCCGGCTTCTTTTCCTCCTCTGGCAAAGTCGATCAATGTCACTTTCCGAAAATTACCGTTGTTTTTCTGTTAAGTAGCAAAGTGACGGTAAGCCTTTTTCTTTTCATTTCAAGATTTACCGCATATTTCTTAACATTCCGCTTTTGTACGGTAGGAAAGATTTTCCTTATTCGGCAGTTTACCGTCATCTGCACAGTCTACGCATTTTATGCGGTAGAAGTTTCAATTGCAAACCTTCCTGTCTACCGCACACTTCCCCTCCCAAGCGCCTTAGACGGTAATTCTTCTTTTTCTGCTTTTGCAGTCTACCGCACACTTCCCCTCCAAAGCGCCTTAGACGGTAATTCTTCTTTTTCTGCTTTTGCGGTCTACCGCACGCTTCCCGTCCCAAGCGCCTTAAGCGGTAATTCTTCTTTTTCTGCTTTTGCGGTCTACCGCACGCTTCCCCTCCCAAGCGCCTTAGGCGGTAATTCTTCTTTTTCTGCTTTTGTAGTCTACCGCACGTTTCCCATCACCATCGCCTTAGGCGGTAATTCTTCTTTTTCTGCTTTTGCAGTCTACCGCACACTTCCCGTCACCATCGCCTTAGGCGGTAATTCTTCCGTTTCACCCTCATGGCTTATTACTCATTCCCCATGGGCAATCGAAATCAACGGTAAAATCCCGGCTTGACTAGATAAACAAATCCAGCTTCTTCTTTTCCTGAATGCCAAGGGCATAAAAGTCAGGGATTTCATAGCGATTTCCATCGATATCCTTCACAAGAAGTCTGGAATCACTCAAAGATACCACAACGTCACCGCTCACGTGGGTTGTAAAGCGGCATACGCCAAAGCTTGTCTCCACGTGCCAGTAAGCATAACCGTATTCTTCCTTGATCTCCATGATCTTTTTGATCACAGGCATGAAATAACGAAGTCTGATCTGCTCCCGAATCATTTCCTGCTGATCCTTGGGGAGATCCTTTAGCTTCTCCACCATCCCGATTTCCTTAGCCTTTTCGTCTGCTTCACGGATGGAGATAAATTCTTCCGGGTTCGTCAACGGAAAGGTCAGATACACGCCAACCCTCTTATACTCCTTATCTCCAAACTTCAGGGCAACAAAGCCTCCCTCCGTTCTTGAAAAGACAGCGTTCTCCTTTGTCAGGAACCTCATCTCCAGAAGCTCTTCTGATTCCTTTTTCAACGCCTCTTCATCAAATTCATCATTTAAATTCAAATCCAACAAATCCATATCTTCACTCATCAATCTTACCTCTTGTCTTTCTCTTTTCTCACTTCCAGGCATTCGCAATGAACACACCAGAGGGACCACAGTCTTTCCTTAGTCTATTCCAACCCTCTCATGGCCAGAGCCTTCGTCTGCAGCTCGTTCAGCTTATAGTAGGTTCCCTTCTTCGCCATGAGTTCCTCATGGGTTCCGGATTCCGTAAGCCTGCCCTCATCCAGCACGATCAGATGCGTTGCATTACGCAGCGTCGACAGTCTGTGAGCAATGGAAATCACCGTTCTTCCCTTTTCCAAACGCTCCAATGACTTTTGGATCGCCAGCTCCGTCTCCGTGTCCACGGCAGAGGTTGCCTCATCCAGGATTAAAATCTTCGGATCAGCAAGAATGGCTCGCGCAATGGAAATTCTCTGTTTTTCACCGCCGGACAGCGACCTTCCGGACGAACCAAGAATGGTATCATACCCTTCCGGCATCTTACAGATAAAGTCATGGGCACTTGCCTGCATGGCCGCTGAAATGATTTCCTGCCTTGTGGCATCAGGCCGGGCATAGGCAATATTCTCCGCCACCGTACCCATGAAAATATAAGTCTCTTGGGACACCATGGCCACGTTCTTCCGAAGCTCACGGAACCCGTACTTCTTTACGCTGACGCCATCCACCAAAACCTCTCCCTCCTCCGTATCATAGAGTCTGGAGATCAGGTTTACCAGCGTGGATTTCCCCGCACCGGATCTACCCACAATACCAAAGACCTCCCCGGCCTTCACGTGAAAGCTGATGTCCTTCAAAATCGGCTTATGGGGCTCATATCCAAAGGTTACGTTCTTCAGTTCGATCTCGCCATTCAGCTTCTCCGGCCTGTACGGGTCTCTTACCTCGCGCACTTCTGGCACGGCGTCGATGATCTCAAACAATCTCTGACCACAGTTCATGCAGTTGGTATACCAGCGGACAATGCGGGACATAAACTCCAAGGGTCCTTTCATCTGTCCAACGTATCCGGAGAACGTAAGCAGCAACCCCAAAGAAATATTTTGTGCGCCCAGAAAATCACCCTGCCTGCCATTGGCCGCCGCTACAAAGCCGCTGATCATCAGCGCGCCGCCCACGGCCCAAACCAGGAAAGAAATGGTATCCTCCACGGAATAATACAAAGCAAAAAACTTATTGTCATAACGCGCCAGATCAATTTCCGAATTCTGCACGCGCTTATTGTTTTTCCCAAAGCGCCCGATCTCCTGCTCCTCGCGTCCAAAGGCCTTTACCACGCGGGCACCCGTCAGATTCTCGTTGATCTGGCTGTTCATGCGTCTGTTTGCGCGGTGGCGCTTCCCATAATAATGCCAAAGATGCGGCAACATGTTATAGCTCATAATGACAAGCACGGGCATTAAAACTGCCGTGGTCAGTGCCAAAATGGGGCTCAAAATAAACATCACCACCATGGTCACCACGAGCGTTAGCACGTTGATGAAGAAATACGGAATGCCGTCAATGAAAAACGAGGAAATCTCCTCCGCGTCATCACACACTCTGGTCATCAGTCCGCCGGTCTGGCGCCTTGTAAAGAAGCTGATGGAAAGCCTTCCCATGGCGGTAAACGCCTGGCTTTTAATGGTTCCCACCACGTGCGGCGCCACGTTTGCCGTCATCACGCCCTGCAAGATGCCAAAGAACTGCCCCAGCACCTTTGCCAGGATCATGGTAATCACCACCATGACAAGCGCAGTGACAAAGCTTCCTGCGGGAAGCTTTAGGAATTCCACAAACTCCGGATTCTTCGCCAGCACCTTGTCATATAAAATGGTGCCGCTCAGATACGGCCATGCTAGATTGAGCCCCACGTTTCCAAGGTAGCAAAGCACCATCACCGCCAGTTGCGGGCGATACGGCTTAAAATAGCCCATGATCCGCAGAAGCACGGAACGCTTGTCCATACATTTCGGGCATACCTTGCGCTCCTGATCTGGATAGAGCATGCCGCACTTCGGGCAAACCTCCTTCCCCTTTTCCACGTCAAGGTCTTCGTCCTTGATCTCTTCCTTGTCTTTGATCTTTTTAAGAAGGTCCGCCAGCTTGTGAAAATAGCCCTGCTTCGTGTTGGAGAATTGGCAGAGGAATCTCTCCGCCCCGTCAATTTCTCCCATCAGGACTCCCGTGCTGATCTGACGCAATACTTTCAGGCTATCCACTTTCTCCAGCGGATAAATGGTCAGGGCCGGCTTGCCCTCCAGCGTGATATCCTTATGCATTCCGCCGTAGCCGCCCAGCTTAAACTCCTCCTTCTCCCGATAAGGATAGGCCGCCACCAAGAGCTTTTCCTTGGTCAGCGCCACCACCGTATCGGCAAAGCGGTATTCTATGTCAAAATCCGCCATGGCGCCAAAAAGGACCTCCTCCTTCGAAACGCCATACTCTTTTGCAACTTCATAAAAACTTTCAGGTAAATTCATTTCCTCTCACTTCACTTTCTGTTGTGCCACCGGGGACGGTTCTCTCTGCCACCGGGGACGGTTCTCTCTGGCACGTTTGTGCCACCGGGGACGGTTCTCTCTGGCACATTTGTGCCACCAGCCCCTCTAAAATCCAATGTTACGGATGGCCTCTACCAAATTGCGCCCATAGTTCTCGGTTCCGAGACAATTCGGATGAAGATTATCCAAATAATACTCCTTCAGGTGCGGCACCAAGGTAAATCCATCAATAACGGTTACGTTCTGATAGCTTCCGGCGATTTTCTTCACATTCTCACAAAAAGCCACAAATTTTTCAAATCCTTCCGGCTGGTCTCCGCGCCAGATGGGCGAAATGCATAGAATGGGAATCTCATTGCCATAAATCCCGGTCAGCGTCTCGTAATATTCCTCCACGTCCTTCATGGTTTCCACCCAAAATTGATTGGTTCCAAGCGCCACAATGATCTTGTCCGGCTGATATCCGTCCATCCTCATCAGTGACTTCTTGTCATATACGTAACCGCCGATTCCCTGATTGATCACGTCATAATTAAGCGCCCGATTTGCAACGCTCACGTAAGTCATGCTTGAGCGCAACGGCCCATATCCCTGGGTAATGGAGTCTCCCAGCCAAAGCACCTTCTCCCCCTTCTTCGGTCTTTCCACTGCGGCATTAACCTCAAAATTCCGCACCAGAATCGTGGCATCCGCCGGCAGATAGATCACCACGGACTTCTTTCCCTCGGGAAGCTCCCATTCGATCTTGCCCTCCTTAGGGACACTTTCTCCCTGCGGCCCATCTGCCTTCAGCAGATCCGTTACGTACGTGATCTTTGTGATCTGCCCATCCACCGCCAGTTCAAAGGAGTCGGGAGAACCCAGCCAGATAAACTTATAATCGAAGGATACCTTCGTGCCCTCCGTCACAAATTCGATGGTCTTCGCCGTGGTTGCCATGCATCTGTCATACCAGAAATCAAAGGCTCCCTTAAAATATTCCATCTGCGCCTTCGTGTACTGGAATGCCTGAAGCCATCCATCCTCCGTCTCCTCAAAACTATATGCTCCAAAATAATACTTCTTTAACTCTTCATTTGTCATACTCTTTTTTATCCCTCCATAAGATATTCAACTTCTGTGCCACTGGGGACGGTTCTTGTTGGCACGCTTGTGCCAGAGAGAACCGTCCCCGGTGACACACTGGTGGCAGAAACGTGCCAGAGAGAACCGTCCCCGATGGCACACTGGTGGCAGAAACGTGCCAAAGAGAACCGTCCCCGGTAACACGTCAAAAGAATTGCCGTATGGCCTGCGCAAGCTCCTCCAAGTGTCCGTTAAAGCAGTGATCCGCGCCATGAACGGGTATCAGCTTTGCGTTTTTGTAAAGCTTCTCCGCTTTCTCCGCAAGGAAGAACGGCACCGTCTCATCTGCGTCTCCATGAACAATCAGGACCTTCCCCTCATAGCGTGCGATCTCATCCTCCACGTGGATCGTCTGGGCAACGCGCACATAATCCCCGTCAAGCTCCAGTCCCCATCCGGCCAAGGTTTCCGGGATATGCTTTGGATCAAACTCTATGCCAAGTAAATGCCCCTCCCTGGCGCCATCCGGAATCATCCAGGCCGGCGAAAGCGGCAGGATTGCCTTAAAATCATCAGGACACATGCCGCCAACGAGCATGGTAAGCAGGCCTCCCTGGGAATGTCCGCTCAAGTAAAGATCCGTCACAAAATCCAGGGATTTCGCATACTTTACCACGGCCAACGCATTAGTCACCCATTTATAGAGCGTGTGTCTGCGAAACTCCCCGGCGCTCCCGCCATGCCCGTACATCTCCGCGCGGAGCACTGCCACCCCGGCCTCATTCATCGCCTTCTGCACCGCGATAATATGATCCTCCTCCATATGTCCCGTAAATCCATGGATCAAAATACACAGTGGGCACTTCGCCGCGCCCTCCGGCTTGTCCAGCTTTGCATGTAATTTGATCCCATCGCAATCAATAAAAAACTCTTTCATTTTCCCTCTCCTTTGCCATGTTATTCAATGCGCTTAAAATACCAGCTGCTTCCAGTCAAATATTCCTTTCCGCTCCAGCAATCCATGGTGACCACCAATCGCCCTTCTTCATCCACATCCACAATCGCCAGAAGCAAACTGTCATAAATCTGCCCATCCTTTGCGTTTGGCTCGTAATATCCAAACAGCATTCCGTCCGCATGATCCATCAGATTCACTTTGATCACATACTCAGATCCCGCGCCATCCTCCTCCGTCAAAATCATGGTCCGATCCTCAGAAACTGCAAGCGTCTTGTAAAAGGGATCCCCGGGTTCGTAATAGGTAACGTCCCCTTCCGTATCCGACCTGCAAAGTCCCCAGTTTCCCACGGCCTCCCGAAGCATATCCTCACAGCTGCGGTCCGGATCATTCAGGGCAATATATCGCTCGTAAAACACCTCACTGCCAAGCTTCCCTGCAAAGACCTTGTAGGAATCGGTTAAAATCCCTTCCAAGGCGCCGTTTTCCAAATCCTCCACTGCCGTCCGGCTTCTGGCAGTTTTATTTTCAGTATAATAAAACCCTTCCCAGTAGTTTTCGGGAAAATGCGTCATGCCATCCACATCCAATTTGGAATAACCATCGCCCTCTTCATTGATCTCATATACCTTAAGGTCTTGCGAATCAGAACTGCCAACCCAACAGGCGATGACAAGCTCCGACCGTCCATTATGGTTCAAATCGTTGAGCGCATATGCAACCGAGTCATAGTTCTTCGCCTCATCACTTTGGACGGTCCAATCGTTCCGATGCTCCATAAAAATCTTTACTTGGGCCTTAAGCGTCTCGTCATCAATCTCTTTTACAAAGGCCGGCTCCGAGGAATTCACCGGTTCTTTGTCCGAACAGCCTGACAGTATCCCCATGGAAACAAGCATTGCCGTCAAAAATATAACCACCTTCTTTTTCATGTTCTTCCCCTCCTCCTTCTGCTATTTGGTGCCATCTCTTATCACAATCCCCTCCCCGGATTGTTTCATCGATTTTACCGCAGCTGCTCCTCCGGATCATATTGACGTTCGCATGCTCAAACCTTATACAAATTCATCCCTGTGCGTTTCAAAGAACTCGAAATAGGTCCGCACTCCTTCCAATTCCGTCCATCGCTTCACGTCAACCGGATTTTCATCCAGATCATAGATCCTTGCCCCTTTCAACGCCAGCAGAAAAGGAGAATGCGTTGCCATGATAAACTGGCATCCAAAGAAACGAACCGAATTCTGAATGAACTCAATCAATTCCAGCTGTCTCTGCGGCGAGAGGGAGTTCTCAGGCTCGTCCAACAAATACAAACCATTATCCTTTATTTTCTCAGTAAAATAATGCAGTGCGCTCTCACCATTACTGTGCTCTATTATATTATTTCCCACTGTCTCCCTGACATATTGGGACTGCGTCTTGGACCGGGCAGCTACAACCTTTTTCAGCTCCTCATAATCCTCCAAGGATCTCATCCGGAATTTTGCATTTCTGTTCTCAATCCATTCATCAAAGGCATGTTCTCTCTTCACGTCCACCCCGTCATTCAGCGCACGCAGGTTCAGCATGAAATCAAACACGTCATCACTGGTGATCACCCGGATTTCTTCCGGTCTTCCCTCCAGGCTCATTTCATACGTGCACATTCCGAGATAATCGCCGAAAAAACTGCTTTGGTTAAACAAAGTATCTCTATTCGCCTTCAGTTTTTCAGCCATGAGATTTAATGCCGTGCTTTTCCCGGAACCATTATTCCCATAAAGGATCGTGATCTCGGAAAAACACAATTCCGAAAGGCGGTGTGCCGCAAGCACTCCAAAGGGATAGAAAGAGGTATGGCACGTCCGTCTTACGTAATTAACAAATTGTTCTTCCGCTTCCACTCCCGGGAAGTGAAACGAATCGATATAGATCATGTATCTGCCCTCGCCATCTTAGATTCCAAAAAACTGTTCCGTGTTTTCTTTCACCGCCATGATCAGCTCTTCTTCCTCCACCCCCATGTTTTTTGCAAGCTCCGCCGCAACGTATTTGATGTTTTGCGGTATGTTCGTCCGGTCGAGCCCTTTTATGTTTCGCGGCGTTAGATACGGCGCATCCGTTTCAATCATGAGCCGTTCAAGCGGTATATATTTCACCGCCTCCCGAAGGGCATCTCCTCGCCTTTCGTCGCAGATCCAGCCTGTGATCCCAATATAAAAACCCATATCCAAATACTTCATCAAGGTTTCCTTTGAGCCCGTAAAGCAATGCACCACGGAATGCCTGCAGAGGTCGCCGTGCTTCTTGAATCTGGCGATAAAATCCTCCGCCGCCTCCCTTTCGTGAAGAAACAATGGCTTTCCCAGCTCCTCCGCAATTTTTAAGTGATGCTCAAAACAACGGATCTGATTCTCCCGCGTGGAAAACATCCGGTCATAATCCAGCCCGCATTCTCCCACCGCCACGATCTTCTCATTGCTTGAAACGATCTCCCGAATACGCAGAAAATCCTCAGCCTTTGCACCATCCGCGCCATGCGGATGGATCCCACAGGTCCCAAAGCAATCGTGGTCTTTGACAAACGCATGAATCCTCTCGCTGCTTTTCATGTCAGAGCCGGTTAAGATGCAGCATATTTCATCATTCAGCGCATCCTGTAGAATCTTTTCCGGATCCTTATACTGCTTACAAAATAAATTTAATCCAATGTCATAATACTTTATCATTACTACTTCCATTTCCTCCTATTGCATGAGCCTCCGAAAGGCTTTCTCAAATTCCATAGGCCATCATTCCCTTTCCCCTTTGAGCGACCACGCATACTTGACTATACTCCCTTGATCTTCTTTGCCTTACCTTTTCAGTTGCCGTACATACTGATCACGTACTTAACGTCGGGCTTTATTTCCTCCTCCAGTTCCTCAAAGTGCTCTTCCAGAATGGAAAAGGGCCCCCACTCATAATCCATAAGCAGCGAAATTGCATCCTCCTTTACGTCCAGCGGATTATCAGGAGAAACGATCACCAACTGAAGCACCTCGTCCAGCTCCGCTCTTATCCCTGAGATATCCTGCCCGTAATAAGGATCCATAAACCAGTCAAGGCAAAACAGCATGCTCCGCTTCCGATCCGCGTCATTTCCCAAAAGCACCCTTCGAACCCCTTCCATGCCTTGCCTGACAATCTCCCTGTCATCCTCCGTATACGTCACAAAACGTCCTTCCATCTTCTTATCACCTTTCCTTACTTTCGTATCACCTTTCTCATTCCCGCGCCGCAAAATTCATGTGGGAGCGCCTTAAACCCCAGCTTTTCGTAAAACCCTTCCTTCCCCTTTTCTGCGATCAGCTGCACCGATGAGCGCCCGCCTTCCGGGCATTATCTCCCTCGGCTCATCGTTCCGTAAAGTGCTCCAAGAATTGTCTCCCCATTTTCCGCTGCCGTTTTCTTCCCGTTATCAATGCAAAGGTCGTAGCCCTCCTTGGGCCATAAGAATTTCAGGGATGTCTCCGCAGAGCCCGGGCACCTGTCGCCCCGCTCCATTTCCCTCTGGCGCAGGATTTCAAGCGAGCAGGTCACCTTTACCGCAAAAACCTTCCCTGCAGGCTCCCCGCTTTCCCTACGCAGCTCCATCGCCCCGTTGGCCGCAACCATAAAAGCCTGATAGATCCTCTCGCTGGTAATTGCATGATCAACGATCACGGTTTTCCCTTCCTTCACGGCCGCTTCCATGTCACGGCACATCCCCGGCATGATCTCGAATATGTCATCCTCGTAGATGGTTTCCTTGGGATCCGTGATCATGTAATCATCGATGGAAATGACCACGGAATCTATTTTCCTTTCCGTAAGGCGCCTTCGCAATTCCCTGGAGAGGGTTGATTTTCCGGCCGAAGACGGCCCATTTAATAAAATTACGTCCATTTTGTTTATCCTTCTTAAAACATACTTGGAAATGCCCTGCCATTTATTATGAGCCCTGCGACAAAGACATTATCGATTCAGCCATTCCTTTAGCAGAGTAAACACTTTTTCTTTATCCTTAATCGGTATTGCCCCGCTTTTATATTTTGCATAATGATGACCAAATTCACAATCTATATATGTGTTTCCGTTGAGAATCACCGGTTTATCATATCTTGGTCTAATGTGAATATGAAGATGTGGCTTAGGCTCTGAATCTTTATAAAAGCCATTCATCAGACAACTCCAATTACATAAGGTCGCCCCTAAAACAGCCTTTAAGCATGTCTCCATTTTACAGATCAAGCTCCGAAGTTCTTTCCATTCATCATCCGTTAATTCCGACAATTGCCCACAGTGACGCTTCAAAGCCAAGACACATCGTCCTATATAATCTTGCTCATCCGAAAGAAAAACAGACCAAAACATACCCTCGTACACCTGAAACTGCTTGTCCTCTTCGGATAGATTGCACCAACTACAATTCTCCATGTTTCTTACCTTCAAACTTCGTCTTTTTCATAAACCCGGAAGTTGTGCGTTTCTACAAGCGGTGCGTGGATGCCGCATAAGGCGCGGTGGGAGCTTGCTCACACAAGCGCCCTTATGCGGGCAGACACATAGCGCGACAGCGCGTCATGAGCAATGCGGCACGTCCGCATGCGAATGGGCACCGCGCCAAACCTAAATTTGTCACACTGAGCATCGGAATTGCACACTTTCTAAAATCCTGATGCCTGCATCCACAAAATCCCACTTCATCACAGCGAGATTT
Source organism: uncultured Lachnospiraceae bacterium (assembly GCA_900320485.1). Classification (GTDB taxonomy): domain Bacteria; phylum Bacillota; class Clostridia; order Lachnospirales; family Lachnospiraceae; genus Acetatifactor. The sequence continues at coordinate 90 of ONSO01000008.1, read as the reverse complement.
ACATTTTTCGATTTCCCGCTGTCAAAAAGACTACTGCCTACTTGGTTTTCTACAGCGAGATTAACATTTTCTTATTTTCCGCTGTCAAAA
>ONSO01000078.1 GCA_900320485.1 uncultured Lachnospiraceae bacterium | reverse complement strand
CTTTGGCGAACAAGTTTTCCATCAGCATTACGGAGGGGAAAGAGCTCGCGCAGGAAAAGATGATACCATTTGTATCGGAGGTGTTAAGGAGCTTTGTGCCGGCGCCTTTCTATAAAGGGTTTCCGCAGACGGTGAGGGAGCTATCGCCTGATCAGCTACTGTTTGACCAGATGGTGCACTATGCGATGACGTATGGGTTTGGACAATTTGATACCCCGGGGCATTCGTTGTTCGAAAAGAATTTTCAGCGGACGGCTTTCCGGGAGAATTGCATCATAAAGGAATTTGTGATCCTGAAGGAAGATGAGGCCCGGGCCCGCCTGGACAGGTATGCGGAGGATCTTTTGGCTTCCACAAGGCCGCTGAATGACCGCTCCTTTGAGTTTCTGGCTGAGTACGTGGCTGATCACGGAGGTGACGTGAAGACTTGTGCCTCCAAGAATACGGCCATTCGCCTTTTGGTGCGGCTGCGGGATCTGCGGTTTACGAAGTTCCTTGTTTTATCTGATGCGATCAAGGTTGCGGACGAGATCAACTGGTCAAGATATTTCAGTCAAGATCTTAGAAAATTGAATTTCAGAAACCAGGACCGGAAGTTTATGAAGGCGGTTTTGGATAAGCTTCTCGGGCAGGGACGCGTGGATCTTGAAAATTGTTATGAGAAGAAGGCCATTTGGTGCGGTCTTTTGCACCATATTCATTATAAGCCGAAAAGTGAGTTGGGAGAAGCTTTTGTGGCTGCCATGCGGGGAAGGAAAAACGGTTCCGTCTGGTCTGCCTTCGAGGAGGCCATGGGGAAGGGAAACGTAAAGGAAGCCGTGAACGTGCTGATCCGTGGCAAGGGCGCGGGCGCACTTTTACGCAATCTGGATTACGTGATCAGCAGAATCCAAACGCCGGAGGATTTAAGCTTTGTTTTGGGGCAGCTTGAGACAAAGAACAATCTGATCCTGATGCAACTTCTTCAGCATTACAATGCCTATGGAAAACATGGAAGGGGGCTTGGCAGAACCTTTACCTTTACAAGGCATTTGCAGCTTTGGGTGCATTCGGAAACGCCGCAGGAGGTGGCGAGAAGGAAATCCCGGATCACGCGGGGACAGGCGCAGGCCATTTCGGCATTTCTGGAGGAGAATCTTAGAAAGAATCTGAAAAATAAGCTTGGGAAGGTATACGTGGACGAGGGTATGAAGCGCATCGCCTTGCCCATCAGCGAGACGGCATCTCAGGGTGGCTATGGCGTTTTGGCAAAAGGCTCCCGGATCCCACTGCCGGAAGGCAAGAAGATCAGGGCGTTTACGTATTGGGAAAAGATCAATGACATTGATCTTTCCGTGGTCGGAATGGAAGAGAATGGAACGCAAAGGGAATTTTCCTGGAGGAACATGGCGGGGCAAAACTCCGGGGCGATCGTATTCTCCGGGGATGAGACCAGCGGGTATAACGGCGGCTCGGAATACTTTGACGTGGATCTGGAGGAGTTTCAGAGAATGTATCCCACCGTTAAATATCTGGTTTTCTGCGATAACGTTTTTTCGGGAGAGCGGTTTGACGACGGCCACTGCACGGCAGGCTTTATGATGCGGGATCTTTTGGACTCCGGGGAGGTCTTTGAACCCAAGACCGTTGAGACTGCCTTTTGCATTAACGGTGCGAGTACCTTTGCCTATTTATTTGGGATCGACCTGCGGTGCAGGGAGATGGTATGGCTGAATCTTTGCAGGGCCGGCGGAGGTAGGATCGCAGGCAATACCGGTTTCGATTTTATGGAGGAGTATTTTGAGGCAACGAAGGTGCTGAGCGTCCACAGGTTTTTTGAGATGGCGGCGACGGAGCTGGTCTCAGACCCCGCGGAGGCAGACATTGTCGTCTCCGACAGGAAGGAGGACGCGCGGGCCGTGCAGGGAAACGGAAGTGCGGGGCAGGCAGACGCGCGGGCCGTGCAGGGGAACGGAAGCATCGGACGGGAGAATATGCCGGAGGCGGATGGCGGAAAGCGGCAGGAATGGATCCGCAGTTATGATTATGAAAGATTACTTTCGCTGATGAATACCCGTAGCTGATCTGTAAGCTACGGGTTTTTCTTCTATAAGTCTGGCATAATACCATTTGACGTAATTTGACGTGTTATTTTTTTGCCGGGATACGTCACGTTTTCGAAGATTTCGTTAGTTTTCTTATAGAGGGGTACGTTATGGAAGACCGAGAGATCATTGAATTGTTTTTCCTAAGGTCCGAGAGGGCCATTGCGGAATTGACGGATAAATATGGGAGCGTAATGCGAAGGGTGGCATTTTACGTCCTTCGGGATGAGCAGGACGTGGAAGAATGCGTGAATGACGCCTGCCTTGGGGTTTGGAATAAAATCCCGCCGGAGAGACCGGATCCTTTAATGGCTTACGTTTGCAGGATCACAAAGAACCTGGCGCTCAATAGGCTTAGGCATAAGAGGGCTATGAAAAGGGACGATTCCCGGGAATGCTCGCTGGAGGCCTTGGAGGAGCTGGAGGGGGAATTGCCTGGGGGGATCACGGTGGAGGAGCGGTGGTCGCGGCAGCGTCTGACGGAGGCCATCCAAAGCTTTCTGGATGGGCTGGACCGGAAAAGCAGGGTCATGTTTGTGAAGCGTTACTGGTTTGGAGAATCCCTGGAGGACATAGCAAGGGAGTGTGGCGTTCGGGCGAACACGGTGGCGGTCAGGCTTCGCCGCATTCGCGCCAAACTAAAAAGGCATTTGGAAAACGAGGAGGTTTTGCCATGAAAACTTCTGAAAAAATGGCAGATGCCATAGAACAATTGGATGACAGATATCTGATGGAAGCGCTGGAGTACGGAAGCGGGAGCGCCGGGCAGCTGGACCGGAAGGGGGCCGGACAACTGAAAAAGGGCGCTGGCCGGCGGGTCGCGGAAGCAACCGGGCAGCAGGACGGGAAAGGCACCGGGCAGCAGGACGGGAAAGGCACGGGCCGGCATAACAAACGGAAGATCCGCCCTTGGGCCGTGGCGGCGGCCTGTTTGGCGGTGCTTGTCGGGTGCGGGGCGCTGATGGCTGGCATGGGAGTGTTGCCGCTTCGGTTTGGAATGGGCGGCAGTGAACCGGGAGCGGAAAACTCGGGAATTGCCGTGGACATGCATACGTTCCTTACCGGCAATGACAATTACGGAGCACTGAAGATTTCCGTGGATGCAAAACCGGGGAAAGAGAAGGACGCTCAGGAGAATGCCAAGCCGGAGAGCGGCATCGTTACGCTGACGTGGGCATATCAGTGCGTAGGTTTATTGGATGAGGAGCGGAAGATCAATCGCCAGATCGAAAAGGCAGTCAACCAAAAGCTGAAAGAGGATGGCCATAACTGGAAGATCAAGTTCCTTCCCATTTTGTGTAAGGGCGGGAGTGATGCAAAAGACCGGAGGGAGTATCAGGAGAAGCTCTTTTCCAGCGGTGCTGACATTGCCTTTATGGGCATGCACGCTGAGAAGGATCACTTTGCGTGGGATGCCATCCGGGAGGGGAGATATGAGCCTCTTGACGAGTATTTGAAGGACGGGCAAGACAGGGGCTGTGAGATTTATTTTCGGAAAAAGGCTTTTACGCAGGAGGAGGCGGATAGTTTTCAGGGGGATCTGAGTGACGTACGGGAGATGCTGGAGGACGGAAAAACGCTTTTATATCGCGGGGCAGGCTTTGAATTCATGGAAACCTTTGGGTATTCCTGCTATCGGGGCGTGGCATTTACCGCGGACGGAAGGGCCGTGGATCCCCTGGGGCAGGAGGAATGCATCTGGTGGCTAAGGCTCCTTAACGAGTATTATCAAAAGGGACAGGTGACGAAGAACGTTATCCGGGATTGGGACGTGGCGTTTGACAGAAATTACGGCTGGATGACGGGAGGGATCAAGGCGGAGGACGTCTACGAATATCACTGGAAGGGGTACGCGCTTCCAAGGCTCAGTTGTCAGACGGGAATCCTGGCTTCTTCCGCAAGAAAAAAGGAGGCATTTCAGTTTTTGGAATTGCTTCACGTGGACAGATCTTATGCTGAGCTTATGCTTCACGGTCCGGAGTATCTTGAGGGAAAGGGTGGCAGCAAGGGCAATATCTATCGTCAAATGGTGCTTGGGCTGGATACGGGGTTGGTTGACAGAACTAATGATCCGATGCTGCACTTCTTCGCCGATGCGGAAGAAAAACTGGATTATTACGAAAAGTGCATTCTTCCGTCTCCGGCGTTGTACGTCGAGATGCCAAGGGAATGTGATGAACTGATGAATGAGAGGGATCTGTGCGCATCCCTGATCTATAGCGATGATTTTGATGCGACGCTGCGAAAGATCAGGGAAAAACGGAATGGTCCCATGCAGAAAATCCTGGCAAAGCTAAACAAGGGACGATAAGGGGGATACAAAGTGGGGGGAGGTAAACGTAAAAAATGGAAAAGAGGGATCGCCGCGGCGCTATGCGTGCTGCTATTATTGACGGCAGGGCTTAGCGCCTGTCAGGCAGGCGGGGGCAAGGCTATGGACGGCAGTACGGCCGCCGAGAGTGGAAGCCTTGCTGAAGGCAGCATCTATGGGGAAAAGATCGCCGTGCGGGAGAGGGAGGATGGCGTTTCCTACGTTGCGGAGGAGGCGGAGCTGACGGAACGGGAGAAGGCTGACCTGGCACGGCTAAATCCCCTTAGAAGCGGCGCCCTGACAGGGCAGCAAACGGCGGGAGATGGCAAAGGGCAGGAACCGCCGGAAGACGGCGAAGGGCAGCAATCGGCGGGAGATGGCAAAGGGCAGGAACCGCCGGAAGACGGCGAAGGGCAGCAATCGGCGGGAGATGGCGCCGGGCAGCAACTGGCCTGGATAGACGTTTCGAAGGCGCGGGAAGTGCTGCGCACGGGGGATTACGTGCTTGTGGGACAGGCTTCCGGGCCGGACGTGTTCATGGCGGATGAGCTGAAGGAGTATGACCTTCAGGGAAATCTTATGGGAAACCTGGACGTGAAGGGGAAAATGGTGGAAGGCCTTGGGGATGGTTGTTACGTCCTTTTAAGTGACGGCCCGAAGAAGAGCATCTGGCGGATCGACCTTGAAAAGAGGGAGCTGAGGGATGGGATTTTGGCCCTTCCGGAGGATGTAAGAGACGTGTTCCTTCAGGGGAGTGATGAGGAAGATTTATATTTTTACACGGGAGAAGGTTGCTGGCGATACTCCTTTGCGGAAAAGGTTTTTGAGCATCTCTTTACCTGGACGGACTTAGGGATTTACGGGAGCAACGTGATTACGGCATGGATGGATGCTGACGGAGTGATCCGGGCCGAAGAGATCGGATGGGGTGCGGGCGGTACAAAATACTATCGGATCCGCCGGCAGGAGACGCAGGAGGAATCGCCCGTTAAAAAACTTGTGGTAGCGGTTTTGACTACGGGGAGTGACGGAAATCTTCAGAAGTTTGCCGTGAATTTTAATAAGTCGCAGAGCGAATACCACGTATCCATCCGTCATTATGCAAGCGACGGAGCAGGGTTTGACCCGGATGACGCGAGGGCAAGGCTTAATGCGGATCTTTTGGGATCTGATCCGCCGGACCTCCTTTGCTTCGGTAATTTGAGCGGCATGGATGATTACGTGGCAAACGGGTATCTGATGGACTTAAGTCCTTTTCTGGAGGCAAGCAGCGTCATTTCCAAAGAGGATTTTTATCCGGAGATCCTGGCTCTTGGAACTTACGGCGACGGTCTGTATACCATACCCTACCAGTTTTCCATGGACACTTTACTGGTGCCTGAATCCCAGTGGAAAAAAGCGCCGGGCTGGACGGTTGGGGAAATGGTCTCCTATCTGCGGGAGCATGAGGAATATCAGCCCTTACGATGGTTCCTGTACCTGAGGCTATTCCTGTTTCAGAAAACGCTGGATTATTTCTGGGACGGAGAGACCATGGAGAGTCATTTTGACAGTCAGGAATTCCGGGACTACTTAAGCTACTTGAAGGAGTGTAAGGATAGAGAGGAGAGCGGCCGGGAGAATGAGCAAAAGCCCGTTTTTTATCATTTGGATTATCACTTCCTGCGCAGTTATCCCGATGCGGTCAAGGAGTGCGGTGAAAACCTGACGATCATGGGGTATCCAAGTCCGGACGGAAAGCCGAGAACTATCCTGAGCGGAAACTCGGAGCTGGCGATCCTTTCCACGTCGCGGGAGCCGGAAGGGGCTTTTAAATTTATGGAAAGCTATCTGAATGCAGATTACCCTTTGGCGGACGACGTGTATTCGGGGTTCTATTTATATTCCAATCAGAAGGTCATGAATGCCATGATCGAAAAGGAAGTGTCCCTTTACGGAAAGGATCATGAGGACATTCTCGACGAGGAAGGAAACGTGATCGGGGCGATCTATGCCGAGCATGCGATCAACAGGGAATATGCGGACGTCTTTTATGAAATTCTCGGGGAAGCGCAAAGGACGCCTGCAGGCAATGAACCCGTCAGCATGATCGTAAATGAAGAGACCATGCCCTATTTTGAGGGACAAAAAACTCTGGATCAGACGGTGGACGCGATCCAGAGCAGGGTGAAGCTTTATTTGGCCGAACAGAAACGCTAGCCGCAGCGGGTATGATTACCTTGCGCCGAGAATGATCAGCTCTACGCTCATCTTGTCATTCATCCGGCCGGTCTTTACGGCCATGTCAGCCTCTGCGCATTGCTCCAGGGCCATGCGCAGTTCCTGAGATTTGTACTGGGCAGCCTGGGAGAGATATTTTGAAACTACAAAGGGGGGAACGCCGATCTTAGACGCAACGTCGCGGTCGGAGGTCCCTCTTTTTTTCAGCTCCTTTACCTGCAACATAAGGTTGTACTGTCTTGAGAGCATGGCAAGGATCTGAAGGGGAGAAACCTTTAAGGCAAGCAGGTCATAATACAGGGTCAGGGCCTTGGTGGTCTGGCGCCTTGCCACGGCTTCCGTGACGTCAAAGATGCGGTCCTGAAGCCTTGTGGTACAAATGGTTTCCACGTCCTGCACGGTGACCACGTCGCGGTCCATGCAGTAGGAGATCAGCTTTTCGAGCTCCATCTGAATGTTCTCCATGTCGGTTCCGGTCTTGGACAGGAAAAGCAGCACCGTGGATTCCGCAACTTTTTTGCCTTCCTTTGCAAGGAGGGAGGCAACCCAGCGCTTTAGCGTATTTTCGTCCTGCGTGGTAAAATCCACGGCGCAGCCCTTGGACGACACGGTCTTATAGAGCTTGCTGCGCTTGTCCACCTCGCTTTCCGTGAAGACAAAATAGGTAGTCTCGTTAGGGTTTGCCAGGTATTCGGCAAGCTGTTCCTGATCTCCGGAACGGGCACGTCCTTGCCTTCGTAGAAGTGTACGTTCATGGTATCGTCGCCGGCCAGGGCGGCCTTTAATTTATCAGTGTATTGTTTTTTGAGATAACGCTCTTCCCCGTAAAGCAGGTAGATCTGCTTAAAATCGTTATCCTTTAAGTCTTTGATGATCCTTTGCATGACTTACGTTCCTTCCGAAAATTCCATTAAGCGTGGCCGCGTTTTGACGAAGCCATAAAACTAGTATACTAAACGTTGCGGGATTTGGAAAGGAGATTTCGATGGAAAATTTCAGCAAAAAATTCCCTGAAAAATATTGAGGGAAACGCGCCAACGTGGTATGATGGATGGGAAAAGCGGGAAAAAATACTGCTTTTTGACAAAAAAATACCGTCAACCAAGAAAAGGGAGGAATGCAAAAATGAGTAAGGGAAATGGATTTATTGCAGAGTTTAAGAAGTTTATCATGCGTGGAAACGTAATGGACATGGCAGTCGGCGTGATCATCGGCGGCGCATTCAGTGCCATTGTTACTTCACTTACCACCAGCTTCATTAATCCTCTGATCGCACTGTGCACCGGAGGCGCGGAGAAGGATGAGAACGGCGTGATGCAGGTCGTTGGCGGCCAGTTTACGGTTCATGGCGTTGAATTTAACTATGGCGCATTCATTTCCGCAGTGATCAATTTCCTGATCATCGCATTCATTCTGTTCTGCATGATCAAGGCAGTAAATAAGGCAATGAGCATCGGAAAGAAGCCTGAGGCTCCCGCAGCTCCCACCACCAAGAAGTGCCCCTTCTGTAAGACGGACATTGCCATTGACGCAACCAGATGCCCCAATTGTACTTCCGTATTGGAGGAGAAATAAGGAGATACCGATTTGAGACCGATGCGCAGTAAGAAAAAGGGCGGCGTGATCTTAGCTCTTGCGCTTCTTGCAGTTTCGTGCGTCATGGGAGGATGTGGCCGGGAAACCGATAAGGTCGGAGAGGCCATGAAGCTCGTGGAGGAGCTGGATTATCAAGGAGCGCTGGAACTCCTTTCGGAGGCTGCCGAGAATAAAGAGAATGGCCGTCTCGTGGCCAGGGGAAAGGGAATCGCCTATCTTGGCATGGCGGATTATGAAAACGCCATTTCCTGCTTTCTGGAATCGCTGTCCATGAGCAACGGCATTGTGGAGAACGTGGATTATGACCTGAATTATTATCTCGCCGCAGCCTACGCAGGCGCCGGAAGATATGAGGAGGCCAAGGAAACGTATAATTCCATATTGGCGTTAAAGCCTCAGGAGAAGGACGCCTATTATCTGCGCGGCGGAGTGGAATTGGAACTGGGGCAGGTGGAAGAGGCCAAGCAGGATTATGACAAGGCCGTATCCATGGATCCCAAGAATTATGACAGGCTCCTTGCCATTTATGAGGCTTTCGATCATTTTGGACATAAGGAGATCGGCAAGGAATACCTTCAGACGGCCCTGGACAACGGGGCAAAGACGCTGAGCTCTTACGACAAGGGCCGCATTTACTACTTCATGGAAGAGTATGAGCAGGCCTACGCCGAGCTGGAAGAAGCAAAGGCTGACGAGAAGGCGGAGAGCAGTCTGTACCTTGGAAAAGCCTATGAGGCCACGGGGGACTACAATTACGCATGCAACGTCTACCGGTCCTATCTGGATAAGCACGGGGACAGCGCGGAGATGTATAACCAACTGGGCGTCTGCGAGATGAAGCGTGGCAATGTGGAATCCGCCCTGAGTGCGTTCCAGTCGGGACTTTCCCTGGGGGACAAGGACATGCAGCAGGCGCTGGCCTTTAATGAGATCGTAGCCTATGAGTATCTTGGCAATTTCGGGAAGGCAGAGGAGCAGATGCAGGCATACTTAAAGCTGTATCCTTCGGATGAAAAGGCCCTGCGCGAAGAGATCTTTCTCTCCACAAGGAAGCCGGCGGAGGTTCCGGAATAAGGATTCCGACGTCAGAAATGGAAACCGGCGGCGAGAGAAGGAAAGGCTGGCTTAAGGGAAAGGCCGCCGTACTAAGATAAATGGAATTGGGAAACGGGTATCCGGGAACGGGTGCCCGTTTTTTGAATTGTCGCGTTTATTCAGAAGATTCAACCACAACATGTTTGTTTTTGTACAAAAAAAGAACACAATATCTTGTGGATAGGCATTGACAGACGGATCACAAAAATGGTATCATGTTATTGCATTTCGGAAAAACGGGGAAAGGCCCGGAACCCGGAAGCAAAAACATAATGGGGAAACCAATTGGAGGGGTTTTAGGATGTTACAGATCATTAAGAGGGATGGGAACAGAACAGATTTTACGTTGTCAAAGATCAATGACGCGATCATGAAGGCATTCAATGCCACGGAGATGAGCTACAATAACGACATTGTGGATCTCCTTGCGCTTCGCGTGACCGCGGATTTCCAGTCCAAGATCAAGGACAATGCCATTCAGATCGAGGACGTACAGGACAGCGTGGAAAAGGTTTTGGGACAGGCCGGCTACGAGGAAGTGGCAAAGGCTTACATCCTGTATCGCAGACAGCGTGAGAAGATGCGTGCCATGAAGTCTACCATTTTGGACTACAAGGACGTGGTAAACAGCTACGTAAAGGTAGAGGACTGGCGCGTAAAGGAGAATTCCACCGTGACTTATTCCGTGGGCGGACTGATCCTTTCCAACTCCGGCGCCGTAACTGCAAATTACTGGCTTTCCGAGATCTACGATGACGAGATCGCGGAGGCACACCGCAATGCGGACATCCACATTCATGACCTTTCCATGCTGACCGGATATTGCGCCGGCTGGTCCTTAAAGCAGCTCATCAAGGAAGGACTTGGCGGCATCACCGGAAAGATCTCTTCCGCACCCGCAAGACATCTTTCCGTACTGTGCAATCAGATGGTAAACTTCCTTGGCATCATGCAGAATGAGTGGGCGGGAGCGCAGGCCTTCTCCTCTTTTGACACTTATCTTGCACCCTTCGTAAAGGTGGACAACTTAAGCTATCCTGAGGTTAAGAAGTGCATCGAGGCGTTTATTTATGGCGTTAACACTCCCAGCCGCTGGGGTACCCAGGCGCCCTTCTCCAATATTACGCTGGACTGGACCGTGCCTGAGGATCTGGCGGAGCTTCCTGCCATTGTAGGCGGCAAGGAGATGGATTTCAAATACAAGGATTGTAAGAAGGAAATGGACATGGTAAACAAGGCCTTCATCGAGACCATGATCGAAGGCGACTCCCATGGCAGAGGCTTCCAGTATCCCATCCCTACTTACTCCATCACCAGGGATTTCGACTGGTCCGATACCGAGAACAATCGTCTTCTCTTTGAGATGACGGCAAAATACGGGACGCCTTATTTCTCCAATTACATCAATTCCGACATGCAGCCTTCCGACGTACGTTCCATGTGCTGCAGACTGCGCCTTGACCTTAGAGAGCTGCGCAAGAAGACCGGAGGATTCTTCGGTTCCGGCGAGAGCACCGGAAGCGTGGGCGTTGTTACCATTAACATGCCCAGGATCGCTTACCTTGCCGCCAATAAGAGCGAGTTCTATGCAAGATTGGACCGCATGATGGACATTGCGGCAAGATCCTTAAAGATCAAGCGTGGCGTCATCAGCAAGCTCCTGGATGAGGGCCTGTACCCCTACACCAAGAGATATCTCGGAAGCTTTGACAATCACTTCTCCACCATCGGCCTCATCGGCATGAACGAGGTAGGCCTGAACGCCAACTGGCTTCGCGCGGACATGAGCGATCCCAGAACCCAGGAGTTCACCAAGGAAGTGCTGAACCACATGAGAGAGCGCCTTTCCGATTATCAGGAGCAGTATGGTGATCTTTACAATCTGGAGGCAACTCCCGCGGAGAGTACCACCTACCGCCTTGCAAAGCATGACAAGAAGCGCTATCCCATGATCAAGACCGCAGGCAAGGAGGGAGATACGCCTTATTACACCAACTCCTCTCACCTGCCCGTGGACTATACCACCGACATTTTTGATGCTTTGGACATCCAGGATGACCTGCAGACGCTGTATACCTCCGGAACCGTGTTCCATGCTTTCCTGGGAGAAAAGCTTCCCGACTGGAAGGCTGCTGCATCCCTGGTACGTACCATTGCACAGAATTATAAGCTGCCTTATTACACCATGTCCCCGACCTACTCCATTTGTAAGGAGCATGGATATCTGGCGGGAGAGGTTAAGATCTGCCCTCATTGCGGTGCCAAGACAGAGGTTTACAGCCGCATCACCGGTTATTATCGTCCCGTACAGAACTGGAACGACGGTAAGCTTCAGGAGTATGCAAACAGAAAGGAGTACGATATCGAGCATTCCGAGTTAAAGCGCCCCGTGAGCAGCGTGGTAACCCTTTCCGATTTTGACAAGGACGTGGACGTAAAGGTGGAGAAGCCCGAGGGCGTCAGATATTTGTTTACCACGAAGACCTGCCCCAACTGTGCACTGGCAAAGAGTTATCTTGAGGGAATCCCTTACATTGTCATCGACGCCATGGAGAACGTGGAGCTGGCCAACCGCTATGGCGTTATGCAGGCTCCCACGCTGGTTGAGGTAAACGGCGAGGAGTTTACAAAATACGTTGGCGCGCCGAAGATTATGAAGTATGCGGAGCAGAAAAAGCTTGCCACGGTGTAGATTTCATGCTGACCGGCGGGGGCTGACGGCATCGGGGAAATGCTGACCGGCGGGAGTCTGTCACGTCAGAAAGAAAGATGCGGACGCGGTTTTGAGAGAAATCTTGAAACCGCGTTTCTTGTTGGATTTTTTTGTTGAAATGACGGGAGAATCAGCGTATAATCAATTTGTTCCCGTACGTTTGACAAAAGGGTAACGTGCCATAAGCATGGTTGTGCCAATTTCTGGAAAGGATGAAACATGTTTCGCTATTATTACGTTATCTTATTATCCATGCCACTGATCATTTATTACGTATTTAAGATCCGATACGTAATGAAGCATCCGGACGGCTATAACGAAAATGACCGCTACGGCATCGCTCGAAACATGGTGCGAAGCATGATGCGCAACGCCCGCGTGAAGACCAAGTGCTTTGGCCTTGAAAACCTGCCAAAGGACGGCGGATACATTATGTACCCGAATCATCAGGGGAAATTTGACGCCCTTGGGATCATTCACGTGCATGACGAGCCCTGCTCCATTGTCATGGACCTCAAGCGCTCCAAAATGGTTCTGACAAACGAGTTCATCGACGTTTTGGATGGCATTCGGATGGATAAGGAGAATCTGAGGGAACAGTTAAAAAGTATCCGGAAAATGGCGGAGGAAGTTAAGAGTGGAAGAAAGTTCATTCTGTTTCCGGAAGGCGGTTACAAGCAAAACGGAAATCGCCTGCAGGATTTTCTGCCGGGTGCCTTTAAGGCAGCGATTTGGTCGAAACGGCCCATTGTTCCCGTTGCTTTGGTGGATTCTTATAAGGTGTTTGAGGCGAAGGGATTTGGCCGCGTAACCACGCAGATCCACTTCTTAAAGCCCATGTATTATGAAGAGTATAAGAATCTTAATACAAGGGAGATCGCTGAGCGCGTGAAGGAAAGAATCCGGGAATGCATGGAAAATGCAAAATGAGTAAGGAATGAAAAGAGGAAAATCACATGATCAACAAGTTAATTGAAAAGATTCAGAAGACTCAGGCACCCATTGTGGTGGGACTTGACCCCATGATGAAGTACGTGCCCGGCCAGATCCAAAAGGCGGCTTTCGCTGAGTATGGCGAGACCCTGGAGGGGGCGGCAGAGGCCATTTGGCAGTACAATAAGGGCATTGTGGACGCCATTTATGATCTGGTGCCCGCAGTGAAGCCTCAGATCGCCATGTATGAGCAGTTTGGCATCCCCGGACTTGTGGCATTTAAGAAAACCGTGGATTACTGTAAGGAAAAGGGGCTGGTTGTCATCGGGGATATTAAGCGCGGTGACATTGGTTCCACCTCCGAGGCTTATGCAGTAGGCCATCTTGGAAAGGTGCAGGTTGGCGCGAATGCATTTTATGGATTCGACGAGGATTTTGTAACGGTGAATCCTTACCTTGGAAGCGACGGCGTTAAGCCCTTCATCAAGGTCTGCAAGGAAGAGAAGAAGGGTATTTTCGTACTTGTGAAGACCTCCAATCCTTCCAGCGGCGAGTTTCAGGACCGCGTGGTGGACGGAAAGCCTTTGTATGAGATCGTAGGTGAAAAGGTTGCCGAGTGGGGCGCAGACTGCATGGGAGATTCCTATTCTTACGTTGGCGCCGTAGTTGGAGCAACCTATCCTGAGCAGGGCAAGCTCCTTAGAAAGGTGATGCCGAAGGCGTTTATCCTTGTGCCCGGTTACGGCGCGCAGGGCGGAAAGGGCGCAGACCTTGTACATTTCTTTAACGAGGACGGCCTTGGCGCCATCATCAATTCCTCCAGAGGCATCATTGCGGCCTTCCAGCAGGAGAAGTACGCGAAGTATGGTGAAGCAAATTACGCGGAGGCCTCCAGGGCAGCAGTCCTTGACATGAAGGAGGACATCGCAGGAGCCTTGGCTGCCAGAGCATAAAGATCATAAGGTTTAGAAATATCATATGAACATAAAAATCCCCGGCGGAGAAGCCGGGGATTTTTTATTTGTATGGGTTTGATTTATGAACTTCCCAAACGGTATTTGAAGTCCTGGTATCCGAAGTGTGCCACCATGGTGGTGGTGGAATCGGGATGGAGCACGTGTACGTCGGGAAGAGGCATGCCGTTAAAGGTGTTGTTCTTGCAGGTGGTATAGATGGCCATGTCACCGAAGATCAGGCGGTCGCCGATGCGGGGCATCTTGTCAAAGCTGTAGTTGCCGATCACGTCCCCTGCCAGGCAGGAAGGACCACCGATGCGGACGGGGAACGCTTTTTCGCCGCCTTCGCCGGCTCCATACAGAGGAGGACGGTAGGGCATCTCAAGGACGTCAGGCATGTGGCAGGCAGCGCTGGCGTCAATGATCACGTTGGTGATACCGTTGTTTTCCGTCACGTCGAGGACTGTCGTAATGAGATAGCCGGCGTTGAGGGCGCAGGCCTCACCGGGCTCTAAGTAAACCTGCAGGTCATACTTGTCTGAAAACTTCTTGATCAGCCTTTCCAGACGGGGGACGTCATAACCGTTTCTTGTTATGTGGTGGCCACCGCCGAAATTGATCCACTTCATATCGGCAAGGAACTTTCCGAATTTTTCTTCCACCGCATCCAGCGTAACTTCCAGATCGTAGGCATCCTGCTCACAAAGAGTATGGAAGTGGAGACCGTCTAAGAGCGCGAAGGTCTCAGGCGTCATCAGCTTGTCCCACTGGGCGCGGGTTACGCCAAGGCGGCTGCCTGCAGCGCAGGGGTCATAGATGGAATGGCTTTCTTCCTGCGTGGAACACTCGGGATTGATGCGAAGTCCCAGACTCATGCCGGAAGACTTTGCCACGGGGCCGAAGACTGCAAGCTGACCGATGGAATTAAAGACTACGTGGTCCGCATAATTAAACAGGGCTTCCAGATCCTTTGCCTTGTAGGCGGTACTGAACACGTGTACCTCGCCATCCGGCATTTCCTCTCTGCCAAGTCTGGCCTCATAAACGCCGCTGGCTTCCGTTCCCGCAAGATAGGGCGCGAGGGCAGGATAGAGGTCATAATTGGAGAAGGCTTTCTGGGCCAGAAGGATGCGGCAACCCGTATGCTCCTGAACCGAACTTAGAATCTCGCCGTTTTCCTTGATCACTTTTTCATCTAATACGTAACAGGGAGTGGAGAGCTCTTGCAGGGCCTTTGCAACACTCGCTTCACTCAGTCTGTCAAATACGCCGCTCATTAGTCCACTAATACCGGAGAATGACTTTCACTCCGGGGCAGTCCGTATTTGTCGAGCGCGTCCAGGAAGGGATCCGGATCGAATTCCTCCACGGTATGAACACCGGTCTCGGCCCATTTACCGGTGAGTACCATCAGGGCGCCGCACATGGCGGGAACGCCGGTAGTATAACTGATGGCCTGGCTTTCAACTTCCTTGTAGCAACTCTCGTGATCACATACGTTATAAATATAATAGGTCTTCTCCTTGCCGTCCTTCTTGCCGGTGAAGATGCAACCGATGTTGGTCTTTCCCTTTGTGCGGGGACCCAGGGAGGCAGGATCGGGCAGAAGTGCCTTCAGGAACTGGATGGGTACGATTTCCTTGCCCTCAAAGTTAATGGGGGTCGTAGAGAGCATGCCCACGTTCTCCAGACACTTCATGTGGGTCAGATAGCTCTGACCAAAGGTCATGAAGAAGCGGATGCGCTTAACCTCGGGAAGGTTCTTTGCAATGCTTTCGATCTCCTCGTGATGGAGAAGGTACATGTCCTTGTTGCCTACCTGATCAAAGTTATATTCCCGCTTGATGCTCATGGCAGGAACCTCCACCCAGTGGCCATTCTCCCAGTAGCTTCCGGGAGCGCTGACCTCGCGGAGATTGATCTCCGGGTTGAAGTTGGTTGCAAAGGCGTAACCGTGGTCACCGCCGTTGCAGTCTAAGATGTCGATGGTATCAATGGTATCAAATTCATGCTTCTTTGCGTAGGCAACGTAGCCCTGCGTTACGCCGGGGTCGAAGCCACAGCCGAGGAGAGCGATGAGACCTGCCTCCTTGAATTTTTCCTGATATGCCCACTGCCAGCTGTAGTCGAAATAAGCGGAAAATCCGGCTTCCTTACAGCGCTTCTCATAAATGGCGCGCCACTCGGGATCATCCGTGTTCTCAGGCTCGTAATTCGCCGTATCCATGTAGTTTACCTTGCAGGCAAGGCAGGCATCCATGATGGTGAGGTCCTGATAGGGGAGGGCAATGTTCATGACAAGATCCGGTTTGTAATCCCGGATCAGGCGGATCACCTGATCTACGTCGTCTGCATCCACCTGTGCGGTCGTAATCTTTGTTGTCGTCTTGGGAGTCAGTTTTGCGGCGAGGGCGTCGCATTTGGATTTGGTACGGCTGGCAATGCAGATTTCCTGAAAGACTTCGGGAACCTGGCAACACTTGCTGATGGCAACTGATGCAACGCCGCCGCAGCCGATGATTAAAACTCTGCTCATGCTGCTATCTACCTCTCTTTCCATTTATTTTTTGTCGGTAATTCTTTAATTCCCTGCAGCCAGTGCCAGCATCAGTTCCCGGGCGGTCTTGCAGGCCAGGGCAGTGGAAGCGCCGCTTTGGTCGAGATTTGGAGCAAGCTCATTCAGGTCAGCGGCAACAACCCGCCCCTTTGCCACCGTAAGGATGGCATTTAAGAGCTCGGAAAAGGTTACGCCGCCGGCTTCCGGCGTACCGGTACCGGGAAAGAAGCCAGGATCGAGGCAATCCATGTCAATGGTCAAATAGATGGGAGCGTTCTCCCGGATCAATTTCTCCATCAGCTCGGAGAGGCCGTCGAAATTAAACTTATGCATGTCCGTATGCTCCTTGGCAAAGCGGAATTCCTCGCGCTCGCCGCTGCGGATGCAAAACTGGTGGATGCGGCCGTCACCCAAAAGGTCATGACATCTGCGAAGAACGCAGGCATGGCTCAAGGGAACGCCAAGATAATCATCCCTAAGGTCTGCGTGGGCATCAAACTGGATCACGTGAAGATCCGGATGGCGCTTTGCCACTGCGCGCACGCTTCCTAAAGTCACTAAATGTTCCCCGCCGATCATCAGGGGGAACTTATTGTCATTTAATATTATATCGGCTCTTTCCTCAATGTCTTTTAAGGCCTTTTCGCTGCTGCCAAAGCACAGCTCCAGGTCGCCACTGTCAAAGATCTCATAATCCTCGAGATCCAAGTCCTGATAGGGGCTGTAGGTCTCAATGCCAAAGCTTTCGTGGCGGATGGCGGAAGGACCGAACCTTGTTCCGGGCCGGTAGCTGGTGGTAGAGTCGAAGGGTGCCCCGAACAGTACCAGCTTCGCCTTGTCATATTCACTGTCACATGCAAGAAACGTCTCAACGTTGGGCTGAAGCATCATTCCACCTCCTGAAGCATTTCTTCGAGAAAGGCAGGAAGATAGAAGGCTCCCTTGTGAAGCCTGGTGGTGTAATACTTGGTTCGGAGATGGTAGCTTTTCCAGCGCTCCGCGTCCATGTCATCGATGGGGTGGTACTTCTTGCTGGCAAAGCCGAACAGCCAGTAACCGGCAGCGTAAGTAGGAATGTGCGCCTGATAAACCCGGCTGATGGGGAAGGTGGAAGCGATGCGCTTGTGGCTGCGCTTCATGGCCTCCGCGTCCTCGGCATAGAAGGGGCTTCCCTGCTGGTTCACCATGATGCCGTCTTCCTTCAGGGCCTTGTAGCAATTCCCGTAAAATTCTTTGGTAAATAAGCCCTCGGAGGGGCCAAAGGGATCATTGGAGTCCACAATGATCAGGTCATACTTGTCCTCACAGCGGCGCAGGAACTTCAGGCCGTTCTCAAAATAGATGTTCACGCGCTTGTCATCAAGACGGCAGGCATTTCCGGGCAGGAACTGTCTGCAGACCTCCACTACCTGCTCATCCATCTCAACAAGGTCAATGTTCTCCACGTTGTCAAAACGGGTCAGCTCCCTGACAACGCCGCCGTCTCCGGCACCGATCACAAGGACGTTTTTAATGTCGGGATGCACGGCCATGGGAACGTGAACGATCATCTCGTCGTAAATAAATTCATCGCGCTCCGTCAGCATGATGTTGCCGTCAAGAACGAGAACCCTGCCGAATTCCGGCGTATCCAGCACGTCAATGCGCTGGTAGTTGCTCTGCTTGCCATATAATTGCTTATTCACCCGGAGACTAAACTTCACGTCCGGGGTATGTAACTCACTGAACCATAATTCCATGTCGATTCCTCCAACGCAACTATTTTAAAACGTTCAGATTCTGGATGGTGGGGTCTTCGGGGCCCGTCATCTGGCAGCCTTTTTCGTGGGCGTAGCGGATGTAGCGGAGAATGTCCGCCGTAATCTTTTCTCCGGGAGCAAGAATGGGGATTCCCGGAGGGTAGCACATCACGAATTCGCTGCACACGCGCCCTTCCGTTTTCTCGATGGGAAGGCTTTCCTTTTCGGCGTAGAACGCTTCCTGAGGCGAGGCCTCCACAATGGGATCGATGTACTCCTGGGTCAGAAGTCCGCTGGAATCCCGCTTGTTGAGCCTGCGGATCTCGGCGAGAGCGGAGCAGAGGCGCTCCACCTCCTGGATGCGGTCACCGATGGAAAGGTAGGCCAGAATGTTGCCCAGGTCTCCAAACTCAATCTGAATGTCATAGTCATCCCGCAGGGAATCATAAACCTCAATGCCCGCCATGCCAATGTCCAGAGTATGGACGCTGAGCTTTGTGGGGTCAAAGTCGTAAATGCTGTCGCCGTTTACCAGCTCCCTGCCGAAGGCATAATAATCGCCGATGGCGTTGATCTCATTTCTTGCATATTCCGCCAGATCCTTGACCTGAGAGAAGATCTCCCTTCCGTGAAGGGCGAGCTTGCGTCGGCTGATGTCAAAACGGCGGCCATGTCCGCACCTGCCGCCATGGCGGAGAGGGGGAAGTTAATTCCAAAATAGAAGTGGGTGCCATGGGCCTCATCGGCAAGACAGAGCATGCCGGCCTGATGCGCCATGTCCACAATGGCTTTTAAGTCACTGCAGATGCCGTAATAGGTGGGATTATTCACCAAAACGGCAACGGCATTGGGGTGCTCTCGGATAGCCTTGGCTACCTGTTCGCGCTTCATGCCGAGGGAAATGCCAAGGCGCTTATCCACCTCAGGATTCACGTAGACGGGAATGGCACCGTTTAGCACCAGCGCATTGATGACGCTGCGGTGAACGTTTCTGGGCAAAATGATCTCCTGACCACGCTTTGTGGCAGTCAGGACCATGCTCTGGACCGCACTGGTAGTGCCGCCCACCATCAGGAAGGCCTGCGCCGCGCCAAAGGCGTCGGCAGCCAGCTCCTCGGCCTCGCGGATCACGGAAACGGGGTGACAGAGATTGTCCAGGGGTTTCATGCTGTTTACGTCCACGCCGACGCACTGCTGGCCCAGGAAGGCCGCAAGCTCCGGGTTGCCGCGTCCGTGTTTATGGCCGGGCACGTCAAAGGGAACGATCCGGGCCTGACGGAACCGCTCAAGTGCTTCGTAGATGGGTGCTTTTGTCTGATCAAGTTTAGCCTGTCTCATGTGAATGCCTTTCTCAATAAAAAAAAGCTGCAGAACGAATCCGCAGCTTAAAGTCTTTCCCGCAAAAATAAATTTTGCTACTCTTATTGACCGTTTTACAAGTCAGCGCGGAAGCGCTGTTTCGGTTTTAAGAAACCAACTTATAAAATTAACTATTCCGCGGCAAAAACGCGTGACGGAATGATTCAATAAAATCTGGCAAAACGTGGCTGCCAGTAGGCGTAAGACTTTCTAAAAGCTTAACTAGAAGCATTCTAACATGAGGGCCACCAAATGTCAATATAGTACATTCAGGGTGCAATTTTCTACATTTTCTTTTCAAAAAATGAGGGCTAGAATGAAGGCAGAATGTTAGTAATAAAACAATTTTTGTACCTGTCCCGCAGACGGGGCGTAAGAGCTTAGGAGGCTTTGAAGAATTGGAAAGAGAACGTCATTCAAAAGTGAAATTTGTGCTGGATAACATGAAAGGGTACAAATTGCTGTACCTGATCACGCTGCTTGGTGCCGTGACCTACAATGCTTTGCAGCTGGTCGTACCCCATTTTACCCAGCGGATCCTGGACGAGTTCCTCATCGGCGAACAGGCCAGGCAGAATCTGGCAGACCATAAGGAGCTGCTCTACCGGCTGATCCTTGCCATGGTACTGCTGACGCTCCTTCGTACCACCATTGTGTACCTGACCTGTATGGGGACGGAGGTGGTTTCCCAGAGGGCCCTGTACCGTATCAGAACTCATCTGTTCCGGAAAATCGAATATCAGGACATGAAATTCTACGGAACCTACCGCACCGGCGACCTGATGACAAGAGTGACGGGTGACCTGGACGCCATCCGCCACATGATCGCCTGGGTCATCCGTACCATCGTGGAGTCGCTGGCACTGATGGGAGCCGTTGCCATTTACTTTTTCTACATGGACTGGCGTCTGACCCTTTGTCTGTTTGCCATTGCGCCCTTTATTTTCATCATTGTCATCCTGTTTAGAAATAAGGTGGCGCCCAGACACAGGGAGCTTCGCGAAAAGATGGCGCAGATGAACACGGCGGCGCAGGAGAACATCTCCGGCAACCGCGTGGTCAAGGCCTTTGCCAGAGAAGATTATGAGATCGAGAAGTTTGACAAATGCAATCGGGAATACTCCAAGACGAACCGGAAGACGGCCATGACGTGGCTTACGTACTTCCCTTACGTGGAGACCTTCGCAAATCTGATGCCCATCGTACTTTTGGTGGTAGGCGGCATCTTCATCATCCGCCAGGAGATCACCATGGGCCAGTACGTTGCCTTTTCCGGACTGATCTGGGCCATTGCCAACCCCATGAGAATGCTGGGCAACATCATGAATGAGTTCCAGCGCTTTGCGGCGGCATCCGACAAGGTGATGGAGATCTATTACTCGGAACCTGAGATCGTGGACCTTCCCGATGCCATCGATCATCCCGAGAGACTGAAGGGCAAGATCGAATTTAAGGACGTAAGCTTCCAGTATTCCGACGGCAAGTTCCCCGTGCTGCACGACGTGAACTTTACCGTTGAACCCGGCGAGACCGTAGCCATCATGGGCGAGACGGGATGTGGCAAGACAACGCTGATCCAGCTGATCCCCAGATTCTTTGAGCCTACCAGGGGACACGTCTACATAGACGGCGTGGACGTGCGGAAATATAAGCTTCATCAGCTCAGAAAGAACATCGGCCTGGCGACTCAGGACGTGCTGTTGTATTCCGATACCATTGACAGCAACATCGCATATGGCGACCCTCGGATCAAGCCGGAGGAGGTGGAGAAGTTTGCAAGATACTCTGCCGCGGCTGACTTTATCTCCAAGATGCCGGAGCGTTATGAAACCGTCGTCGGAGAAAGAGGCGTAGGCCTTTCCGGCGGCCAGAAGCAAAGGATTTCCCTGGCGAGGGCCCTGGCCGTGCGGCCCGCCATTTTGATCTTGGACGACACAACCTCCGCCGTAGACATGGAGACGGAGAAGCAGATCCAGCACAGCCTGAGGGAATTGGACTTCCCCTGCACGAAGATCATCATCGCACAGCGTATTTCCACGACGAAATTCGCAGACAAGATCCTGGTGATCCAGAACGGCTGCATTGCAGAGTGCGGTACCCATGACGAGCTGGTGGCCCGGGGCGGATATTATTCCAGCCTTGTAAAGCTGCAGACCGGCGAGGACGAGCAGATCCGCGCGGAAGTAAAGGGAGCGGAAGAAGTTAAGCCCGTGGAAGTAAAGGGAGCGGAAGAGGTTAAGCCCGCGGAAGTAAAGGGCGCGGAAGAGGTTAAGCCCGCGGAGACAAAGGAAACGGAAGGTGCGAGCGCGGTTGACGGGAAAGGAGGCGAGGCATAATGGCAAGGCGTAATACATACAAAGAAGACGAAATCCTGGAAACCCCATTTGAGTTCAGACACCTCCTTAGGGCCTCCGTTTACGTCAAAAAATATGCGGGACTGATGGTCTTTGCACTGTTCCTTTCCGCCATTGGCGGCATCATGGGACTGTTCTCTCCCATGCTGACCCAGAAGGCTCTGGACGGGGCCATTCCCGAAGGAAATTATAAGCAGCTCTTTATGTTGGCGGGACTGTTGTTATTGACCTTTATCATCGGCGTCATTTTTACCACCATCCGCTCAAGGATCATGATCAACGTGAGCCAGAACATCATTTTTGACATCCGTAAGGACGTATTTGAGCATCTGCAAAAGCTGTCCTTCCAGTATTATGACGACAGGCCCCACGGCAAGATACTGATCCGCGTGGTAAACTACGTAAACTCCGTTTCGGACATGCTTTCCAACGGACTGATCAACGTGGTTTTGGAGAGCCTGAACCTGATCTTCATTGTTGTTTTCATGTTCTTGGTGGACGTAAAGCTGGCGCTGGTAGTGCTGGCGGGCGTTCCGATCCTGATGGTGTTCCTTCTGTGGATCAAGAATAAGCAGCGTAAGGCCTGGCAGCTTGTGTCTAACAAGAATTCAAACCTGAACGCATACCTTCAGGAGAACATTGTCGGTGCAAGGATCACCCAGATCTTTGCAAGGGAAGAGGAGAATGCAAAGACCTTCGAGGAGCTTTCCGACAATTGCCGGAAGACCTGGATGCACGCGCTTCGTTACAACAACCTTGTGTGGCCCGGCATTGACAGCATTTCCGTTTTTGTGCGCGCAGCCATTTTCATCTTTGGACTGATCGTGTTTGGCGGAAATACAAGCCTTGGCGTCATTTATGCCATCTCCTCCTATGCATCGAGATTTTGGCAGCCCATCATGAGCCTGGGCAACATATTTAATAACTTCCTGAATAACATCGCCTACCTGGAGCGTATCTTCGAGCTTCTTGACGAGCCCGTGAAGGTGGCTGACGCGGAAGATGCGAAGGAGATGCCGCCCATCAAGGGGCAGGTAACCTTCGAGCACGTGGACTTTAGCTACGAGAAGGGCAAGCCTGTTTTGAAGGATCTTTCCTTCTCCGTGGAACCCGGCGAGAGCGTGGCACTGGTAGGACCTACAGGCGCCGGAAAGAGTACCATCGTAAACCTGATCTCCAGATTCTATAATTTGGACGGCGGGCGCGTACTGATCGACGGACAGGACATTTCCAAGGTGACGCTGAAGTCCCTGCGGTCCCAGATGGGCATCATGTTGCAGGACAGCTTTATCTTCTCCGGTACCATTGCCGACAACATCCGTTACGGCAAGCTGGATGCCACGGATGAGGAGATCAAGAGGGCCAGCGAGATTGTCTGTGCCGATGAGTTTATCCAGCGCTTCCCGGATGCGTACAAGACGGAGGTAAAGGAGCGCGGTTCCCTGCTTTCCCAGGGCCAAAAGCAGCTCATCTCCTTTGCAAGAACGCTGCTTTCCAACCCGTCCATCCTTGTGCTGGATGAGGCGACCTCCAGCATTGACGTGCAGACGGAGCGCGCCTTGCAGCAGGGCCTGAATGCGATGCTAAAGGGGAGGACCTCCTTCATCATCGCCCACAGACTTTCCACCATCAAGAACTGCGACAAGATCATGTACGTGGATCAAGGCGGCATCGTGGAATGTGGAACCCATAAGGAATTGATGGCGAAGAAGGGATACTACTACAGGCTTTACACCGCGCAGATGGAAGACATCGCGTAGACCCTGGACGGCGACTTTTTATTGACTACCGCATTTATTTGTGTTTAACTATATATGCGGTAGTCTTTTTTTGTTGATTGGGAGTGATTACCGCACGACGTTCATT
>ONSO01000202.1:4987-12617 GCA_900320485.1 uncultured Lachnospiraceae bacterium | reverse complement strand
TTCGCTCGGGATTCAGATTTTCTGCGAAAATCTGAACCCATTATATCAAACCGGGGTTAGTTTGGCAACTCTTCTTTATCGCCAAGTTCCAGTTTGCTGACGGAGACTTCGAAGGCTATCCGTTTTTCCATGGTCTCTTCATCCAGCTTTTTCACGTACTCCCTGCTCTGGATTCTTCCCCAGATCATGCATCGGTCACCTACCTGAAACGTTCCGGCATATCGGGCATTTCTTCCCCAGCAGATGCAAGGAATGTAATCAGACTTTCCATAAGGTCTGTTTACCGCCAGGAGTACGTCAGCGATTTCTCTTCCAAGAGGCGTTTTTCGATAGATCGGAGGCTTACAGATATATCCGTCCAGAAAAATCTGATTGCTCTTTGCACTCTCCTCCACCTCATCCACAAATTCTATCTCTCTGGCAAAGACTGACAGCACAAGCTTGTTTCTGTGTTCCTCGTGTCTGTTGTAGGACCGGAACTGACCATTTACGCTGATCAAAGCTCCAAGATAATTCCCGTTTACGTCTATGAGCCTCTCCGAAGTCATGACCGGAATCACGTCATAGCTTTCGCTTAGCCTTTGTACCTTAACGTCCATCACGTAGAACCCTTCTCCGAAAATCTCATGGCTGAAAGTAAAGTCGCTGATGACCTCCCCCATTACCGTCACCTGGTTGTTTTCAATCACCTTATCCGTCACTGTCGTTTCTCCCTTCTTCCTCAGATTGCCTTTTACGGATCGTTTCCCATACGTCCTGTTTCACATTAACATTTATACACCACTTGCGCCCTCTTGAAAACCAAATCTCATCGCATAATCCCGACGTCCTTCGCCAAATGCCGTCCTCCTTCCCTAAATTTATGCTTGAAACGGGAAAAAATTAGTGCTATACTGTAACAGTTTGAGAAAAAGTAAGAAAATCGCTGTTTTTGGGGCTTTTCCGTATCTTGCCCCGCCCAAATGAAAGGATTTGATTTTATGAAACAGAAAAGAGAAGACGTTAGAAACATAGCGATCATCGCTCACGTTGACCATGGTAAAACGACTTTGGTGGACGAGCTTTTAAAACAAAGCGGCGTATTCCGTCAGGGTCAGGAGGTTGCCGAGCGCGTCATGGACTCCAACGACATTGAGCGCGAGCGCGGCATTACCATTCTGTCAAAGAATACCGCCGTAACTTATAAGGGTACCAAGATCAACATCATCGACACTCCCGGCCACGCGGACTTCGGCGGCGAAGTGGAGCGCGTTCTGAAGATGGTAAACGGCGTTATCCTTGTAGTAGATGCCTTTGAGGGTGCCATGCCCCAGACCAAATTTGTATTGCGCAAGGCTTTGGAATTAAAGCTTCCCGTCATTGTCTGCATCAACAAGATCGATCGTCCCGAAGCCCGTCCCGAAGAAGTTGTGGACGAGGTTTTGGAACTCTTCCTTGAACTGGATGCCGATGATTCCCAGTTAGATTGTCCTTTTGTATATGCATCTGCAAAAGCCGGCATCGCTTCCCTGGAAGCGGAAACTCCCGGTACCAGCATGGAGCCTCTCTTTGAGACCATTCTTAACTACATTCCCGCTCCCGAAGGGGATCCGGAAGCAGGCACTCAGGTACTGATCAGCACCATCGACTACAACGAATACGTTGGCCGCATCGGCGTAGGCAAGGTTGACAACGGTTCCATCAAGGTAAATCAGGAGGTTGTGATCTGCAACCATCATGAGCCTGACAAGCAGATCAAGGTAAAGGTAAGCAAGCTTTATGAATTTGACGGACTGAACAAAGTAGAGGTTAAGGAAGCCGGCATCGGATCCATCGTTGCCATCTCCGGCATTACCGACATTCACATTGGCGATACCCTCTGCTCTCCCGATGACGTACGGCCCATTCCTTTCCAGAAGATCAGTGAGCCTACCATTGCAATGCATTTCCTGGTTAACGATTCTCCCCTGGCAGGCAAGGAAGGCAAATTCGTCACCAGCCGTCATCTTCGCGAGCGTCTCTTCCGTGAACTGAACACGGACGTATCCCTTCGGGTTGAGGAAACGGAGGACACGGACTGCTTTAAGGTAAGCGGACGCGGTGAGCTTCACCTCTCCGTTCTCATCGAGAACATGCGTCGTGAGGGCTTTGAATTTGCCGTAAGCAAGGCAGAGGTTCTTTATCATCACGATGAAAACGGCAAGCTGCTCGAGCCCATGGAATTAGCTTACATTGACGTTCCCAATGATTATGCCGGCGCCGTTATCGAAAAGCTTGGTCAGAGAAAAGGCGAACTTCGCAACATGGGAGCCATCTCCGGCGGCACCTACACGAGACTGGAGTTCTCCATCCCCGCCAGAGGCCTGATCGGCTACCGCGGAGAGTTCATGACGGATACCAAGGGTAACGGAATTCTGAACACCGTATTCGACGGCTACGCACCTTTTAAAGGGGACATCCAGTACCGTAAACAGGGCAGCCTCATTGCATTTGAAGCAGGCGAAGCCATCACCTACGGTCTGTTCAATGCTCAGGAGCGCGGTCTTCTCTTCATCGGACCCGGAGAACAGGTTTATTCCGGCATGGTAGTTGGCCAGACCGGACGAAGCGAAGACATCGAGATCAACGTCTGCAAGAAAAAGCAGCTGACCAATACCCGTTCCTCTTCCGCTGACGAAGCCCTTCGCCTGGTTCCGCCTAAGATTCTGTCCTTGGAGCAGGCATTGGATTTTATTGACACCGACGAACTTTTGGAAGTAACCCCCAAGAACTTAAGGATCAGAAAAAAGATCCTGGATCCCACGCTTAGAAAACGTGCAGGATTTAAGAACAAATAAAAAAAGAAGGAAAAAGCGTTATGAAAAAGAAATTGGTACTACTTGTGTTATGTTCCGTGGTTTTAACCTTTACCGCCTGCGGGCAGGAAAAGGACGCGGACAGCAGCGCGATCATCGAATCGTCTTCCGTCACGGAATCCGCTCCGTCGGAGGATGCATCTGCCTCCTCCGACGGAGCGCAGGGTAAAGCCCAGGCGGAAATTCTTACGCAGGATCAGGCTTTGGCAGCGATCAAAAAACATTGCATTAAAAATGACCCCGGGTTGGAAGAAAAGCTGGATTCTGATGACTTCACGATTTATTGGGACGTAACCACCAATGACGCAAACGAGATCGTTGTACTGTACAGATCCTACACCGGAGCTGAAATCCGTTACTATGTTGATCCCGCTACCGGAGATGCATACGTTACGGAATTGGTTCCCGGAATCATCGACGAGGAACAGCGTACGGAAGAAAGCCTGAACGTAAAAGATTATTTGGACTAACGTGCCACCCGAAAAGTTAACGTCCGGTACAAAAAGCGGAAAGATTGTGAAACATTACGCTTCACTTTCTTTCCGCCTTTTTCATCTTCCGGATCCTATCGATCCCCAGCTCTCCTCCCCAAAAAACAAGGGCCGCCAAAATACAAAAGAAAAGCTCGATCACAAAAAAGACAAGATGCGAATCCGTAAATGACAAGATCCGATCCTTTGTCAGGTCAAAAATAAATAAATGCGTCAGCCAAAGCCATGCAGACATTCTTCCCATTGCATACAATAAACCCTGCAATGGTTTTACTCCTTCAAGGCAAAGCAGTACTCCCGCCACAAAAACGGGAACCAAGAGGAAATCAAGCTTTGCGTATGCGGCAGAATCCGAAAGGACATTTCTGCCTGCGGCAACCGCCATCGTCACCCCTATGCCCGTAAGCTTTCTCACACATATCTTCCCTTCGGGAAGCAAGGAAAATGCTTTCTCAAAAATCCGGAATCTTGCAGTGAGCCATCCGGCGAAAAATACCAGCACAAAAGCAATGCGGATAAGATCTAAAGCCGCCTTTAATCCTTCCATGGCCCCCGCCAGACTCCCAGTTCCTAAAAGCAGCACCGCCACTCCAACCGCGCCAAAGATTCCGGCGCAAAGGTACCTGTGCTTTTTATCCAGTCTCAGCCATCCGGCAAGGAGTAGCGCCAGCGCCATAAAGATCACGTACTCCTGCACGTACCAGAATGCTCCGTTGTAAGTTGACCTCAGGCAAAAAAAATTCTCAACAAATTCCCTTGGTTCAAAACTTCGTTTCCCCATTACAAAAAACAAACCCATGAATGGCAAAAAGACGATCCAATACCTGACCAGAAGCCTCATAACCTGTCTCAGGCAGGAAAAGGCACCCGGTTCCTTTCTCCTCTCCAAAACCCGCTGCATTCCATAACCGCTGACAAAGGCAAAAATGCCCACGCATATTTTTCCAAACCAGGCAAACGTAATGATCCAATCAGGCTTCCAAAACCGCAAGGCATCCCCATAGATCGTCAGGTCGTTAAAAAAATGATGATAGATCATCAACAGGACGGCCAAACCCTGAAGCTGGGTAGATTGCTCCTTTGTGATGCCCTTCTGCGACACGTAATCCGTCATACTCCGTCTCCAAATACCTATTAAAGTTGGAAGATTGCTTCGCAATCTTCTAATAGCGGGATCGCAAGCAAAGCTTGCGACTGCGAGCCCTTCGGCTCGTCCCTCATTTCATTCGGGATCGCAAGCAAAGCTTGCGACTATTTTATCATACCTTGGGTGGGCAGACAACAGATTTTATGTTTCGAGGATGCAAAAATCCCCGGGACTAGTCCCGGGGTCATTGCTTATTAGTGGTACTTTCTCAAAAGATACAGGAAGCCAAAGAGCCTTGCCGACTCCACAAACATGCCTCCCTGAAATCCTACAAAAATGGTAGTCACCCGTGCTCCGTCCACTTCCCTGTGTTCCAGGTGCTTTGCCACAAGCTCCTTGGAAAGCGGCAGCTCCACAACGTACTCCTCCAGCTTTCCGGTATAATGAAGTCTCTGGTTAAAGATCTCCTCATCGCCAATGCGGATCCGCAGAAGTTTTCCGTTATCCTCCCGAAGGAAATGCAGTTCCAGAATAAGATCTTTTCCCTCTTCCGCCTTCATATGGTATCCAAAGTTTCCTCGGGGAATGGCATGTCTTGTAGTACCGCCACTGGTACTTCCTATGGAACCATGATCCTCCATGGCGTGTAAAGCATCCACCTCATACTGGCCATAGCCGGGCTGAACCGTATCCAGAATGTTTTCCCTGCGCTTTTCTTCCAGTTCACGCTTCGCCTTCCGTGCCTCAGCGTCTTCCTCCTGCGTCTCGTCAAGGAAGTACCAGTAAATTCCATAGCGTTCCCGGGTCTTCAGGTAATGCGGCCGGAAGGTAAGCTCCTGATCCGTTCCCTTCAGCTTAAAGCAAAGTTCATCCGGAGCCTTCTCAAAATGACTGTCGACGTCCCGTATAAAGTCTTCCACCGTTCCCTCGGACAGGTTCAGGTATTCGCTCCCTACGATCTTGTTCGTGGGAATGGTCACGTCCACGCCCGTCTTTCCGTCGATCATATTCTCAGTGCCAAGATCGGCAGAAAGAAGAAGCGGCCCGTAACGGAAGGCGAAAACGTTCCCACAATCCGGCAAGCCCACCGCCGTAACCTTGCAACCAAACTTCGCCTCGATCCTGTCACCATCCTGCCATGGTCCCTGCGCCACAACATAACCATTTTCATCATGAAGAGTGATCTCTTTTGATCTGCAGGATATGCCTCCTCCCACGGACCAATCAGGAATGCGGATGCGGATCTTTGCCGGAACACCCTGCTCCCCCTTCTTTTCCCCTAAAAGTCTCACCGTAAATACGGCCGAATCCGTTTTGGGCAGATCCGTCTCCTGGATCAGCCGGATCCCCAGATCCGGATCCGTCACCTCGGAAGAAAGGAACAGATTCACCGTAATGCCGTCCTTTTCCTTGAAATAAATACTGTCATTCAGCTTCGTGAAATTCTCCATGCCGCTTCCCGTACAGCACCAGAACTTATCAAAGGGCGTGCCGTAGGTTTTATAAAATCCCGTCGCCATGGGCTGGAAATACATGGTCATGCCCGTCTCCGGATTCTGGGAAGAAAGAATGGCATTGATCAACGTGTTCTCATAATACTCCGCATACTTTTTGTCCCCGGTGATCATGAAGAGCTTCCGGGTCATCTTCAACATGTTAAAAGTGTTACAGGTTTCATTGTTACAGTTGGTGCGCTCCGCATCCAGAATATAATCCTCGCCAAAATGCTCCCATTCACTGTTTCCTCCGGTAGCGTAGGTATGTCTTTCAACCACCATGTCCCAAAAGGCTTCCACGTAATCCAGATACTTTTTCGCTTCTTCCCCAAGCGTAATATAGCGGTTTAAGGCGCCCACAAATTTCGGAATGGTCGTGTTGGCGTGTCGGTTATTCAGGACGTTCTTCTCACCGGAGAGGATCTTTTCAAACAATGCCTCCTCGTCAAAGGCATGTGCCGCCTTCAAATGCTCCTCCTTGCCGGTATTTTGATACAGGGCGTACAGCGCATCATTCATGCCGCCGTATTCAATGCCAAGAACCGTTCGGTGGGTTTCCTCGGACCACGTCTGGGTACGGGCATAGGTCCAGTCACCAATGCCGCTGCCAAGCTCCAGTGCAGGCGCATATCCCGTAAGCTCGTAAGCATTTACAACGCCATCCAGAATTTTATGCATGGTATACCAGGGCACCCAGGCCTCAGTGATAATGTTCGTCTTATTCTGCTCCACGTGATCAAACTGAAGCTCTACGTTGTTGGGATCCTGAATTACCGCACCAAAGACAAATCCCGGCTTTCCCTGAGAATGCTTCTGGCATTCCAAAAGTCCGTCGATCAGGGTCTTGATCTTACTAAACAGGATTTCCTTATCCTCCGCAGATACGTTGGCACTTGCATATCCCTGTGACGCAGCCGTCAGGTAATGTCCTAACGTATGTCCGCCGATCAGCATGTTTTCCCAACCGGGATAACGCATCTTTTTCATGGTCAGGCCTGCGTTTTCATAGAAACCCGCAAGAAGCCTGTCCTCATCAAATTCTTTGAGATATGCCACGTCTTTTTCAAAGGCATTGACGCAATACGCGTCCCTCAAAAGAACGTCCCCTAAACCATAAGCCTTCGACATATTCCTTCCTCCCCTTTCCCATGCGATCCGGCCACACGGTCTTTCTTTGTCTTTAAGGTCATCTTACAAAAGATTTCCAAAAAAGAAAATAGGAATTCGTACTTCGAGGTGTAAAAAAGTAAGACCTCAAACGTCGAATTCCTGTTTTTTGCTATAGGTTGCCCGAAATTCCGTGGGCGTGCAATTCGTAAACCCCTTAAATACGTGGTAGAAATTCTGGACCTCGGCATATCCAAGATTCTCCGCGATCTCCATCACAAGAGCGTCCGTGTTGAGAAGCAAATACTTCGCCCTCTCCATCTTACGCCCGTCCACGTACTTTTTAACGCTCTGGCCCGTCTCCTCCTTAAAACGGGCAGACAAATATTTTTCATGGTATCCCAGATGATCTGCCAGTTCTCCCACGGTAATCCCCTGATGCATGTGGGTAAGGAGATAATCATCTACTTTGGGACGCAGGCCGTCCTTGCGCAAGTCTTTTTCCTTTAGGGCCCCGCCGGTTTTTTCCGTATTATCATCTTCGAAAACCGCCCCGCCTTCCCGATACCGGCGTCTCGCCTGATTAACGATCTCCGCAAGCACCGCCGTCGCCAA
>ONSO01000202.1:0-4966 GCA_900320485.1 uncultured Lachnospiraceae bacterium | reverse complement strand
AAGCCATTATACGTAGGATCCATGTAACGAACGTCTGAATCCTGGAGCTGCTTCATGAGCACAAAAACCCTGTCTGCATTTTCCAATCTTCCCTGCTTTGGAAGAATCAGCCAGCCATTTTCCCCGTCAGTGACTTCTTCCCCGGATCCCGCGATGCTTCCAAGTAAAAAATGCATCCAATAGAACCGACATTTAGACGGCCGATAGCCTCTTTGCAACTTCGTGGGCTCCATCAGCAGCCACTCGCCCTCATGCACTTCATGCCGTTCCCACTCATCTTCCACGTAGAGCG
Source organism: uncultured Lachnospiraceae bacterium (assembly GCA_900320485.1). Taxonomy (GTDB): domain Bacteria; phylum Bacillota; class Clostridia; order Lachnospirales; family Lachnospiraceae; genus Acetatifactor. The sequence continues at coordinate 4,674 of ONSO01000202.1, read as the reverse complement.
TTCCCTTTTCCATGACCATCAGTTCAAAATCCACCAGCTGGCGCTCCACGTGCTTCCATGCCGCGTCTTTTCCGACAAACTTACCAGACCATCGGTATGACACCGGCTCCGCCACGTTCAGCCTGATCATTCTTGACACTTTCCGCCCCTCCCATAGACCTTCGCAATCTTCCTACTGCGTGCCCTTCGGCACGTCCCTCTCTTCGTTCGGGATTGCAAGCATAGCTTGCAACTATTCTAACATAATTGGAGTGAGAATGCATCAAAAAATTGCTACAGCTGATTTTGAGCGCCGGAATAAGGGGTAATTGCAATCTCCAGATTCCCGTTCTTTGTGCGGAGTTCATCGATCATCGCCTTTTCCTCCGTCTCATCCTTCATCCGGATCCGGAAGGAAAGCCGGAACATGGAGCCCATGCCAGTGGTCTTTACTCCTACGCTCTCAAATTCCTTCAGATAATGTGCAAACGTATCATCAAATACGTCGTTGTATTCCAAAGACTCCGGAATGGTGATCCGAAGGAGCTTGTCCTTTGTCAGATTCTTATGTTCAAAAATAGTCAGCATGGAGAACAGGAAGAATAACACCGACAGTCCCAAGAGGATCAGCACGCCATAAGCGACGTACCCCATTCCGAAGGCAATGCCGGAACCCATGGCGATCAGGATTCCCGCTATCTCTTCAGAAGTTCCCTGCGCCGAACGGAATCTTATGAGTCCAAAGGCACCTCCAATGGCAACGCCGGCGCCGATATTCCCATTGACAAAGGTGATAACAGCCGCAACGATAAACGGGATCAGCGAGGCGACAATGAAAAATCTTTTTGTGGATCGTATCTTAAAGGACATCAGCCACGCATATAAAAATCCGGTGACCAGCGCGGCTGCCGCCATAAAGAAAAACTCCGATGGCAATACGTTGGATGAATAAATGGAATCAAACATAACAGTTACCTCCCTGAAATTGTTTTTTCATTTGCATTTTATAAGCTTCTCCATACTTGGAAAAACTGCTTTTATATATCTTTCCCTCTTCCAGAATGCTTACCAGCCAAAGGGGCATGGCCTCCTGCACCTTGATTTCTAAGATGGACCATCCCTCCGGCAGAAGGGAAATACCATCCATGGAGACCCTAAGGTCCAGATCCTCGGTGCGATACCTTGGATTGTTGTCAATGGTGAGTCTTAGATCTCCTCCCGGTTCATAAAACGCGGTCCTGTCATAAATAATAAGGCAGGACGGTGCAAGATTTCCGTAAAAATCACGGAAATAGGTGATCTCGTGATTGATCTGTCCACCGGCGCAAATATCACCTTCCCCGTCAAAAAACTTTTTTACCAAAGGGATCGTCGATTGCACCCTGCGCTTATAAACAATGCCATATGCCTTGCGTTTCAGCTCCAGGAATACCGGAGACTGCGCCGTCGCAAGTCCATAGGACCTCAGTCTCATTTTTTCCTTAAACTCCGGCTTTTCCATGGATCTGCTGATCAGCCGATATTCCGGCGTGTCATAATACAGGGAAGCAATGGAAGTCTTTCCAAACTGGTCTGCCTCCATATGCCCCTTCAGGTGCTCCCGGAGAAATTCCTCCTGCTCTTTACTGAGCAAATACTTTAGTTCGTATCGTTTCATTACAACGATCGGATTCTCTACCACAGCCATGTCGTCACCTCACGTCACAGAGTTATCCTTAATTCAAACGTCTTATCCTTCACAATGGCGCTCACCCTGCCATTATGCTCCTTTACAATGTCTTTTACGTAGGATAAACCTAATCCCATTCCATCCCCGTCACTTGCGTTCTCCAATTTGGAAAACCGGTCAAAAGCCGCCTCCGCATTCTGATCCGGGAGCGTAGTGTCATTCATGGTCCTAAGAACCACGTGCCCCTCTTCTCTTTTAAGCTGAAAACATAACCTGCTTATGGAATACTTAAGTCCGTTCTCCAAAAGCTCCGCCGCCACCTTCTGAAGCGCTTCCTCATCTCCCTTGACAAGAACTTCTTCTTCGATCTCAGCCGTTAAGCCGATCTTCCTTTCTTCATATCTGGATCTGCAGGCTTCCACTGCCGCATTGGAGATCATGGACAGGTCACAATTTACTTTTTCCCCTTCCTTTTCCTTAAATACGGAAAAACCTTCCAGTCGCTTTGTCAAAGCAGACATTTTCTTTACTTGTCTCCGAATGGTCTGGGTATATTCGCCGGTGCCATATTCCTTTTCCATAAGCTCCGTGTTGGCGCCGATCACCGTCAGGGGGATCTGAAATTCTTTCCTGGCTTTTGCCAAAAATTGTTTTTGCTTTCTGTCTGCCTCCTCCAGGGGACGGAAGAGTTTTCCGCTGACATAGGTTAAGAAGCCAAAGCAAATGATCAGAAACGTGCCCTCCCCGATCATGGAGATGATCAGCGTCCGGTAGGCCGGCAGCATTTCCCTTCCCTGATCAAGAACGGTAACGTACCTGTAATCCCCGCTTTTATAAACACGGTACCGGTAGATCCCGCCAGTCCAGCCTGTCTTCTCCTTCAGAAGCCCAGTTGCCAAAGCCTCAGCCTCTTCCTTTGAAAAAGCCGATACGTGAAAACTGACTTCTTCCGCATTTCCTTCCTTGTCAAAGCGATAGGTAAAATATCTTGCGCTAAACGCCAGTTCCGGGGAATTGGGGCCAAGGTCCTCCATGCTCCTAAAACGCATCCCCTCACCGGGGCCCGGCACCTTTCTTTTTTCATTTTCACTACATTTGAGTTATCTGATCTGCATCCTCCGCCAGCATGGTAAAATTGACGCCGTTGATGATAAATAACAGAACCGTCAGCAAAGTAAATACGGCCGCCATGGCACAAATGACAAACTGTTTTCTAACCTTTTTCATTCCGCTTCTTTGCCCTCCTCTTCCCGCGCTTCCAATAACCCTCTCACCTTCTCAAATAATTCTTCAGGGAAAAAAGGATGGCACAGGCTCTCTTCCCCATTGTTCCTCCCTACTTCCGGCGAAGTATTATTTTCTTCTCCCAAAAGCATCAGAAGGGGTATCTTTGTCTCCCTGATCAGGCCGGCCAGCCGGTCTGCGCCGACTCTTGGCAAGCCCTGATCCAAAATTACGAGATTATATTTTTTTTCTTTTAGCCAGGCCATTACCTGTAATCCGTCAAATGCCGTGCTTACTTCAAATCCTTCAAGCGTAAACAGCTTTTTATAACTTTTCAAAAAGTCTCTGTCAGTCGCCGCGATCAAAACCTTCACTTTCCATCCCTCCCCTGCCTTGCAACGGCTCTCTGTTATGTTTTTATCATAAGGGCCGCAACTTAAATCAACCTTAAAAATGATTTTAAAACAAAAAAAGCGTGCCGCCTTTGCTGCACGCCTTTCCTGTTACGATATGCGATAGACCCTTGCTTCATAAGGGCGAAACCACCCCTGCTCTCCCTCCGGAAGTCCGTCCAGTCTTCCGGAAGCACTGCTTCCCCTGGGATAATTACATAGAAGAAGCTTTCTCTTTTTTCCCACGTATTCTCTGGGCAGCTTTACCCTGACAGGTTTTTCCGAGAAGGAACAGATGATCAGACACCTTACGTCACACAATCTCCGCTCATACATATAAATCTGCTTATCCTCCGGGAAAAACTCCCGATAGCTTCCCCATAACAGTATGTTGCTGCTCTTACGGAGCCTTAGGCACTTTCTGTAAAAATTCAGGATGCTGTAGGGATCCTTCTCCTCATCCTCCACGTTTACGGAGACATAGTTGGGGTTCACGTAAAACCAGGGCTTGACTTTTGAAAATCCGGCATTCTTTTCCTTGCTCCACTGCATGGGCGTCCGGGAGCTGTCCCTGCTGGAGTGCCAGATCCTTTCCAGCCTCTTCTCAATGGTATCTTTTAGATGATAACGGTTAAAATTCGTCTTCGAACTGACGTCCACGTACTCATCAATGGAACGAAGCCTGATGTTGGTCATGCCAATTTCCTGCCCCTGATAGATAAAAGGGGTTCCCTGCTGGAACAGATAGCTGACCGCCAGCATGGTGCCGCTGGCCCTCCAGAACTTTTCGCTTCCGTATCTGCTGATCACCCTGGGATGATCATGATTTTCCAGATACAGGGTGTTCCAGGCTCTTCCGTTCAGGGCATTCTGCCATTTGGTAAATGCCTTTTTTAATTTCACAAGGGAAAAGGGTCTGTGCAGATACTCCGTGTAAATGCAGTCTGCCATCATATGGTCAAAGGAGAACATCAGGTCCAGCGTTTTCTTCGGCCCGGAAAGATATTTCAGCGCCGATTTAACCGTGGTAAGCGGTCCTTCTCCCAACTGGAAGCAATCATATTCCTTACAGACCTCCCTAAACTCCTCCATGTACTCATAGATATGAGGGCCGTCCTTATAGTACGGCAGGCCGTTGACCGCCGGAAGAAAAGGCAAGCCGTTGGGAAGTCCTTCCTTTTTGGATATAAAATTAATTACGTCCTCCCGGAACCCGTCCACGCCCATGTCAAGCCAAAACCTTAAGATGCTTTTCACTTCCTCACGGACCTTTGGATTATCCATGTTAAGGTCAGGCTGCTTTTCGGAAAACAGATGAAGATACCATTGGTCAGTGGCTTCATCGTAGCTCCATGCTGACGGCGTAAAGAACGACGCCCAGTTGTTGGGCTCATGGCCGTCCTTACCGTC
>ONSO01000141.1 GCA_900320485.1 uncultured Lachnospiraceae bacterium | reverse complement strand
AAATGAAGAAAAGTGGTATGGTAGGAAAAAGAGTCTGACAATGCATGTCACAAGGGGCACCTCTGCCCGATTAAATCCTACAGTAAGTTTACGCTGCCCGACTCCTTTTTATTGTTGTTTTTTTGCATAAAACGTTATAGAATATTATTGAAAGTGTATCCCTTGCCAAAGCATGGCATAGGCTGTGGGATATTAGAAATTCAAAAAGGAGAATTCACATGGCTGAACAAAGAAAACCTTTGGTGACTCATATTTTTACGGCGGATCCTTCCGCACACGTATTTAACGACAAGATTTACGTTTATCCCTCCCATGACCTTGCCCATAACGGCGAGGATAATGATGACGGTGATGAGTACAAAATGGAGGACTATCACGTATTGTCCCTGGACAATCTGGAGGCAGAGTGCGTGGACAACGGCGAAGCCCTTCACATGAAGGACGTGCCCTGGGTGAGCAAGCAGATGTGGGCACCCGACGTTGCATACAAGAATGGCACCTACTATCTGTACTTCCCCGCCCGCGACAAGGAAGGCATCTTCCGCATCGGCGTTGCGACCAGTGACAGCCCCGTTGGACCCTTCAAGGCGGAGGAGAATTACATGCAGGGAACCTTCAGCATTGACCCTGCGGTATTTATTGATGATGACGGCAAGGCTTATCTTTACAATGGCGGTCTCTGGGGCGGCCAGCTGGAGAAATGGAAGACCGGTAAGTTTGATCCCAACGGCACCGAGAATGCGCCTGAGGAGCCGGAGGTTGGACCCATGGTTGGCGAGCTTACGGATGACATGTTGCAGTTAAAGGGCAGCTATGATCATATTAAGATTTTGGACGAGAACGGCGAAGAGCTCCGCGCAGGTGACGAAGAAAGAAGATACTTCGAAGATCCCTGGATGCACAAATATAACGGAAAGTATTACTTCTCCTATTCCACCGGTACCACCCATTATCTGGTGTATGCGGTTGGCGACAGCCCCGTTGGTCCTTTTACCTATAAGGGAAGGATCCTGGAGCCCGTTCTTGGCTGGACGACCCATCACTCCATCGTGGAGTATCACGGGAAGTGGTATCTCTTCTATCACGATTGCGAACTTTCCGGTGGCATTAACCACAGACGTAACGTAAAATACACGGAGCTGAACTATCGTGAGGACGGAAGCATCATTACCATTGAGCCTTACAAGTAAGGTGGATATGCGTTCGCCCGGGGAGGAGTTTATGAAAATTTCAAAAGAAAAGCACCTGAACAATGCGGGAAAACTCAGCGTTGGCGTGATCATTGCCATGGCGGCGGTAGCAGTCGTTGCCCTGATCTTTATTGCCGGCGGCGGATTTTCCAAGACGGTGCACAAAACGTTTGACAGCCCCAAGAAGTATTTTTCTTACGTGGAGAAGCAGGCGATCCTTGGAAAGAAGGATTCCTCCGTACTTAGCAGGGTAAACGACGCGTCGGAGTTTTATACGAACACGGACCGTTATCTGAAGGAGGAGATCACTCTTACCGTTGGAGAGAAGGGCGAATCCTACTTAAGGCTTCTCAAGGAAACGGGCGTGGATCTTTCCTGGCTGACCAGTGCAGGCATTGCGTATACGGTGAATTCCAAGGATAACAACCTGGAGGTTAAATCGACCATTACGCTGAATGAGAAGGAGATCATCAGTCCCGAGGTCATCCTTGATTCCCAAAAGAAGGCAATTTACGCAAAGATCCCCGAGCTGGCAAAGGATTACGCAAAGTATGACCTGGAGGAATACGGCGAGAAGTTCGACGAGTTTTTGGAAATGGCCGAAAAGATGAAGGCCGCGTATCCCGACTCCAAGGATATGAAAAAGCTCCTAACCAAGTACGTAAAACTTGTTCTTGACAACGTGGAGAACGTGGAGCGGACCAGGGGCGCGGTTTTGGAATGCGAGGAGGTTTCCCAGAAGTGCACCCTTCTCACCGTTACCTTAAAGGAAGAGGACTTCCTCAAGATCCTGAAGGCCGTTTGCAGTGAGGCCGTTAAGGATGAGAACCTGAAGAAGATCTATATGGACTTTGGCCAGGCGGCAGGGCAGGATGAGGACGACGTCGAGAAGAGTTACGATGAAATGATCGAAGAGCTCGAGAAGATGAGCGACGTCGAAGAGCTTCATCTCAGGATGGAAAAGCTTGTCATTGAACTCTACGTAGACGGAGACGGCAAGATCGTCGGCAGAGTATACAATTTCGTTGACGAAGATGGCGACAAGACGTCCGTGAAGCTTGCGACGGCCACCAAGGGAAGTAAGGCCGGCTTTGAATTATCCGTAAAGAATGACGAGACAACCGCCAAGATGGCAGGAACCGGAAAGCTCAGCGGCGGTAAGGTGACCGGCGATTACGCGCTGAAGGTGAATGGAGAAAAGATCCTGACGCTGAGCGTGGAGAAATTCGACTTAAGCGCTTTTGAAAAGGGAAATCTGAAGGGCCACTTCACCTGTCAATTTGAAGGGGATGAGGGACTTGGACTTTTACCCCGCACGCTGCAAAGATATACTTCTACTTTTTCCGCACTTTCGCCCGGATTTGACCTGATCTGCGATATTACGGACAAGAAGCACGAGATCGACCTTGGCGTTTTGACCAATGAGGAAGAGCTTTTCCGCATCAAGCTGAAAGGCAGCATAAAGAGCGGTACGAAGGTGAAGATCCCCGGCAAGGCCGTTGACGTAACGGATCAGTCGGATCTGAAGGATTTCCTGGAGGGAATGAACTGGGATAAGGTGTTGGATGCGCTGGAGAGCGCGGACGTTCCCAAGTCCTATCGTGAAATGCTAAACAGATTTCAATAATGAATAAAGAGCGACGGAAGGCATTTGCTTTCCGTCCTTTTTTTCTCTTCAATCTGTGGCAAGTTTCCGCCGGCTATGTTACACTTAAATATATGAGTGTCCACGGAGGCCTGGCAGATGAGAAAGAAAATTTTGAGCTCCAATTGGAAAAAGGACGTGTTTGGCGGCATTGTGGTGGCGCTGGTTTCCATACCCATTTCCATGGGATATGCGCAGATCGCGGGACTTGAGCCGGTTTACGGGCTTTATGGCTCCATTCTTCCCATTTTGATCTTTGGATTACTTACTTCTTCCAGGCAGTTTATAGTCGGCGTGGATGCCATGCCGGCGGCCATGGCAGGCGGGATTCTGGCGGAGATGGGGATTGCAGCCTTGTCGCCGCAGGCGAAGGTTTTGGTGCCCGCGATGGCCCTGCTGGTGGCCGCATGGTTTTTTGTCTTGTATTTTTTTAAGGCCGGGAAGGTGGTAAAGTATATTTCGGTCCCCGTCATGGGAGGGTTTATTTCTGGCGTCGGGGCTACCATTATCATGATGCAGATCCCCAAGCTTTTTGGCGGTAACCCGGGAACGGGAGAGGTGGTCGTTTTACTTGAAAATATATGGGCGCAGAGGGAGGGCTTTCATCTGTTGTCCTTTGCACTTGGCTTTGGAACCATTGTGATCATTTTGCTGTGTAAAAAATGGATCCCCAAGGTACCGATGACGGTGGTGATGATGGCTCTTGGCGCCTTGGCGCAAGGTTTTTTGCGGCTGGATGAATACGGCGTAAAGGTGATGAGTGAGGTGCAGGCGGGATTTCCCGGGCTTGTGCTGCCGGGATTTACGTGGGAGAAGGGGCAGGCGCCGGAGTTTTCGCTGTTTCAATTAGAGGGCATGCCGGAGTATTTTCCGGATCTTTTATTGGGGACGCTGGGGATTGCAGCGGTGATCATGGCGCAGACGCTTCTTGCCTCCGGAAATTATGCCAGAAAATATCAGGATGAGCTGGACAATCGCCGGGAGCTGTTGGCCTATGGGGCCATGAACGTGGCAGGTGCCTTTGTGGGGAGCTGCCCCATTAACGGCAGTGTTTCCAGAAGCGGCATCGCGGATTCCATGGGAGTGAGATCCCAGCTGGCCTCCATAACGGCCGCAATCACCATGCTCCTGGTAGTGTTATTTGGAACGCCGCTCCTTCGGTATCTTCCGGTGCCGGTCCTGACGGGCATTGTCATTACGGCACTGATCGGGATCCTGGAGATCAAAATGGCAAAAAAGCTATGGAAGACAAGCAAGAATGAGTGGCTGATCTTCATGATCGCCTTTTTTGGAGTCCTGTTATTTGGAACTTTGAATGGTGTCATCATCGGCGTGGTGCTGTCTTTCGGGGAAGTGGCCGTTCGCGCGGTGGTGCCGCCCACGGCTTTTGTCGGAAGGATTCCGGGGCATGGGAATTTCTATTCCCTGAAGCGTAATTCCGCGGCGAGGCCCATCCAAAACACGGTGATCTATCGCTTTAGCGGGAATCTGTTCTTTGCCAACGTGGATCAGTTTTGTGAGGAGATCGTGGGTGCCATAAGGCCGGATACGCATCAGGTCGTGGTAGACGCCAGGGGCATTGGCAGCATTGACGTAACTGCCACGGAGAGGCTTGTGCAGCTCCATAAAAGTCTCCGGGAGCGGGGGATCTTGTTTTATCTGACGGAGCATGACGGCTCCTTAAATGATCAACTCCGCATTCTGGGGGGTGAGAGTCTGATCGAGGAGGGTGCCGTGCGGCGTACGATTACGCTGGCCCTTCGCGATGCCGGGCTGGAGAAACCGTATGCGCTGGAGCTGCGGGAAGGGGAAGAGTTACCGGAAGGAAATCTGCGGAAGGGGGAAGAGTCCCGCGTGAATGCGGCGGAAGGCATGGCATTGAAGGGTCGGGGAAGTGAGGCGGACGAGAGACTTTCGGAGTTTGAGTGGGCTTTTGGCGACGATGCGGAAGAAAAAATGGAAGAGCTTGCCGGGACCATGGCAGACCGGCTTGCTGCTGCGGGAAGCGATGAGGCGGCCATAGAGGCCCAAATGCTTGACAGGGAGGGGCTTAGAACCGACTGGGGCATGCTGGGAAGATTTGACGAGGACGAGTTTTGGGATTTCATGGAGCTTCGGCTGGAGGAGCTGGCGAGAGAGGGAAAGATCACGCCGGATCTTGTTTCCCGGATCGAGCGTCACGTGGAAAAGCGTCGAAGCTTTGGCCGGCAAAGGCTGGAGGAGATCAACCCTCACGCGGCAAGGCTTCTTGCCCGCCACGGCGAGGTCATCCGGAATTACGTTAAGCAAAGACATCCAAAGGAATATGAACGCTTCCTGGAATTACAAAAAAAGGCTTAACGTGCCAAGGAGAACCGTCCCCGGTGGCACAAAAAAGGCTTAACGTGCCAAGGAGAACCGTCCCCGGTGGCAGTCCCCGGTGGCACGTTAGGAGAAGAGGGCCATGAAGACGGTGATGGTTGCGATGGAGAGAACCGTGGTCACGGCGATGGCGGAGGAGAGGATCTTGGTATCCTCTCCTATTTTTTCAGCCTGGATCATGGGAAGGTTTCCCACGGGTACCGAAGCCATAAGGCACATGGCCAGGGTTGCGGTGGAGTCAAAGTGAAGAGCGCGCATGAGGTAAACGATGCCCACGGGGACAAGGAGCATGCGCAGCGCCACGTAGCCCCAGATCCGCGCATCCCTTAAGGAAGCGGCAAAATTGGATCTTGCGATGGAGACGCCAAGAAGCATCATGGAAAGAAATACGGTGGCCCCGCCCACGTATTCGATGGTGTTTGCCAAAATGGGGGGCAGGGTGATCCCGAACCAGAAGACCAAAAGGCTTAAGATTGCCATGATGGTACCGGGGTTTAGGACGCTGCGGAGAGTGGACCATAAGCCGTTTTTTTGATGATCCCCGCCGGAGGTCTCGCCCGCATTCTCCCCGGCCTTGTTGCCGCGCCCAAGGATCGTCAGGCCATGAGTGTAAAACAAAAGGCTGTAAAAAACGTTGATGACAATGACGTAAAGAATGGCGTTGGGCGGCAGAACGGCCTTTGCCACGGGAATCCCAAGGAATCCCGTGTTGGTATATACCGTCATGAGATTATAGAAGCGCCGCTTGTCCGGCGGGATGCAAAGAATCCTGGGGATAATAAACCCCAGCAGGATCAGCAGTGCGTAAAAGGCGGCGCCCAGTCCGGCAGCCACCAGAAGATCTTCATGGGTTGCGGTCAGGTTTCCGGAAAGTATGGAGGATAAAATAAGGGCAGGATTGCAGACGTCTACAACAATGGCTGAGATTTTTTTGGAAGTCAGGCCGTCCACAACGCCTTTTTTATGAAGATAAAATCCAATGGACGTCAGGATGCAGATCACGCCCATCTGTTGGAGAATGGTAAATAAGCTCATGGAAAATCCTTTCGTACTTTTATGCCGTTTTGACGGCAAAACTTAAGTGGCCTTTAGCGATTGCATTGTAGCACGTTGCCTCTAAATAGGCAAGAAGTCTTATTTTTCGATTGAAATGATCACTTGTTGACGTTATATATAATATAGGCTGCCGGGGTTTTCAGCATGGGACCGTACGCGGCTTACGGAGGAATGGCACGGATGAAAAAGATTGCTTTATGGGGAATGATGGCATGCGTGATGATGGGACTGGCGTCCTGCCAAGGTGGAGAGGAGACTGCGCCCGAGGAGAGAAGCGCCATAGAGGGCATGCCCATGGAAACGCCCGCGGCGGTAAGGGACGCACTTGTAAATGCGGCGCAGATGCAGTGGCTTTCTTTTGAGGCATTGGACCTATGCATGGAAATTCCAAAGGACTTAGTGGTTCAAGACTTGGATGAGACGGACCTTAACCTGGTTTTTTGGGGAGAGTGCCCGGCACTTTCCGTGGAGATCCGCAGGTGGGATCAGGTCAGTGATCCTTCGGAAGAGGCTTTGGCCAAGCTTGTCAGTAAAAATTTTGAAGTGGACGCGGAGGTGACGGACTGCGGCGGACGCCGGGCGGTCCGGGTAAACTGGCCTCACGGGGAGGTCAATTACTATTTTCTTGCAGAAAACGGGGATGCGTACCTGCTTTGGATCAGGCCTTACGTCATGCAGGATCCTTACGTCTATGGGACGGTGAAGGAGATGGAGGGTAGCATCTGCAGGGCAGGTGACGCACGGGAGGGGCAGGAGATGCTGTCCGTTTTGGCACCGCAGGAGGCAGAGATCGATCCTCTTGTTTTGGTGAATTCGAAAACGCCGCTTCCGGAGGGCTGGGAGGAGTCACTGGATCTCGTGTACGCCAAAATTTCCGTGGGGGACGTG
>ONSO01000014.1 GCA_900320485.1 uncultured Lachnospiraceae bacterium | reverse complement strand
CTGGGCATCCGTGAACTTTTGGTCTCCAAAATAATATACGTCTAAAGCGCTTACCCCGTCAACATTATTCCATCCTTTTCTAAGGACTACTTCCGCATCAGCGATTACGGAACCATTCAGCGCGTTGTATACGGTTCCCAGAACCTGTCCGTTACTGCAGATGAAGAAAATGTCAGAGGAATATAAGTAAATCTTCTCAAGTTCTCTGGTCTCATCGGGATTTATCACCACGTTCTTAATGCTGAAGGGAACGTAATTCCAATAAGGATCAGATACGACTACCTCATAGGTACCCTGAGGCAGTAAAATGTTAAACTCACCATTGGCATCGGTCTTTGTTGAGAACCAGTAGCTGTCAAGGTTCGCCTCGCCAACGCTCGTGCGGATGATCATGATGTCAATGTTTGGTAAAGGAGAGGAATCCGCATCGCTTGCAACGGAGCCCTTCAGATAGCCGCTGGGAAGCTCAGAATGGGTCCAGGCAACTCCAAAATGATTCAAAGCATCATCCACGCACTGCCCTGCATCAGGAACGTAATAGGTCTTATCCGCTGCGGTAAGCTGGTTACCTGAAGCATCCAAAACGGGATGTCCCTGGCTCGTCATAATGATCTGCTTTACCTGTCCGGAAGTAAGGTCAGGATTTGCCTGCCACAAAAGTGCTGCAAGGCCAGTGACGTGAGGCGTTGCCATGGAGGTGCCGCCCATCGTTTGGTAAGGAGTGGCATCCAGCATATTTACGGTGCTAAGGATGTTCTCACCAGGAGCATATACGTCAACCACGGTTCCCGGGTTACTAAATTGGGAAATGGTATATTTCGAGCTGGAATAGCCTACGGAGCCAACGATCATGATGTGGCTCGATACCGATTCGTCACTGATGTTTGTATCCCAGAAGTTATATCTTGCATCTGCCCCCCGGTTTTCCGTCGTTACGTGAGGTCCATGAACCTTAGAGTCATATTTTACGTAAGCATATCCACTATTCGGATCCGGATTTTTAATGTATTTACTATTATTACTGTTACCAGCTGCCTGGCAGATCAAAAAGTCATATCCACCCATAAGAATCTGCCTAAAGGCGGATACCATTCCCTTGGTATCGTTTTCGACCGCTTTTAATGCCTTGTCAGAAGTATCACCATTTGCCGCTGCACGCGTAGCGGAATATACCAAGTCATCGGGATATCCATAGCTGATGTTAATGACCTTTACGCCATTGTTGATGATCAGCTGTTTGAACATCTGGGTCCTCTTTGCAGTGGTATCCATTCCTTTAATGGAATAGCCATACAGCGTTACGTTGGTCGCAACGCCTGAGATACCAAGGTTATTATCAAAGCATGCACCAATGGTACCTGACACGTGGGTTCCGTGGTCGTTGTCGATCGTGGCAGGATTATTATACAGATTCGCGAACTGGACTGTAAGGTCAGGATTGTATCCAAACATGTTGTCGATGACACCAACCTTCACCTTATCTGCGTCCGGGAAGGAGCCTAAGAGATCCCAAGCTCCAGGCGCATTAATGGCTTCCAGGCCCCAGTTATCACCTCCTGGGCTATTTATGTTCCAGTAATCGCCAGGGGTGGTCAGCGTAGTGGTTGTCTCACCATAATCTATTATGCCATTACCATTGGAATCCGTGGAACTGGTTTGACAAGTCTTGCCATCATTATAGATGGCATCATTTGAATTATAGTCTGCTACGGCCTCAGAAGATATATAATTCAGGTCTACGTACATTACAAAAGGATATACATAGAACAGATCAACATACTCCTCGAGCTCCTCACAAGTTTTATCCTCGGTGAACTCCAGCTGGAACATTCCCATGTCCTTGACGTAGCCAACGATCTGCGCGCCCATCTCGACAGCGATGCTCTCAACGATTCTCTTGTCCGTTCCAAGGTAGGTCATGACGATCAGCTCATTCTTTACGTAAGTAAGGCCAAACTCATCATAAGCAATGTCATCTTCCGTATAGTCCTGAACATAATTGTCCTCATCCTGAGGTACTTCGTCACTGCCGGGGTGCTGTACTTCAATGCTCTCCAGAACGTGCTTGGTCACCTTTACGTTCTCGATCTCCGCATCTGCATTTCCCTCGTTTACCAAAAATCCGATGGTAACGGTTCCGCCTGCGGAAATGTTTGAGTTATAATCTGCATTGGAGATTACGTAATGATGATTCTCCGCTGAAGTGATCACGCCATTCCAAACGGAAGTGAAGTCATTTACGTAGTCGAATTCAATGCTCCAGTCTTCCATTGCCTCTTCCGTCAGGTTGTGAATGGAGATAGAACCGGTGAAGCCACCATTCCAAACATTGTCCAGAAGGAAGGTTACGTCATACTCGCCATTTTGAACCTGGGCATGATCCCCAATGATCTTATAGCTCTGTGCAAATCCCTGGAAATCCTCGCGAACGGTATAGAATACGCTGGTGGACTCACCGGGCTTAATGTTTGCATTCCAGCCTGCATTCTTCAAGGTGCAAAGGCCTTCTTCGTTGCTGACTGCGACTGCATTGCTAATGCATTCGAACTCAAACGGATGCTCAAATACCAAATACCAATTTTGGATATCCTTGTCACCCGTGTTCCGGATCTCGATGGTACCATTGTAGCCACCGTTCCAGATTCCGGTGATGAATTGATGAACCGTATATCCCTCAGCCGTAAATACAACATCCTGCTCGGGTTCGCTTACTTCTTCGGTTACGACCTCGTCACCTTCGGCGCTGCTTTCTTCGGCGGCAGTTTCATCCGTGACATCCTCCGCTGCGGATTTTTCCGTGACAGTCTGTTCAACGGTTTCCGACAATTGTGCGTCAGAAACTGCCATTGAGCGATAGCCCGGTTCCAATAACATCAGAACGGCCATCACGACTGCGATAGTTCTTTTCAGTTTCTTGATCATGTTCCCTCTCCTCTTTGTTTTATTGTGCAACCCGCTCTTTTAGCGGTTGTTCCCGATTTGGGGCCAAAAAAAAGCCTTATACAGTTAGGGCTTTTTCCTGTGGAATCATAGGCCTTGTTTTATTATGCCTGGCCGCCTCCATTAAGGAGATTCCATAACCACTCCCACCATTCCATGTCCTTAACCGCAATGTTCCAACCCACTTCCACTTCACTCCTTTTGCCATCCTGTTCAGATTATGTATGTTTGAGAGGGAAAAAATCAATGTTTATTGCACGAACGACGTATTTTTTGTACGAACGGCGTAAATAGGCCAGATTTTACGTCTCTAGATCATGATCTCAACAATATATTGTCCGTCCTCGACTTTACTTTCCATGGTCCCCTGGTACTTATGAACAATAACCTGCACGTTCTTCATACCAAAACAGCATGGAATTGATGAGCGCGTAGATCTCTTTGCCGGTGCGGATGATTTTTGTCAGGTAAAGCTGTAGATCTGCGCTTTCCAGCTCATGGCCTTATGCCTTTGCAGGCTCATTTTCCATAAGCAGCATTTCCTTCATGACCTGTAAAAGCTCCTCCGTCTTGTCCAGAAGCTGGGCCTCGTCCGTCTCCACCAGTCCGGCCCGCTGGTACTTTAGGGTAAGGGACGGGTTTCCGTAAGCGGAGAAGGTCAGTTCTTTCCGGAAGGCCGCCAGCAGCTTGGGAATGCCGTTTGGATCGATCCGGGCATCCGTCCGAAAGATAAAGGTAACCTGGCCGGGGCGGCCCTTGACGTCCGTGAGGAAGAGCCTGTGGGCGTTCTCGCGGATCAGGGCAATTCGCAGGAGGTTTTCGGCGCTGGTGGGAATTTCGCCAAAGCGGTCAAGAAGCTCATCCCGCATGTCATCGCGTTCCTTCTCATTTTCAATGCCGGCAATGCGCTTATAAATGTCAAGCTTTTGCTCCTCGTTGACAATGTATTCCGGCGGAATAAAGGCCGATACCTCCAGGTCCACCTGCGTCGTAAAGTCACCTTCGGATTCCCTGGTGGGCTCTCCCTTAAATTTCCTGACGGCATCATTTAGCATCTTGCAATAGAGCTCGTAGCCCACGGCCTCCATGTGGCCGTGCTGGGTTGTTCCAAGAAGGTTCCCCGCGCCGCGGATCTCCAAGTCACGCATGGCGATCTTAAAGCCGCTCCCCAGCTCGGTAAACTCGCGGATGGCGGAGAGGCGCTTTTCTGCCACTTCACTGAGCATTCTGTCCCTGCGGTACATGAGGAAGGCATAGGCCGTGCGATTACTGCGACCCACGCGGCCCCGGAGCTGATACATCTGAGAAAGGCCTAAGCGCTCCGGCTCATGGATGATCATGGTATTGACGTTGGGAATGTCAAGGCCGGTTTCGATGATGGTGGTGCTCACCAGGACGTCGATCTCGCCGGAGACAAAGTCATACATGATGCGCTCCAGCTCGGCTTCCTTCATTTGCCCGTGGGCAAAGGCCACGTTGGCCTCCGGAAGCATCTGCTGAAGGCGTCCCGTGATCTCCGCTATGTTGTTCACTTTATTGTAAACGTAATAAACCTGTCCGCCACGGGCCAGCTCCCTGGAAACAGCCTCGCGGACAAGCTCTTCATTGTATTCGCACACAAAGGTCTGAATGGGCAGTCGATCCTCCGGCGCTTCCTCAAGAACGCTCATGTCACGGATCCCGACGAGGCTCATGTGGAGCGTCCTGGGGATGGGCGTCGCCGTCAGCGTCAGTACGTCCACGTTTTCCCGGAGTTTTTTGATTTTTTCCTTGTGGGCCACGCCAAAACGTTGTTCCTCGTCAATGACAAGGAGTCCCAGGTCTTTGTACTGGACGTCGGCTGAAAGTAATCTGTGGGTGCCGATCACAATGTCCACAAGACCTTTTTTCAGGTCCGCCACGGTCTTTCTCTGCTCTGCGGCCGTGCGGAAGCGGCTCATGAGCTCCACACGCACGGGGAAGTCCTTCATTCGCTGAACAAAGGTATTGTAATGCTGCTGCGCAAGGATCGTCGTGGGAACAAGGTAGGCTACCTGCTTTCCCTCCTGAACGGCCTTGAATGCCGCGCGGATGGCGATCTCCGTCTTTCCATATCCCACGTCGCCGCAGATGAGACGATCCATGATCTTCCGGCTTTCCATGTCTGCCTTTACGTCGGAGATGGCAGTGAGCTGATCCTCCGTCTCTTCAAAAGGAAACATTTCCTCAAACTCCCTCTGCCAAACGGTGTCCTTCCCGTAGACATACCCCTGCGCCTGTTGCCTGGCGGCATAGAGTTCCACCAGATCCCGGGCCACCTCCTGCACGGCGCCGCGAACCTTTTCCTTGGTCTTTCCCCATTCCTTGCCGCCCAGTTTATTGAGCTTGGGAACCTTTGCCCCTTCGGAGGATGCATATTTTTGTATGACGTGAAGCCCGGTGGCGGGGATATACAAATGACCGCCATCCCGGTATTCGATCTTTACGTAATCCTTGGATACGCCCTCGGAGGAAATCTTCTCAATGCCCTGATAAATGCCAAGGCCATAGCTCTCATGTACCACGTAATCGCCGACCTTCAGGTCATCAAAGCCGCCTATCTTCTGGCCCTGATAGAGCTTTTTCTTTTTCTTTTTCCGCTTTTCCGCGCCAAAGATGTCCGTCTCGGAAAGAACCACAAATTTAAGGAATGGGTACTCAAAGCCCTTCGCCACGTGACCATAAACCGTAAGCACTTCGCCGGGCTGCACCTCTCTGGCGGGATTGTCGCTGTAAACGGCCGTCAAGCCCTGATCCCAGAGATCCTGTGCCAGTCTTTCCGCCCTGGTCCTGGATCCGGAAAGAAGAAGGATCCGGTATCCTTTTTTCTTGTATGCCGTAAGGTCCTTTACCAGCGTCTCAAAGCTTCCGTTATACGGCGCAACGTTCCTGACGTTTACGTCATATTTTTGTTTTGCCGTGAGATATCCGCCTTTTCCGTCCAAGGAAGACAGCATGACAATTCTCCCCTGGGGCAGGCGCGCAGCCACTTCTTCCCCCGAGTACAAAAGCTTCATCTGGCCCGGGAGTACGTATCCCTTTTCTGCCCTCTGGCTCATGCTCTCGCGGAATTCCAGCTCCACGGCCTCCGCCTGCTCTCTGATGCGCAGCGGCTCCTCCAGGAAATAGATCACCTGTGAGGACGCCGCCGTGCCGCTTCCGGCGCCTGCTCCCGTGCCCATGCCGCTTCCGGCGCCCCATGCGTCGCCTGCATAGCGCTCGATCATCTCCGGCAGTGTCAGGGTTTCCTCATAAAAGTAATTCAGGTAGCTTTCCAGATTCACGGCTCCCCGAAGCTCCAGCTTATCGGCAAATTCCTTTGCCAGGGTCTTTACCCTGTGGGCTTCCTCCGTGTGAAACTCCTCACGGAACTTCTTTTCCTGCTTTGCCGCTTCCTTTTCCAGGCGCTCCAAGCCCTCCCGGATCCTGTCCTCGGACAGTACAAATTCCGTGGCCGGGTAAATGCTGATGCTTTCGAGCTTTTCCACGGACCGCTGGCTCAGTACGTCAAAGCTTCGGATGGAGTCCACCTCATCTCCCCAAAGTTCGATCCTGTAAGGATTCTCCTCCGTCAGGTCAAAAACGTCGATAATGCCGCCGCGGATGGAAAACTGCCCCGGCGTCTCCACCTGATAGGATTTCTCGTATCCCATGTCCACCAGGCGTCTTGCAAGATATTTTTCGTCTACGATGCTGCCCTTGTCAATATTTATGACGTCCTCGTCAGGATCGATCATGGCCTGTGGCGCCATCAATGCCGCATACGTGGTAACGATGGTGACGGGCTTTTGTTCCATCAGCCTCCGCAGGGTCTTGATCCGCTCCCTCACCAACTGATTACCGTGAATGTCCGCCTGAAAAAAAATCAGGTCCTTGGCGGGATAAAGAGTGACGTTCTTGTCATAAAATTTGTATTCTTCAAAGAGTTCCTTCGCTTTTAAGTCACTGTAAGTAACGATGACTTTTTTTCTCCAGCCATCGCTCAGTCCATAGATCATATGGAGTTTTTGGGAATCCACGCATCCGGTCAGTGCCACGGGGCCTGCTCCCTTCTGCATTTTTTCCCGGATCTGTTCATACTCCGCCAGCTCCCTCAGCGGCGCTAACATTGCCTGCACTGTCTACCTCCCGTGCCCCGCATGCCGGGGCGTGCGAACGTTCTTGGCAAAGCCTTCTCCAAGGCTTCCCTGCTCTTACTTTTGAGACGCGTTAAAGGCATTCATGGCCGCGTCAGGCCCTTTCTCCATGATCATGCGGATGCAGTCCGCGCCGCGCTTTACGGCTTCCTCCATGAGCTTTTTTTCTTCCCCTGCGAAATGTCCCAGCACGTAATCCTTCATGTCAAAGGCGGAAGGCTTTTCGCCAATGCCCATTCTCAGCCGGATAAACTGATCCGTTCCCGCATGAAGGATAATGTTCTTTAACCCGTTATGCCCGCCGGCGCTTCCCTTTTTTCTGACCCGGAGCTGTCCGGGCGGAAGGCTGACGTCGTCCGAGATCACGATGAGCTCGGTACTTACGTCGATCTTATAAAAGTCCACGAGCTCGCGCACGCTCTCTCCGCTGAGGTTCATGTAGGTCAAGGGTTTTGCCAATACCACCTTCTGCCCGTCTATGATCCCTTTCCCGATGAGTGCCTTGTGCTTCTTTTCCAGGACGTCGATGCCCGCGTCCTTTGCCAGCTCATCCAGCGTCATGAATCCAACGTTGTGCCTTGTATTTTCATATTCCCTGCCGGGATTTCCCAATCCTACGATAATATACATTGTTTTGTCTCCGTCTTATTGCTTACGACCGCTGCCGTAGCATTTACAGTATCTCATTTCCCGCCTAAAAAAGCAAGAGGAGAAAGCCCCTCGCTCTCTCCTCTTGCTTTTTCTTTGAATTTTTTCTCTCTTGATCTTGCGATCTCGCCGGCATCGCCTTTGATGCTTAAACGGCGTCCGGCAGAATTGTTGTAGGCTGGTAGATTATACGGTCTCTTCCGTATCAGGCTCTAACAAGGCCTGTTCGTACTTTTCCATGATGATCTTCTGGATGCTGTCCCTGGTCGCGGAATTGATGGGATGGGCGATGTCACGATACTCGCCGTCCGTGGCCTTCTTGCTGGGCATTGCGATAAACAACCCCTTTTCACCCTCGATCACCTTGATGTCGTGAACGACAAACACGTTATCGATGGTGATGGAAACGATGGCCTTCATCTTCCCTTCCTTTGACAACTTACGTACTCGAACGTCTGTAATCTGCATGTTGCTCCCCTCCTTGTTGTATATAATACTGTGCCGCATGAGGATTTCCTCTTAGAGCACGTACCTCTCGTTCTTTTCCAGAACGATCATGATCTCATTCTCGCCCACGTATCTGGAATCTGCCTTTATGGTACCGTGGCTTTCCACGATGCAATTCTCAATGTAGGAATTGTCGCCAACGTAAACGTCATTCAGGATAATGGAATTCTTGATCACGCAGTTGTTTCCGATATAGCTCTTCTTGAAGATCACGGAATTCTCCACAACGCCGTTGATGATGCAGCCGCTGGTCACAAGGCTGTTCTTCACGTTCGCACCCACGTTGTACTTTGCGGGAGGAAGGTCGTCCACCTTGGAATAAATGTCAGGATACTGCTTGAAAAAGTAATTTCTTACCTCAGACTTTAAGAATTCCATGTTGGTTCCATAGTAATCCTCAACGGAAGCGATGTTGCGCCAGTAATCCTTCATCTGGTAACCAACGATTCTCTTCACGCCCTTGTAGCGTACTAAAATGTCGCGCACAAAGTCATAATTGCCTTCCTCCGCACATTTCTCAATGAGTTCAATGAGAAGGCGTCTGCGGATCACGTAAATGCCGCAGGAGATCATGTGGCTTCTCGCCTGAATGGGCTTTTCCTCAAACTCTTCAATAACTTGATCCTCGTTGAGGCGAAGGGTGCCGTAACGCTCTACGCTCACGTCGGGATCCATTTCCTTGCAGACAACGGTAATGTCAGCCTTCTTGTCAATGTGGAATTCCAGAACCTTTCCGAAATCCATCTTGTATACGCAGTCGCCGGAAGCGATCACCACGTAAGGCTCATGGCTGTTCTTCAGGAAATTCAGGTTTTGATAAATGGCATCCGCGGTTCCGCGATACCAGTTGCTGTTGGAAGCAGTCACCACGGGGGTGCGCACCTCAAGCCCGCCCTGCTTACGGCCGAAATCCCACCACTTGGAAGAATTCAGGTGCTCGTTCAGGCTTCTGGCGTTGTACTGGGTCAGTACGGCGACCTTCTGGATATGGGAATTAGACATGTTACTCAAGGTAAAGTCAATGCTTCTGTAGCTTCCAGCCACGGGCATCGCACAGATGGCGCGCTTCTGGGTCAGTTCTCTCATTCTGCGATTGTTACCGCCTGCTAAAATAATACCTATTGCTCTCACTATTCTTCACCTGCCTTAATCAAAGTTTTGCCGCTTGCAAGATAGGAATTTTCATAGTCGGCAGCCGTGGTTACGCCAAAGACAACGGAGTTCTTTCCAACGGTGATGCCATCGGGGATCACGCTCTTTTCGCCAACGGTCACGATTCCCTGGTTGTAGATATGGGGCGCCGTCTCATTCGGAACCTCCTCGCCAATGCCGAGCTTCACGTCATTTCCCACCTCGGCATTTTCAGCAATAATGGCCTTGTGCAGTTCGCACCGTTCGCCAATTTTTGTGTGGTTCATGATAATGGAATCACGGACTACGGTTCCCTCGCCAATGACAACGCCGCATCCGATGACGGAATTGTAAACCTCACCGTAAACCTCGGTTCCCTCGCCGATGATGCTGCGCTCTACCTTGCTGTTCGGAGCCAGGTACTGAGGCGGCTGGATCTCACTCTTGGTGTAAATCTTCCAATACTCCTCGTAAAGATTGAACTCGGGAACGATGTCGATCAGCTCCATGTTGGCCTCCCAATAGGAGCTCAAGGTTCCGACGTCCTTCCAGTATCCCGTGAACTCATACGCGTAAAGCGGTGCTCCGTTCGCATGGCAATAAGGAATGACGTGCTTACCGAAGTCAAGGGCCGACTGATCCGCATTCTTGATCAGTGCCTCCTTCAGGGTCTTCCAATTAAATATGTAGATGCCCATGCTGGCCAGATTACTTCTGGGATTTGCAGGCTTCTCCTCGAAGTCCGTGATCCTCTTTTGATCATCCGTGATCATAATGCCGAAACGGCTTGCCTCCTCCCAAGGAACAGGCATGACGGCGATGGTCACTTCCGCATTGTTGGCCTTATGGAACTCCAGCATTACCTCGTAATCCATCTTGTAAATGTGGTCACCGGAAAGGATCAGCACGTACTCTGGATTAAAGCTTTCCATGTATTCCAGATTCTGATAAATGGCATTGGCCGTACCGGTATACCATTCACTGTTGGTACTCTTCTCATAGGGCGGGAGCACCGTTACGCCGCCGATGTTCCGGTCCAGATCCCAGGGGATGCCGATACCGATGTGGGTATTCAGCCTAAGGGGCTGATACTGCGTCAACACGCCCACCGTGTCAACGCCGGAATTGATACAGTTTGACAAAGGAAAATCGATGATCCGATATTTCCCCCCAAATGCCACGGCAGGCTTTGCAACCTTTGAAGTCAGTACTCCCAGTCTGCTTCCCTGCCCTCCAGCCAATAGCATGGCTATCATTTCTTTCTTGATCATGTCATCACCTCTTCCAGCCTATTGAGTAGTTTTCTCCGAATGGGGATAAAAAGTTTATTCTACTCTTGGCTCATTATACCATAGAATTTTGTGAAAGTGAATAAGAAAAGGTAATTTTTTTCAACTTTTTTCAACTTTTTTCCCAAAATTTTTTCATTTTTAGCACAATTATACGTGAAAAATTGCATAAAATTGTCGGATATTGAAAATATCACACTGATTTTATCGACGCATTCCACAAATGCGTTTACCGTTTTTTTAAATTATGTTTGTTTTTTTACGTGGCTTTGATTATAATAGGATAGAGTTTTAACGCAGGAAAGGAATCAGTGACATGTACGAAATAGATTTAAAGAATCCCGTCTCCATCTACTTTGTGGGCATCGGCGGCGTAAGCATGAGCGGCCTGGCCGAGATTCTGGCGGACGCAGGCTTTCGCGTTTCCGGATCAGACAGGGCTCCCAGCGACCTATGCCGTCATCTGGAGAAGCTTGGCATTCACGTATTCTATGGCCAGAAAGCCGAGAATATCGGAGACGACCTGGACTGTGCGGTGCTGACTGCCGCCATCCGCCCGGATAATCCGGAGTTCGTGGCCCTTCGCGAAAAAGGGATTCCCATGCTGACCAGAGGACAGCTTCTTGGGCAGCTTATGAAAAATTACCGGGTTCCGGTGGCCGTCAGCGGCACGCACGGAAAGACCACCACGACTTCCATGATCAGTGAGATCCTGCTGGAGGCAGGGAAAGACCCTACCCTGTCCATCGGCGGCATTTATCCCAGGATCCAAAGCAATACGCGGGTCGGCGGCAAGAATTATTTTGTGCTGGAAGCCTGCGAATATACCAACAGCTTCCTTAATTTCTTCCCGAAGATCAGCCTGATCCTCAACATTGAGGAGGATCATTTGGATTTCTTTCGGGATCTGGCCGACATCCGCCGTTCCTTCCGCAAGTTTGCGGAGCTTCTGCCCGAAGACGGTGCCCTGATCATCAACTCTGAGATTGAAGATTTAGACGAATTGACGGCAGGTCTCTCATGCCCCGTCATCACTTATTTGGGTCTCGGCCCCAAGGCGGCCGGCAAGCCCGCGGAGGGCGTTGCCAAATCCGCTCCGGCGCCTGATTACCGCGCCGGGGACGTTTCCTTTGACGATGCAGGCCATGCTTCCTTTACGGTGCACGCCAAGGGCAAGGCAGACCGGCGCGTAACACTTGGCGTTCCCGGTGCCCATAACGTGGGAAATGCCCTGGCCGCCATTGCCGCGGCAGATCTTCTTGGCATTGATGACGATGCCATTCTTTCCGCCCTGGCCGGCTTCCACGGAACGGATCGTCGTTTCGAACTAAAAGGCACGTTCCGGGGTGTAACCGTCATTGACGATTACGCCCATCATCCCACGGAGATCCAGGCAACCCTCACGACTGCCCTGGGCGTGAAAAAAGGAACGCTGTGGTGCGTCTTCCAGCCCCACACGTATTCCAGGACCAAGGCCTTTCTTTCTGACTTTGCAAAGGCCCTTTCCCTCGCGGACAAAGTAGTACTGGCAGACGTCTATGCCGCCAGGGAGACCGATAACTTAGGGATTTCTTCGGAAACTCTGCAGCGAGAGATCCAAAAGCTCGGAAAGGAATGCTACTACTTCCCCTCCTTTGCGGAAATCGAAAATTTTCTTTCAGAAAATTGCACAAAGGATGACATGTTGATAACTATGGGGGCGGGAGACGTCTATAAAATCGGGGAATCCTTGCTAAAAAAATAATTGTCCACGTTATCCACAAATTTTGACAAAGTTTTCTCTTGTCAAATTTGTGGATATTTCTTTTTTCGACGTGGAAAACTTCGTTGGATGCAAGTGTTGTTAAGTCCTTGTTTTCAAGTATTTTTTCCCGCCTTGCACGTTGGTTATCCACATATTCCTTTTTATCCACGTTTTGCCCCCATGCCGCGCCTCCCTGCCGTTTCGGACATTTTTACTATTTTCTTTTCAAAAGGTCCATGCTATACTTTTCCTTGCTCGGGTAAGGCTCGGGCGGACGAAAAGGAACAGACAGAGGGTAGTGGGGAAATGGCTAATTTGACGCTTTACAAGGACACTCACGTGGATTTTACGGTGGTATCAAACTTATTTATCGATCAATACATGAGGGATGCAAATGATGCCCAGCTGAAGGTATATCTTTACCTGATCCGCATGCTGAACGCCAACTTAGCGACCAGCGTGTCTGACATTGCGGACAAATTTAACCACACGGAAAAGGACGTAATGCGTTCCCTGCGTTATTGGGAAAAGCAGGGCGTGCTTTCCCTTGAGTTTGATTCCGGCAAAAATCTGGTAGGGATCCGTCTCAATGACCTCTCCATGGAAAATAACGCAGACGCCAGACCTCAGCTTGCAAGGCCCATTTTGCTCACTTCGGAGAGCATGGTTTCCTTCCATTCCGAGCGCGGCGCCTCTCCCGCGACACCTTCTTACGCTGCGCAGGACGCTCCGGAGAATACAGGCTTTATAAAGCCCTCCTACTCAACGGAACAGCTCCGTGAGTTCAAGAAAAGGGAAAACGTTTCCGAATTATTGTTTGTTGCCCAGCAGTATTTCGGCAGGACGCTGAATCCTTCCGAAATGAAAACCATCCTGTTTATCATGGATGAACTTCATTTTTCCGATGATCTCATTGATCATCTTCTCCAGTATTGCGTGGACCGCGACAAAAAGGATTTCAAATACGTGGAAAAGGTTGCCGTTAATTGGGCCGAGCAGGGCATTTCCACCTGGGAACAGGCGCAGGCCACCATCGGCAAATATGACAAGAGCACTTACGTCATTATGAAGGAACTTGGAAAGAACGGATCTCCCACCCGCAAGGAAATGGAATTTATCAACCGTTGGGAGAAGGAATACTGCTTTAGCCCGGAGGTGATCCTGGAGGCCTGTCAGCGCACGGTACTTGCCACGGACTCGCACCGCTTTGAATACGCCGACGGCATCTTAAAGAGCTGGAAGCAGGCCGGCGTTCACGAAAAAGCCGACGTTTTCCGCTTGGACGAGCAGCGCCAGCGTTCCAGAAAGCCCGCACCAAAGGCGCAGGGCAACAAATTTAACCAGTTCTCCCAAAATGAATATGATTTTGACGCATTGGAAAAACAACTGATCAGCAACTGATCATCCGTTGCCCGGTCAGTAAAAAAGGAATAGAAAGGAATCATCATGTCCCTTTCCGCTTCACAATATCAATCCATCATGCGCGGCTACGAGATCACCCGGGACAACAACCGGCATCTTGCGGAAGACCGACGCGAAGAAATTTATCGAAAAATACCGCAATTTAAGGAATTGGATGCAGCGGTGGCCGACTATGCCTCCCGCCGCGTACGTCTTCTTTTGGAACAGTCTTCAGCCGCGGCACCGGCAGAAAAAAGTCCCATCCCCGACATAACGGCCCGGAGAAAAAAACTGCTGCTGGACGCAGGCTATCCTGAGGATTATTTAGATCCCATCTATACTTGCCCCATCTGCCAGGATACCGGATACGTAAGGGCTCAAAACGGTCTCCGCGAAAAATGCCAATGCTTTTTGAAGCAGGAAATGGACTTCCTTTACCAGCAGTCCAACCTTCTTGGCGTATTGGCCACGGAGCGCTTCGAAAATCTCTCCTACTCCTATCGCGAGGGGGAAGACCTGGAGAAGCTTCAGGGCGCCGTCCGCATTTCCAGGGAATTTGTGGAAACTTTTCCAAACGTCAGCGGAAATCTTTTATTCTATGGTACCGTGGGCACCGGAAAGAGCTTCCTGTCCGGATGCATTGCCAATGCGCTTTTAGATAAAGGCTTTTCCGTTGTCTATTTCAGCGCCGTCAGCCTTTTTGAAACGCTGGCCCGCTACTCCTTTAACGGAAACTCAAAAGAAAGTCTTTACAATTTCTGCAAAGAATTATACAATTATGACTTGGTAATCGTGGATGACCTGGGAACGGAAGTCCTTAGCAGCTTCGTCACGTCCCAGCTCTTCTCCCTCATGAACGAAAGGGAAATGCGCCATAAATCCATGATCATTTCTACAAATCTGAATCTCAGTGAATTGCGTGACCGCTACTCCGACAGAGTCTTTTCAAGGCTTTCCAAGAGCTTTCAGATGTGCAAGCTCTCCGGTCCGGACGTTCGCATGTGTCAGAAATTAAATGCCAGGATCTAAAGACGTAACTTAAAGAGAAAGAAAGTGAGGTTGTTTCATGCCAAGCCGTGAAGAAAAAAGAAACTTGGAAACCATTCCCGTAGGCTCCCTGGGGATCATTGCCCTGGAAGGATGCCGGGATCTGGGAGAAAAAGTGGATCAGTACCTTGTAAAATGGAGGGAAGAAAGAGAAAGCGAACATAAGGATTCCCTGGCTTTCGCCGGTTATCAGAGAGCTTCCTATCTCATCGATGCAAAGATCCCCCGTTTCGGTTCCGGTGAAGCCAAAGGCATGATCAATGAATCCGTCCGCGGAGATGACTTATATCTTCTGGTGGACGTTTGTAACTACTCCATGACCTATTCCCTTTGCGGTCACGAGAACCACATGTCCCCCGATGATCATTATCAGGATTTAAAGAGGATCATTGCAGCCGTTGGAGGTAAGGCAAGACGCATCACGGTGATCATGCCCTTCCTTTACGAAAGCCGCCAGCATAAGCGCACCTCCCGGGAATCCCTGGACTGCGCATTGGCATTGCAGGAATTGGTACACATGGGCGTAGACAACATCATTACCTTCGACGCTCATGACCCCAGAGTCCAGAACGCCATTCCCCTGCACGGTTTCGAGACCGTACAGCCCGCATACCAGTTTATCAAAGGCCTCCTGAAGAACGTAAAAGGCCTGCAGCTCGATTCCGACCACATGATGGTCATCAGCCCGGATGAGGGCGGCATGAAGCGTGCCATCTACATTGCCAACGTCCTCGGACTTGACATGGGCATGTTCTACAAGAGAAGGGATTACACCAAGATCGTAAACGGCAGAAACCCCATCGTTGCTCACGAATTCCTGGGTTCCAGCGTGGAAGGCAAGGACATGATCATCATCGACGACATGATCTCCTCCGGCGAATCCGTACTGGAGGTTGCCTCCGCCCTGAAGGACAGAAAAGCCAGAAACATCTTTGTATTTAGTACCTTTGGATTGTTTACCAACGGTCTGGACAAGTTTGACAAGGCCTATGAGAGTGGCATCATCAGCAGGATCCTGACCACTAACCTGATCTACCAGACTCCCGAGCTTCTTCAGAGAGAATGGTATATCAGCTGTGACCTGAGCAAATACATCGCTTACATCATTGACACTCTGAATCACGACAGTTCCATCAGTGATCTTTTGAATCCCAGCGAGAGGATCCAGCAGATCGTGGCAAAATACGTAAGCGGAGAACTGAACTAAACATGGATTTACTTGCGGGAGTGATCGGATCGCTCCCGTATTTTTTGTTTTTGCACGAATTAGTTAACCTTTTATTTTATATGGTTGACAATTTACCGTTCCGGCGGTATACTGATTCAGATGCATCAAAGGAATCGACTATACAAAAAAAGGAGAAGTTACCATGGAAAACAACGCAAAAGCATCTTCCGGTCCTATCTTTACCGTAAAAGAAATTGCCATTACCGCCGTAATGACGGCCGTCATCTGCATCTTAGGCCCCTGGGCCCTTAACATTCCCGTCAGCCCCGTTCCCATTTCCCTTTGCAGCATGGGTGTTTACTTTGTCCTCTCCGTTCTCGGATTAAAACTTGGCACCATCAGCGTCGCACTCTACGTGCTCTTAGGCGCCGTCGGCCTTCCCGTCTTTTCCAACTTTGGAGCAGGCATTGGAAAGCTTCTCGGCCCTACCGGCGGCTACATTATCGGCTATCTCTTTTTAGCGCTGATCTGCGGATTCTTTATACAAAAATTCCCAGAAAAGCTCTTACTTCACGTAGTCGGCTTTGTTCTGGGAACCCTTGTATTATATGCATTTGGTACCGCCTGGCTAAAGTTCCAGACGAAAATGACCTTTCCTGCCGCCCTGATGGCCGGCGTGATCCCTTATATTCCCGGCGACATAGTAAAGCTCATCATCGCCATGGCCATCGGCACGCCCCTAAAGAAGCGCCTGAAGCAGGCAAATCTTTTATAAGTCCTTCTTTGACAGCAAATATCCTACCGTAAACACGGCCGGACTGTTCCAATAAATGGTGATCTCATTTAAGGAATAGCACAAATAATCATCCGCAAAGCATTTCATGGCCGGCGTACCGTCCGGGATCAGTTCCTTCGCTCTTGGATCCTGGCGGTGCCGATTCGGTCCGCCGCTGACCATGCCGGGCATACACTCTTCGATCCCGTCTGCATGCGCAGGGCGAAGATGCGGATAACGATACGCATTTTCCCCATTGCCCGTCACGTAACTGATTCCCATGGCATTACATCCCAAAAGGTAATCTAACTGGGCTGCGGCATGATCCCGCATGGACCAGTTACGCTTCAGTCTCGTCCCCTGTACGTAAGGCTCTTCTTCCGGCTCTCCCTGCCATCTCCATCTTTTCGGCAGCTCCGCAGTCTTCGCTGCTTCCTTGACCTTCTCCTCTAATCCGAAATAATCCGCAATGGCAAAGATCATGCCGTGACGCATCACGCCCATGTTACTTCCCCAGCCATACTCAAAATCCATCATGGAGACGCCATAGCCGCTCTCTTCCGCCACGCGGACCCTCGTGGCCGCGTCCTTTACAATGGCCTGAAAGAACTTATGCATCAGATCCACGGACTTTCCCTGCTTCGACAGCAGGTACGCCAAAATTCCAAAGCCGCCAACCTCGCCATATCCCAGTGCAGTCAGCGGGAAGTGCCTTTCCAAAGCTACCTGCAGGTCTTCGTGGAACTTCTTTTCTCCCGTCAGCGCATAGAGCTCTGCCGCCGCCCAGAAGCGATTGGACGCGTCATCCCATTCCCCGTATTCACCCGTTCCGCAGCCCTCAGGATTGCGAAAACCCACAAACTCCGGATGCGAGATCAGCCACCAGTATGCCTTCTTTGAGGCCTTTTCCAGCCTTAACGAAAAGTCCTCGTCGAACTCCCGGTAAATGCCCGCCGCCATGGCGCAAATGGCCGCGAAATCTGCCGTAGCCATGGACGATACGGGAAGGGCAAAGAGCTGCGCCTGATCCTCCTGCGGCATCACAAAGGGCGCATGCTGCGCCGTCGTCACCTTGTGGAATACGCCTCCATCCGATTTTTGAAGCTTCAAAAACCATTCCAGCTCCCATCTGCACTCGTTTAGCACGTCAGGCACGCCATTGCCGCTCTCAGGAATCCCCGTGATCTTGTCCCGAAAAACCTGCGGATACATCCTGTATGCATACAAAAGATGCGCCAGGGCGCAGGCTCCCGCCGTCACGTATCTTCCATAATCCCCGGCGTCATGCCAACCTCCCGTCGTCTCGATGAGCACGGAAGGATCCTCCCAAAGCGCCGTCATGCCGACGTGACAGGCCGGATGAGCGTAAACTCCCGCATGCTCCTTTTTCAGCTCCTGCCCGCAACGCAGATAATAAAAGGCTTTCATCAGATCGCGCTCTAAACCCTCATAGACGTCATCCCGGATCTCAAACCAAGGGGAATACTCCAAAGCCACCCCTTCGCCAGCCGGATCCTCTATGATCCGGCTTGTTTTCACCCGATATTTTCCCTGATTGGTAAAGGAGGAAAAGTCCGCCTCCGTCACCCGGTCCCCGGAAGCCTTATCCTCTCCAAAGCGCTTTGTTTCCCCCTCGAAGCAGACTTCTCCCGCCTCGTCCAAGAGCCAAAAGCAATCGCAGTCATAGGGAAGGACCGCTCTTTTCTCGCCACGTCGCTGATATCCTAACTGATTTACGAAAATCGCCATGCCAACCTCCGATCAATGCCCCGCCTCATCACCTTCATAATTCCATAGTATCCCACTTTCCCCAAAACGGAAATGGAATTTTAAGTTTTTTCCATGTATTATTTTGCGCGTTCACAATTTGTTCATAATTAATTTAAAGATTGTTTTTTTTACGTGCATGTTTTTTTCACGATTGCCAGATATACTAAAACCATGGAAAGCAAAAACCTGTGGATGCCACAGTTGCTTCAATATATAAACTTTTTCATAATAAATGCCAGGAAGCCAAGGTTTTCTGGCATCCTCCCTTTTAAACGGGAAAACGCGGATGCTTCTCCCCAAAAAAATAAGCGCCCCGGCAAAAGTGCCGGAGCGCTTTCATTTTATTCTTTATTACCATTCAGACGATACGTCACGTTGCCGCAGGCTCAAGCCTTGCCTACGCTTCCGAACATTTCCATCTTATCCTTAACGGTAGCCTTGATAGCCTCAAAGCCGGGTGCCAGAAGCTTACGAGGATCGAAGCCCTTGCCCTGAAGATCCTTGCCAGCCTCAATGTACTTACGGGTTGCATCAGCAAATGCCAGCTGGCACTCGGTATTTACGTTCACCTTCGCAACGCCGAGAGTAATGGCCTTCTTAACCATCTCAGCGGGAATGCCGGTACCACCGTGAAGTACCAGAGGAAGCTCACCGGTCAGCTGCTGAATGGCATCCAGAGTCTCAAAGGAAAGGCCCTTCCAGTTTGCAGGATACTTGCCATGGATGTTGCCGATGCCTGCTGCAAGGAAGTCAACGCCGAGATCAGCGATCATCTTGCACTCCTTGGGATCTGCGCACTCACCCATGCCGATCACGCCATCCTCTTCACCACCGATGGAACCAACCTCAGCCTCGATGGAAAGTCCCTTTGCGTGAGCCTTTGCAACTAACTCCTTGGTCTTCTCCACGTTCTCATCCAGAGGATAGTGGGAACCATCAAACATGATGGAGGAGAAACCTGCCTCGATGCACTTGTAGCAGCCTTCTACGGTACCGTGATCCAGATGAAGCGCTACGGGAACGTCAATGTCAAGATCCTTCAGAAGTCCGTTTACCATTCCCACAACCACGTCATAACCGCCCATGTACTTTCCTGCGCCTTCGGAAACGCCCAGGATCACGGGACTCTTTAACTCCTTAGCGGTCAGAAGGATCGCCTTGGTCCACTCCAGATTGTTGATGTTGAACTGGCCTACTGCATAATGGCCTGCTTTTGCTTTTTTCAGCATTTCGGTTGCAGATACTAACATTTGATTACCCTCCATTTGTATTATTGTATTCGTTCTGAAGCAGACCTCCGCTTCGTATCATCCGCGGCCAGTCTGCATTCAAATCTCTTTCCTCTAAGAATATAGCATAAAATCCACAAAAAGGAAAGAGTAATCTTTCTCAAATACTAATCCACCCGGATCGTTACGGTTTTATGAAGGTTTTGGATCACCGCCTTCTGATGCGCCCCTCCATTCTCCCCGTCCAAAGTCCAGGCCAAAGGCTCCTTAGACTCCACGGTAAGCTGCGAAGCCTTAAAACAATACATCAGATCAGAGTCAATGTCACGGTTCATCAGGCACGCCAGAATGCCGTTCAATTCCACGGGATTCGCAGGCATCTTGATCAGCGTCACTTCAAACAGGCCGTCATCCATCTCCACGTTCTTGCCCGTGATGTTCTTAAAGCCTCCCACGGAACGGGAATTGGTGATCATTCCAAAAATAAATTCGTCCTCGATCACCTGATCATCATAGGTGATCCTTAAGGGATAAGATCTTACGTTGGACAGCCGCTTCATTCCCTCCAGCACGTAAGCCATGTGTCCAAGCACGTTTTTCATCGCCTGATCCGTCTCGTAAGAAACGTCCGTGAACAGGCCAAAAGCCGCGATGTACACAAAAACGTCATCGTTAAAAGAGCCCATGTCGCAGGCAAAATCCCTGCCGGAAATGGCCGTCTGCGCCGCCTGTACCATGTTTTTGGAAAGGGAAAGGCTTTCCCCGTAATCATTGGTGCTCCCCGCCGGAAGATATCCCAGGGGCGTGGAGAATCCGCTTTGGATCATGCCCGTCACGGTCTCATCCAGCGTCCCGTCTCCGCCGCTGCAGACTACAAGGGAATAATCCTTGGCTCTGTTCCTGAGCACTTCCCTTGCCTCATCCCTGCGTCTGGTCGGAACCACCGTGAGCTCATAATCTGCCTCCGCAAACACCTCCAACACGTCCGCCAGACACTCTCTTATTTTTTCTTTGCCTGCCTTAGGATTATATACAAACAGTAATTTTTTCTTCATGCTCTGCTCCTGATACGTCAAAACGGCAGAATCATCATTCGCTGACTCTGCCGTACCCCCAATCACCCTGTTTCCAGCAATCTTACTTTCCGCTCAGGAAATGCTCGATCCCGCTTACGGCAACCTGCTCGTCCGTACCGTCCGCGGACACCTCCAGAGTTTCGCCGTTATCCAAAGCCAGAGTCATCATCCCCATGATGCTCTTAGCGTTAACGCGGCGATCCTTGGACTGGATGTAGATCTTGCTGTCATATTTGCTGGCTTCCTGCACCAAAAGTGCGATCGGCCTTGCCTCCAACCCATGTTCGAGATTTACCAGGATGTCCCTTACTACCATGATACTGCTCCTTTCAAAACACAAACAAAATCGTTCTAATTTCTGACTGACTCTGCAAGTTCGCTGAGCTTGCGAAGCCTGTGGTTGACGCCGGATTTCCCCACCGGCGGATCCAAAAGCTGTCCCAAGTCCTTTAGCGGCGCATCAGGATTCTCCAGTCTCACCTCTGCCATCTCCCTCAGGTTTGCGGGCAATCTGGAAAAACCATAATGATCCCTCAGGAATTCTATGTCGCCGATCTGCCGCGTGGCTGCGTTTACGGTCTTACTGATGTTGGCCGTTTCACAGTTCACCCTTCTGTTGATGGAATTCCTCATTTCCTTCAAAATCCGGAGATTCTCCAGATTCATCAGGGAAACGTGGGCTTCCATGACGTTTAGCAGATCCACGATCCCGGATCCCTCTTTTACGTAGACAACCTGATACTTTTTGCGGGCTACGATCTTTGCAGGCGTCTCAAAGCCATGGATCACGCTTTGAATCTGCTCCGCCTTTTCCCTGGTGGGACACACAAACTCCATGTGGTACGCCTTGCTGGGATCACTGATGGATCCCACGCTCAGGAATGCCCCCCGAAGGAACGCCCTCTGACAACAGGCATTTTTAAGGAGAAGCGCACTCACCGGTTCCTCCGGGTTTCCAATTTTGCGGAACAGATCCTGCATCTGATCTTCGCCGATCCAATTGTCCGTATCTATATTAAATGTTTTTTTCAATAATGTAAAGCATTTTCTTACAATCAATTCATTTTCTGTCTGAAGACCTATGGCATAACGCCCCTCGGCATCCCTGCCAAGCTCTCCGCAGAAATGAAGGATTGCAGCCAGTTCTGCCAATTGACAGTGCCTGGCCGGACTGATCCGCCCGGAAAGCTCCTGCTTTACCTCGCCCGAAAATGACATAAGTTTCCTCCGGTTTCCTAACCGCGTTTCTTATCTATGTCCTTGTGATCCAATTTGATGCCGTAATCTCCCTTGTCCTTCAGCCTGTCATAAAGGGCATTGGCCAAGGTCACGCTTCTGTGTTTACCGCCGGTGCACCCTATGGCGATCACCAGACGGTTCTTCCCCTCTTTTACGTAATTGGGGATCAAAAACTGCACCATGTCAGTCAGCTTATCCAGAAATTCCCCGGATTCCGGAAATCCCATGACGTAATCCTGAATTTCCTTGTCATTCCCGGTTTTATTTCTCAGCTCGTCAATGTAATAGGGATTCGGAAGAAACCGCACGTCAAATACCAGATCCGCGTCATGCGGAATGCCATACTTAAATCCGAAGGAAGTAATGGTGATCATCAGGCTGTTGTAGGACTCATTCTGGACAAAAATGCGGTCCAGTTCCGCCTTGAGTTCCCGGGTAAGAAGATTCGAGGTATCCAGCACGTAATCCGCGTCCTTCCTCATTTCCTCAAGGATCTGCCGCTCCCGCTTCACTCCCTCTTCCACTCTTCCGTAAGGGGCCAGGGGATGAAGCCTTCTGGTCTCCTTATATCTTTTGATCAGACTTTCATCATTACTGTCAAGGAAAAGGATCTCCATGGGATAGCCCTTTTCCTTCAGGGATTTCAGGATCTCATGGGCTTCCTCGAAATGCAGGTCCGCCCGTACGTCCAGTCCGAGAACCATTTTATCGATCTCATTCTCCGGCATGGCAACCAGCTCCACAAACTTCTCCACCAGCGTCAGCGGAATATTGTCCACGCAATAAAACCCTGCATCCTCCAGCATTTTTAAGGCAGTTGTCTTACCGCTGCCGCTCATTCCCGTAACTATAATCAGCCTCACGTAACCACCTCCCATCCATAGTTTTCAGATGGCTCTCACGTCAAAATCTGCCAAGAAAAATAACCTCCGGCTCCAAACTCACGTCAAATTTTTCCTTCACCACGTCCTGTACGTAACGGATCAGTGCCATGACGTCGGATGCCATGGTCTGACCGGGCTTCGCATTGATGAGAAACCCGCAATGCTTTTCCGAAACCTGCGCCCCGCCAATGGAATAACCGCGCAAGCCCGCGTCCATGATCAGCTTGCCCGCGAAATTCCCCTCCGGCCGCTTAAAGGTGCTCCCTGCGCTCGGGTACTCCAGCGGCTGCTTTTCCCGCCGCCGCGCCGCAAACTCATCCATGGTCTCCTTGATCCGGGCAGGATCGCCCTCCGCAAGCTCAAAGGTTACCTCCGTGACCACGTATCCCTTCCCCTTGATGCTGCTGGTCCGGTAGCCAAATTCCATGGTTTCATTGTCCAGGTTCAGGAATTCCCCGTCCGGGCTCAAAACCTCCACGGCTTTTACTACCTGCTTCATCTCACCGCCATACGCACCGGCATTCATGATGACGCCGCCGCCCACGGTTCCGGGAATGCCGGACGCAAATTCCATGCCCGTCAGGCCATTTTCCCAGGCGATCCTGGCGACCTGTGCCATGGCAGCGCCGGCCTGCGCGATAATGCAACGCCCCTGCGTCCGCACCTGATTCATGCCGGCCTGAACGCGCAAAACCACGCCGCGGAAGCCCTCATCGCTTACCAGGAGATTACTGCCGTTCCCCATGACAAACGCGGGCGTCCCCGTAAGGTGCAGATATCTGCAGATATTCTTTAACTCTTCTCTGTCACTGATCTCCACAAGGCAGTCCGCCGGTCCCCCCACCCGGAAGGTGGTAAGGGCACTCATGGGTTCCTGAAGGCGTACGTTTTCCTCTTTCGCATATCCCTTGATCGCCTGTAACACTGCCTCACTGATCATACCGTCAACCTCTTTTTCGCTATTTCAAAATTAATGCCGCCGCGCCATATATTCCGGCGTCGTTCCCCAGCGTTGCAAGCTTAAATTCTGCCTTACCGCAGGGATAGAATACGTACTTTTGGAAGGCAGGCTCCACGAATCTCAGCAGGATCTCCCCTGCCTTAGACACGCCGCCGCCGATGACAAAGGCCTCCGGATTCACAACTGCCGCCACTGCTGCCAGACCCTTGCCAAGATAATCGCCAAACTGCTCCGCGATCTCTATTGCAACTGCATCCCCCGCCTTTACGGCGTCAAACACCGTCTTGGCGGAAATCTCGCCCGTGCGGAGCACGCTGGGAGCGTCATCCTTGGCAAGTCTTCTCTTTGCCAGTCTTACGATGCCAGTTGCGGAAGCATACTGCTCAAGGCAACCCTTCTTTTTACAGCCGCACTCCTCCGTCTCATGATCCTCCAGATGAATGTGACCGATCTCGCCGCCGGCTCCCGTGGCACCGCTCAGGATCTTTCCTCCAAGAATGATGCCGCCGCCCACGCCGGTTCCCAGCGTCACGGCCACCATGTTGGAATATCCCTTGCCACCGCCCTGCCACATCTCACCCATGGCAGCCACGTTTGCGTCATTATTCGCCTTCACGGGCACGTCAACGTAACGGTGCAGGATCTCCGGAATGTTCAAAACGCCCCATCCCAGATTCACGGCTCCGCCCACCATGGTACCTTCATCGTCCACGGCTCCGGGGGCTCCTACGCCAATACCCTTTACGTCCTTCAGGGCGATGCCCTTTTCTTCCATCTTTGCCAAAATACTCTTTGCCACGTCCGGAAGGATCGCCTCACCGGCATTTTCCTTTCTCGTGGGAATCTCCCATTTCTCCAATACCGTGGCATTCTCATCAAACAGTCCCAGCTTTACGGTAGTACCTCCAATGTCCACTCCAAATGCGTACATAGTCTCTCTCCTTTAATCTCCGTTTTCAAAGAAATCCTCATCCTCTTCGTCCCTGCGCTTTGCAAGAGACTGCTGCACTCTCGCATACAGCTCCTGCGCCGCATTATATCCCATCTTCTTCTGACGATGGTTAACTGCCGCAGACTCACAGATGACCGCAAGGTTACGGCCGGGGCGGATGGGAATGTTATGGCAGACCACCTTATTTCCCAAGTACTCCGTGTAATTCTCCTCCAGGCCAAGGCGGTCATAATCCTTATCCTTGTCCCAATCCTCCAGGCGGATCACCAGGTCGATGCTCTGGGTATCCTTTACGGAGGAAGCACCAAACAGTGCCTTTACGTCTACAATGCCAATGCCGCGAAGCTCAATAAAGTGCTTCGTGATGTCCGGTGCGGAACCGATCAGCGTATCATCGCTGACCTTGCGAAGCTCTACCACGTCATCCGTCACAAGACGATGTCCTCTTTTTATGAGCTCCAGCGCCGCCTCCGACTTACCAATGCCGCTCTCACCCGTGATGAGCACGCCCTCACCATAGACGTCCACCAGCACGCCGTGAACGGAAATACAGGGAGCCAGCTTTACGTTCAGCCACCGGATGATCTCCGCCATAAATGCGGACGTGGCTTTCTTTGTGATAAATACGGGGATCTTATGCTTGTTTGCCATTTCCAAAAAGATCTCGTCAGGCTGCAATTCGCGGCAAAATACCACCGCGGGAATGGTCTCATAGCTGAGCAGCTGATCATAGACCTCGCGCTTGCGCTCCTCCGTCAGTCCTCCCATGTAAGAGTGCTCCACAAAACCGATGACCTGCAATCTGGCCGCATCGAAATGCGCAAAATAACCTGCCATCTGAAGTGCCGGCCTGTTAATGTCCGGCTGGGTCACCCTAATCTTCCGAACGTCAATATCCGGCGTTACGTTTTCTAATTTCATCTTCTCGATCACGCGAGTCAAACTTACGCTTGCCATAGTATCCTCCCAATCATATATTTCGCGGTGCGCGTGGGCCCCTCCTTCGTTCTGTCACAAGGCATCCTCCCACGCTGTCCCAAGGCATCTCCCGCATTGCGGGTCCTCCTTGGGACTTAAGGGCGCGTGGGCCCCTCCTTCGTTCATATCATATCATACTCTTTTGAAATAGGCTAGTATTTCCTGCGCCACTTTTTCGTTGAGTTCGGGGATCTCCAGGAGCTCCTGCTCCGTACAATTCCTGATCTCCTCAAGGCTTCCGAACTTACGCATCAGCGCCTTTCTCCTTGCAGGGCCAACCCCGGGGATCTCCTCCAGAACGGAACGCACCTGCGCCTTTCCCCGAAGGGAACGATGGTACTCAATGGCAAACCTGTGGGCCTCGTCCTGCACCCTCGTGATCAGCTTAAAGCCCTCCGAATGCGTGTCGATGGGAAGCTCCACGTTATTAAAATAGAGCCCTCTGGTTCTGTGCCTGTCATCCTTTACCATGCCGCACACCGGAACGTTTAAGTGAAGCTCCGAAAGCACCTCCAGAGCAATGTTCACCTGGCCCCGGCCGCCATCCATCATCAAAAGATCCGGGAATCTGGTAAAGCTGCCCAGCTTCTCATCCATCCCCTTCTCCCTAAGCTCCTTTGCCTCCTCCAGGCCATGGGTAAAGCGCCTTGTCAGCGCCTCCCGCATGCAGGCATAATCATCAGGGCCCGCCACCGTCTTCATGCGAAACTTCCGGTAATCGCTGGGCTTAGGCTTTCCCTTTTCAAATACCACCATGGACGCCACGTTTTCAAACCCGTTGGTATTGGAAATGTCAAAGGCCTCCATGCGCTCTATGCCGGGCAGTCCCAGGATTTCCGCGATCTCCTTTACCGCGCCGATGGTCCGACCCTCCTCACGCTTTAAGTGCTCCCGGTCCTGACTCAGGATCAGCTTTGCATTTTGCGCCGCCAGCTCTACCAGCTTCTCCTTACTGCCGATCTTAGGCACTCTCAAATAGACCCGGGCGCCCTTACGGCCACTGAGCCACTGCTCGATCAGCTCCTGATCCTCCACCTCATACTGCAGCATGATCTCCTTGGGAATAAAGGGCGTGCCGGCATAGAACTGTTGAAGGAACTGCCGAAGTACCTCGGCCTTCACCTTCCGCCTTGCCTCCTGAAATCTGCCATAATCCTCCCGGATTCCGGCGTTCTCCGCGTCCTGCCCCGCTTCGCCGCCTGCAACGCCGGCCTGCAGCGCTTCCTCTCCCGTTTCTCCATTTTCAGGTGCTTCACCTTCCGTCGCCTCTCCTCCGAAAAGCTCCTCTCCGGGAAGCTGCGACACATGCGTCATGTAATAGTGTTCCCTGCCGATCAGCTTGCCATCCCTTACAAAGAACACCTGAACCACGGCCTCCGTGCCCTCCTGATACATGGCGACAATATCCTTGTCCTCCCCGTCGGAATCCGTGATCTTCTGCTTTTGCGCCACGGACTTCACGTTGTTATACAGATCCCTGAATGAGGCCGCCTCCTCAAATTCCAAATTCTCCGCGGCCCGCTTCATCTTATTTTCCAGATCCTTCAAAACAGGCCCATAGTTCCCGTTCAAAAACTCCAGGGCCCCCTCCACCTGTTTCCG
Organism: uncultured Lachnospiraceae bacterium; assembly: GCA_900320485.1. Lineage (GTDB taxonomy): Bacteria > Bacillota > Clostridia > Lachnospirales > Lachnospiraceae > Acetatifactor. Next base: position 108 of record ONSO01000014.1, on the reverse strand, counting down.
GTAGACCGCCTGGTCCACGTACCCCTGACAGGGCGCCAAGCACTGCTTAATGTGATAATTCAGGCATGGTCTCTCAATCCCTATGTCCTTGGGAAGGTTTCGATTACA